>JABDJO010000018.1 GCA_013002465.1 Silicimonas sp. | reverse complement strand
GAATGGTCGAGTAGACGTCGCGCCCTTGATCGTCGGTGCCCATGGGGAATGTTTCGCCGGTAAATGCGTTCGGCGTTCCGGGCGCGGTGAAACCATTGATCAGGTTCAGGTTTGCGGGATCAAAGGGGTTCATGATGGCAAGGAAGGGCGCGAAAACTGCCGCGAGGATCAACAGAAGTGTCACCGCGAACGAGACGATCGCGACCGGCGAATGCCGAAAGTTCCAACCAAAGTCACTGTCCCAGAACCGGGCGAGGGCGCTCATGTTCTAAGCCTCGGGTCGATGGCGACATATAGCAGATCGACAATCAGGTTGATGCCCACGAACATGACCGAGATCAGCATGAGATAGGCCGCCATCACAGGAATATCGACGAACTGGATGGCGTTGATGAACAAAAGCCCCAGACCCGGCCACTGAAACACGCTTTCGGTGATGATCGCGAAGGCGATGAGCGATCCCAATTGCAGGCCGGCGATGGTGATCACGGGAACCAGAGTGTTTTTGAGGGCGTGTCGAAACAACACCGTCCTTTCACCAAGCCCGCGCGCGCGTGCGAACCGAATGTAATCGGTGCGCAAGACTTCAAGCATTTCGGCCCGCACCAGCCGCATGATCAAGGTCATTTGATAGAGCCCAAGGGTGAAGGCGGGCAGGATCAGTGCGCGCAACCCGCTTGAGGTCAAAAGGCCAGTTGTCCAGGCGCCCAAGTCCACCGTTTCGCCACGCCCGAAGCTGGGCAGCCAGTCCAGTTCGACCGAAAACACATAGATCAACAGGATGCCGATCAGGAAAGTGGGTAGCGATACCCCGATCAGGCTAAGCGTCATGATGGTGTTGGCAACAAAGCCGTGACGCCGAATGGCGGTAAAGACACCCAATACAATCCCAAGCGACAGGGCGAACAGCCCCGATACCGCGGCCAGTTCCAGTGTTGCCGGTGCCCGCTCGGCCAGGATTTCGGCGACCGGACGACCCTGTTCATAGGATACACCCAGATTGCCCTGCACCGCCGAACCCAGGAAACGCACGAATTGCACCACAAAGGGCTGATCCAGCCCCAATTGCGCACGCAGGCGGTCGACGTCTTCCTGCGTCCGTTCCTGTCCCAGCATGTTGTCGATCGGATCGCCAATGAAGTTGAACATCGCAAAGGCCACGAGTCCGACGACCAACAGGACGAGGACAGACTGGAAAACCCGGCGGATCAGATAGGAAATCATGAGGAGGAATGGGCCCGCGCCGCCATGTCTGAAAGCGCGGACCCTGGGATCAGTTGACCGTCACCCAACGAAGGATGAAGAAGTTGTCCGGTCGCTGCGTAAGCGAGACGTTGTCGCGCATGCCCCAGACCAGCGGTTGAACATAAAGCGGAACGTAAGCGTGCTCGGATTGATAGATCGAGACGACCTCGTCGATCATCGACTGGCGCTTTGTATTGTCAATCTCGGACTGGATCAGCGGCAGCAGTTCATCGACGCGGGCGTTGGAAAAGCCGCCGAAGTTCCATGAACCCAACTTTTTGTCCGGGTTCGGTGTGGTGACAAGAAAGCGCACCGGGTGTTCGTGATCGAATGTGCCCGGAGACCATCCCAGCATGTACATGTCGAAGTTGTCTTCGCGCAGTTCGGGCCAATAGTTCTGCACCGGCATCGCGTCCAGTTCGGCGGTAACACCGATCTGCGCCAACATTCCCGTGACCGCCTGGCACACCGCTTCGTCGTTCAGATAGCGGTTGTTGGGGCACTTCAGACCGAATGAGAACCCATCGGCATATCCGGCCTCGGCCAGAAGCGCCTTTGCGCCTTCCGGGTCATAGGATGGACGCGCGGCATTGGCGCCGGAATAACCCCGCATGGACGGGCTGACCAACTGACTTGCGGCTTCGGCGCTGCCACGCATGATGGTTTGCAGAACCGCATCGACGTTGATTGCCTTGGCCACGGCCTCGCGCACGCGCACGTCAAGGAAGGGGTTCTTTTCGCCTGCCATCGACGTGTATTTCAGTGTGTCCCGGTCGTGGCCGAAGCCCAACATGATGACACGGGCTTCGATGCCGCGCACAACCGTCGTGCCGTCCCGCTGGTCGACACGGTCGGCGTCCTGGATTGGCACCGGGTTGATCATGTCGACGTCGCCCGACAAGAGCGCCGCCACGGCGGTTGCCGAATTTTCAATCGGGGTGAAGGTGGCTTCGGTGATGTTATGTTCGGCGTTGTCCCACCATCCATCAAATGGCTTGAGCGAGGTCGAAAGTCCCGGCTGCCGGTCGCTGACCATGAAGGCACCAGTGCCATTCGCGTTGAGCGTGGCGTGATTGCCGTTTTCCTTGTCGGGCCGCGTGGTGTCGTTGGCTTCGGCCCAGTCTTTGTCCATGATCATCCAGTTCGCGATGGAATCCGGGAAGATCGGGTTTGGGGCGTTCGTCAGAATGTCGACCGTATAATCATCGACGACGACCACATCACTGACCGGCGCAAACCAGCTTCGGGTATCCGACGCTTCGGACGACGCGCGCTCAAAGCTGAACCGCACATCTTCAGCCGTCATGTCGGCACCGTCGTGAAACTTGACGCCCTGACGAAGCGTGAACCGCCAGCCCTCGCCATCGCCGATCGGTTCCCATGAAGTTGCAAGGGCGGGCTCGACGCTCATGTCTTTCCCGCGACGGACAAGGCCTTCGTAGACGTTGTTGAGGAACCCCAGAACCGGGGCCGAGTTTACGGCATGCGGATCCATCGTCTGGGGATCCGTCGTTCCTGCCCACCGGAATGTCTCGGCATGACTGGCGCCTGCGACGCCAAGCACCAATGCCGATATCGTTGCAAGTCTAAGCATGTTCCCTCCCGAATTCTTTGCTTTTGTTGAGTTTCATGGAGAAGACGCCCCATGCAATCGCACCATGCTAGGGCCGTTTCCGCTCAAAACCAATGACATTCTAGGCGATTCATCGCCCGCGTTATTGTGGACCCGTTCACAAATTCGTTCCCGGGATAGCGGGGGGCGTCGTCGCGTTACCGTGTCATGCGTAGGCGAGCGAACGCCCTTCGTGGAAAATGTGGACCTTGGCGGGGTCGGCCGTGAGGTTGATCGTGGTGCCGCGCTCGGCCAAATGAATGCCCGGCAGTTTGGCAATGATCGGTGTTTCCCGTCCTTCATCGTTCAGATAGAGCAACGTCACTTCGCCCAACGCCTCGGTAATTCCAACATTGCCTGAATAGATGTGGGTTGCGTCGGCCACGACGAAATCCTCTGGGCGAACGCCGACATTTACGGCCTTTCCCACATCCGCCTCGGTCGTGGAAACCGAAGACCGCGCCGTGCCGCCGCCATTCAGTTCAACTACGGTTTCCGCCCCAACCTCGGTGATCTTGCCAGACAGCAGATTCATCGAAGGTGAGCCAATGAACTGGGCGACGAATTCATTCTCTGGGCGTTCGTAAAGTTCCAAGGGCGTGCCGACTTGCGCGATGCCCTTGTTGGCTAGCACCACGATCCGGCTGGCAAGCGTCATGGCCTCGACCTGATCGTGTGTCACATAGATCATGGTGCTGTCGGGCATGCTTTCCTTTAGCTGGGCGATTTCGATCCGCGTTGCGACACGAAGTCCGGCATCAAGATTGGAAAGCGGCTCGTCGAAAAGGTAAACTTTTGGATCCCGCACAATTGATCGCCCGATGGCCACCCTTTGGCGCTGCCCGCCCGACAGCGCCTTTGGAAGGCGGTCGAGGTAGGGTTCGAGTTGCAGGATACGGGCAGCCTTGTCGATTGCGGCGTCGATTTCTTCCTTGGATTTCTTGGCGATCTTCAGCGCGAAAGCCATATTGTCGCGCACTGTCATATGGGGATAGAGCGCATAGGATTGAAACACCATCGCGATCCCGCGCTGGGCGGGCGGGACGTCATTGACCACTTGCCCACCGATTTCCAGCGTTCCGCCGGTGATCTTTTCCAATCCCGCGATCATCCGCAAAAGCGTCGATTTTCCGCACCCCGACGGGCCGACGAAGACGATCAACTCGCCTGCCTTAATGTCCAGGTTGATGTTCTTCAGAACGTTGACATTGCCGCCATAGGTCTTGTCGATGTCGGTGAGTTTTAGATCAGTCATTTGTTCCATCCCTCATTTTCTGGGCAATCAGGCACTGCCAGGCTTCAAGAGTGACCTGGTTGTTCTGGATCTGGGCCGGATCGGGCCCGACTGCGCGCCACTCGCCGTCTGGCAATTTCGTGTCGGCGGCTTCGCGTCCAAGGTTGAAGACACAGAACAGCACATCGTTTCCGTCGCTTCGCGTGAAACTGAGAAGATTGCCGGATGTCGTCATGCCCGACTGGTCGCCGTTTCTGAGTACAGCCCAATCACGTCGCAGTTTAATTGCATTCCGGTAGTGGTGGACCAGTGATTTGGGATCGCTTTCCTGACGGTCCACGGCACGCGCCGCGTGATCCGGACTGACCGGCAGCCATGGCTTGCCGTGACTGAACCCTGCGTGTTCGTCCTGAGTTGTCCAGACCATGGGTGTGCGACATCCGTCGCGGCCCTTGAATTCCGGCCAGAATTCGATGCCATAGGGATCTTGCAGGTCATCGAAGGCAACGTCGGCTTCGTCCAGCCCAAGTTCTTCGCCCTGATAGATGCACACCGACCCGCGCAAGCACATGATCAGCGTGGTCAACACACGCAGGGCATCATCGGACAGGTTCCAACGCGATTTGTGACGCGTGACGTCATGATTTGAAAAAGCCCAGCAGGCCCAGCCATCCGCAGCAACGTTGTCGAACCTGGCCATGACTTCTGCGAAACGTTCGGCGTTCGGGCTGTCGGTTGAAAGGAATTCGAAGGCATAACACATCTGCATCAGATCGTCGCCGGATGTGTATTCTCCCATCAATTCCAACCCGCGCTGCGCATCGCCAACTTCACCGACGGCAGCGGCACGATAAGGGTTCATCACTGCCCTAAGTTTTCGCAGAAACGCCAGGTTTTCGGGGCGATTCTTCGAGTACAGATGATCTTGATGGTTATAGGGATTGACCGACGGTGCGATGCTTGCGTTGCGCCTTTCAGGGGGCAGCGCTGGGTTGTCGCGCAATTGCTGGTCGTGGAAATAGAAGTTGATCGTGTCCAGCCGAAAGCCGTTCACGCCCCGTTCCAACCAAAAGCGTGCAACGTCCAAGAGAGCATCCTGCACCTGAGGTTCGTGAAAATTCAGGTCGGGCTGGCTGACCAGGAAATTGTGCAAATAGTACTGCTCGCGCCGCGGATTCCAGTGCCAGGCCGACCCGCCGAAGATCGACAGCCAGTTGTTGGGCGGCGTGCCGTCAGGATTGGGGTCTGCCCAGACGTACCAGTTCGACCGGGAATTGTCGCGATCACGACGGCTTTCGATGAACCACGGATGCTGATCGCTGGTGTGTGAAAGAACAAGGTCGATCATGACCTTCAGACCCAACTCATGGGCCTTGGCGATCAATTTGTCGAAATCGCCCAATGTTCCGAACAGCAGGTCAACATCGCAATAGTCACTGACGTCATAACCAAAGTCCTTCATGGGAGATTTGAAGAACGGGCTGATCCAGATTGCATCGACGCCCAGACTGGCAATGTAAGGCAGGCGGCTGGTAATGCCGGGGATGTCCCCGACGCCGTTGCCATCGCTGTCTTGATAGCTGCGCGGATAGATCTGATAGATGACCGCACCGCGCCACCAGTCCTTTTCGATCTGCAGATCGCCACTTAAAGCGGTTTCGATTTTGCTCATGGCTGTCCCTATTTGACCGAACCGGCCAGAAGACCGCGCACCAGATAACGTTGCATGGCAAAGAAGA
This sequence comes from Silicimonas sp., assembly GCA_013002465.1. Taxonomy (GTDB): domain Bacteria; phylum Pseudomonadota; class Alphaproteobacteria; order Rhodobacterales; family Rhodobacteraceae; genus JABDJO01. Next base: position 93,525 of record JABDJO010000018.1, on the reverse strand, counting down.
CGGCCAGCGGCACGGCGATTGAAACGAAAGCTGCCGTCGCAAGGACTTCCCAATTGCCGCCTCGGGTGCCCAGAAGCTCGACGATCTGGTTGGTCATGACGGTGGTTTCGCCGGTTGCGTCGATCAGGAAGACCTTGGCCACCAGAAGATCGTTCCAGGTCCAGAGAAACTGAAAGATCGCGAAAGAGGCGAGCGCCGGGAAGGACAGGGGCAGGATGATCTTGGTGAAAATCTGGAAATCCGTCGCGCCGTCAACCTTCGCGTTCTCAATGATGTCACGCGGTAATCCGACCATGTAGTTACGTAACAGGTATATGGCCAAGGGCATCCCAAAGCCGGTGTGTGCAAGCCAAACGCCCAGATAGCCTTTGCCAATCCCGATACCCAAGTGCAGCTTCAAGAGAGGTATGAGAGCCAGTTGCAGGGGAACGACCAACAATCCGACGATCAGTGCGATCAGCAACGCGCGCCCGGGAAAATCCATCCAGGCCAGGGCATAGGCCGCAAAGGCAGCCACCACAATCGGGATGATTGTCGCCGGAATTGTCACCGTCAGCGTGTTGAAAAACGCCTTGGCCATGCCTTCGTTGTTCGAAGGATCCAACAGCAAGTTGTCATAGTTGGCCAGGGTGAACTCGGGCGGTGCTTCCGCTGTGGCAAAGACCCTTTGGCCGCGACCGGACATCTGGTCGTCGTTGCCGGTCCACACATAGTTGCCGGTCGCATCCACCGTGATCGTCTCGCCATCGCCAAGATCGGCCACGTCGCCGGGAACATAGGTGTCAATGGCCCGCGACGAGGTGCCCCAAACACTGATTTCGGCTGCGCTGTCTTCGTCAAACAGGTTGCCTTCGACAACGAAAACGCCGCCTTGTTCCACGCGAAAGTCGTCGGGGTCGGCAGCGCGCAACACCAAATTCTGCTCGGAGGGGAACATGGAGGCCCACCAGCCGCTTGTTGCGATTTGATCCGCCGTGCGGAAAGAAGAAACAAACAGCCCGACCGTCGGGAAAAGCCAGAGAAGCACCAGGAACACGACCGAAAGATGTACAGCCCAGGTCAGCGATGATTTGGTTCCTGCGATATTGTCCATGGGAGCCTCCTCAGCGCATTTCTTTGCGGGCGTTGTAGACGTTCCAGATGAGGATCGGCGACACCAGCAGCATGATGATGATCGCGCTTGCCGATCCTACGCCCCAGTCATTGGCGCGGAACAATTTGTCGAACATGTAATTCGCCAACACTTGGGTTTCCCACTGGCCGTTGGTCATCGCGAAGACGATGTCGAAGACCTTCAGGACCGTGAGGGTGATCGTTGTCCAGACCACCACGATCGTGCCCGCAATTTGCGGGACTTTGATCTTGAAAAAGACCTGGAAGGGGTTGGCACCGTCGACGATGGCGGCTTCGACGGTTTCTTCGGGGATGCCCCGCAAGGCGGCCGAAAGGATCACCATCGCAAACCCGGTTTGGATCCAGATCAACACCACCATCAGGAAGAACGAATTCCAGAACGGCACTGTCAGCCAGGTTTGCGGCTCGCCATACGCATAGTCGATCCCAAAGACCTGGACAGCATTTATCACGGCAAGGATGCCGAGCCATACACCGATGGCCCCGCCCATCAGGCGAAGCAGCAGTTGCAGCAGGCCGGTTCTTTTCTGGGTATCAAGGATCGGCTGGACCAGCGTCCAGACCAGATAGGCGGTGAGTGCGGCGAAAGCCAGAAGGATGATGGCGGGCAAAAGTTTCAACAGAAAGACGGACCCGATCCCGCCATCGAATTGCAACCAGACCGCGTTCAGGACACCGATCTGCGCCTGATCCTCGGGGCGGGCGTCATAAATCAACTTGAATATGACGCTGGCACCGACAAAGGAAATCGCCATGGGCATGAAGATCAGCGACTTGGCGACGTTTCCCCAGGCGATGCGGTCGGTAAGTTGCGCGACCAGCAAACCAATAGCGGTCGAAGCGGCTGGAACCACGATTAGCCACAGCATGTTGTTGCGCATGGCTTCCCAGAATTTCGGCTCGGAGAACATCTGGTTATAGTTCGCCAGTCCGACAAAGGCGCCGTCCTGAGAGCGGTCGGTCAGTGAAAGGCGAAGTGTCTCGAAAACGGGATAGGCCAGGTAAAGGCCCAGGACGAAAATCGCCGGAAAAAGGAACAGCCAGGGGCGCACCATATTGGCGCGGTTGATGTTGCGGCCGGCATCGGCGCCCTTGGCGGGAAACAGGAATTTGTCGAGGAACTGGTTCGAGAAATAGTAATACCCGACGCACCCTCCAACACCGACGATGACCGTAATCAAGCCTTGTAATGCAGGATGCATGGGCCCCTCCCGTCAGTGCATTGCTTTTGGCTTTGGTGCGGACCCGGCTGTTGCCGCCGGGCCCGTTTTTCTTCGCGAGATTTACTTTGCCGCGTCCCAGGACGACTGGATTTCGGCGGCAACGTCGGCAGCGGACTCGCCACCTGTGTAATCCACCATGCCGGTCCAGAACGAGCCTTGGCCAACAGCGCCCGGCATCAAGTCGGATGCGTCAAAGCGGAAGGTGGTCGCGCCAAGAAGGATTTCGTTCATCTTCTTCAGCGTCGGGTCCGAGAAGACCGAGGTGTCGACACCCTTGTGAGGTGTAAGGAAACCTTGGCGTGCCATCCAGATTTCGTGCGCTTCCGGTGTTTGCAGGAAGGCGATCAGGTCGTGGGCGGCCTGGTTGTCGTTGGTGATTGCCCAAAGTGTTCCGGCGCCCAGAACCGGCGAGCCAAGGTCCTTGCCCGCGTAGGCCGGGAAGTAGAAGAAATCAGCGTCTTCGCCAACCTCGGTTCCGTCCGGGAAGAAGGCCGGAATGAACGACGCCTGGCGGTGCATGTAGCACTGCGGTGGTGAACTGAAGAGGCCCTTGGGGCTGTCGCGGAAATCGGTCGAGGCAACTGTGCCCGCACCGCCTGCAACGTAGTCGTCGTTACGGGCAAAGGCGCCGAATTCGTCGATGGCAGCGACAACGCGTTCATCGGTAAAGGGAATCTCGTTCGACACCCATTGGTCGTAGACATCGGTCGGCTGAGTGCGCAGCATGAAGTCTTCGACCCAATCGGTCGCTGGCCAGCCAGTGGCACCACCGGAGCCAAGCCCGATGCACCACGGTGTCTCGCCGTCTGCAACGATCTGGTCGGTCAGCGCTTTCAGGTCCTCCATCGTCTCGGGAACCTCGTAGCCGGCGTCTTCGAAGTTCTCGGGGCTGTACCAGACCAGCGACTTCACATCGACCTTGTAGAAAAAGCCGTACATCTGATCTGCACCGCTCTGGTCAGCGTAGGTGCCCAAATCGACCCAGGATTGACCGGCGGCGTAATTCTCGCGCACCCAGTCGGCGGTGCCATCGGTCAGCGGAGTCAGAAAGCCGCGCGACGCCATGTCTGCGGCAAGCCCGGGCTGCGGGAACACGGCAACGTTCGGGGCTGATCCAGCCTCGGCATCCACCAGGATTTGCTGCTCGAAGCTGTCAGACCCGGTATAGCGGACATCATGTCCGGATTTCTCGGCAAAAGCCGCCAGCACGGCCTCGGCATTTTCCTGGTCTGGCCCAAGCCATGGGCCAAATACCGTGACCTGCTCGGCATATGCATAGCCAGCAGTCATCGCCAGGGCCGCGGCACCTGCGAATAGTGAAATCTTCATGGAACATCCTCCCAAAATGCGCCTTGCGCCCACAGGTTTTCCAACCGCGCTTTTTAAAGCGCTTTGGATACGGCACTTTTAAACCGCAGCCTGCCGGTAGAGTCAATATGTATTGGCATCGGTTGTGGTTTTTGAGAGAAAGCTCGATCGAGTTAAGCGAATTGATTTCGCGCCCATTGGGCATTAAACAAGTAGGAAGGCCAGATTTGAAACCGCTTTGAAGAACATGAACCTGAGAGAATTCTCACAACACCTTGGATTGTCGCCGACGACTGTCAGCCGGGCATTGAATGGCTATCCGGAGGTACGCGAAGCAACCCGTCAGCGTGTCATGGAGGAAGCCAGGCGCCTGAATTATCAGCCCGACAGCAGGGCGCGTGGATTGGCGACGGGGCATGGGATGACCATCGGTCATGTCATTCCGGCGCACGCGCAAGGCGAACTGGTGAATCCGATATTCGGGGATTTCATCGCCGGAGCGACAAGCGCCGGTGCGGCCAAGGGATACGACATTTCGCTCACCATTGCGGACGATGACGACGAGGCGCGGATATACCGCAAGATCAAGTCAGAAGGTTTGGTAGCAGGCATCGTTCTGCAAGGCCCGCGGATGAACGATCGCCGGATTGGCATGTTGAACGACATTGGACTGGAATTCGTCGTTCATGGCCGTGCCTCGGAAGTCGCCGTGCCGTACTCATGGGTCGATGTGAACAACCAGCGGGCGTTTCATCAAGCGACGCGCTTTCTGACGGACCTCGGGCACGAACGGATCGGCTTGATCAATGGTCGACTGGAGTTCGACTTTGCGCATCGACGCAGGAATGGTTATCTCGCCGCGTTGCATGAGGTTGGACTGCCGGTCGAGGATGACTTGCAGATCAGCGGCGATATGACCGAAGCCAATGGTTATGCCGCCGCCAAATCCATGTTGACGATCAAGCAACCTCCGACCGCGTTTCTGGCGGCCTCCGTGATGTCCGCGATTGGGGTGCGCCGTGCCTTGCACGATGCGGGGTTGATTTTGGGACGGGACGTTTCGCTGATCACCTATGATGACGACCTTTCATACCTGTCAAACCGCGAGTCGCCTCCATTCTTCACTGCCATCCGGTCGTCGGTCCGTCTTGCCGGCGAAAAAGTGGTCGACGTCTTGCTTCGGCGGCTGGGAAATCCGTCACGGGATCATGAGGATGTGCTTCTTGAAGCCGAACTGATCGTGGGAACATCGACCGGACCCTGCCGCCAATAAGTCACGGCATTTTCCGATATTCTGGACATTCTTCTGGACACCATTGTCCAAACGTGTCCAATTTATTGGACAGTGTTGTTCAATGCCTGCAAGAGATTGGGAGAAACGCCATGAACTCACATTATCGGGTGGTTGTGATCGGGGGCGGTGTCGTTGGTGCTTCGGTACTTTATCACCTGGCGAAACTTGGCTGGACCGATGTCGTGATGTTGGAACGCCGACGGCTGGCGTCGGGGTCCTCCTGGCATGCAGCGGGCGGCATTCACGCCTTGAACGCCGATCCCAATATGGCGGCACTTCAGGCCTATACCATTGATTTGCTGTCAGAAATCGAAAATGAATCCGGCCAGAACATTGGCCTGCACATGACGGGTGGCTTGACCCTTGCCGGTACGCCTGAACGGTGGGAATGGCTGCAGGCCAACTATCGCATCTTCCAATCCATCGGCATCGACGATTGCGAATTGGTAAGCCCGGAGGAGGCTCAGAAACGCTGCCCGATCATGTCGACGGATGGTGTTCTGGGGGCAATGTGGGCCGACCGCGAGGGTTACATCGACACGACCGGCACGGTGCAGGCCTATGCGACTGCCGCGAAAAAGCGCGGTGCCGAGTACTTTGAGGAAACCAAGGTCGATGAGTTGATCCAGACAAAGGATGGCTGGATCGTCAAGACCGACAAGGGCGATATCACCTGTGAGCATGTGGTGAATGCCGGTGGTCTTTGGGCCAAGCAGGTCGGGCGCATGGCAGGGATCGAACTGCCGGTTTCGCCGTTGAAGCACCACTATCTGATTACCGACACCATTCCCGAAGTTGCCGCAGCAGATTTCGAGATGCCAATGACGGTGGACCTGGAGGGGTTCACCTACATGCGTCAGGACCAAAAAGGGGTTCTGGTCGGTATCTATGAGATCGAGCACGAGCACTGGGCGATGGATGGCGCGCCCTGGGAATACGGCGAGGAGCTGTTCCAGGAGCAATTGGACCGGATCGAGAATGAACTTATGCTGGGGTTCCAGCGCTATCCAGCCATTCAGGACGTGGGGATCAAGACCTGGGTCAACGGTGCTTTCACCTTCTCGCCCGACGGCAATCCATTGGTCGGACCGGTCGCGGGCAAGCCCGGGTATTGGTGCGCCTGTGCGGTGATGGCGGGCTTCCTGCAGGGCGGTGGCGTGGGCAAGACGCTGGCCGAATGGATGATCCACGGTGAACCCGAGGCCGATGCATGGTCGATGGATGTCGCACGCTACGGCAAGTTTGCCGAAAACCGCGAGTACATCCGCCAGACGACCGGACAGTTTTATTCCCGCCGTTTCGTGATGTCATACCCGAACGAGCAGCTTCCGGCGGGGCGGCCTTTGAAGATGGCACCTGCCCATGATTCAATGACGGATGCGGGGTGTCGGTGGGGCGTATCCTGGGATCTTGAGGTGCCGTTGTACTTTGCGCCCTCGAAGGATTTCGAGGAAAACCTCACGCTCAAACGATCGAACGCCCACGATATCGTTGCGGGCGAATGCAAGAACGCCCGCGAAAATGTCGGCATGGTCGATATCACCGGTTTCTCGCGCTACGAAGTCACCGGCCCAAATGCCGAGGCCTGGCTGGATAACCTCATGGCGTCGAAACTGCCGGGTCCCGGGCGTGCGCGTTTGGCACCGATGCTGTCGGAAACAGGCCGGTTGAAGGGCGATCTGACGGTGCTGAACTGGGGCGACGGGACCTGGTGGATCATGGGGTCGTACTATCTGCGTGCATGGCACATGCGGTGGTTCCAGGGCCATATGACCGAGGGGGTCGACCTGCGCGATTTGGGTGAAGAGATTGGCGGGTTCGGTTTGACCGGACCGAATTCTCGCGCCTTGTTGCAGACGCTTGTCAACGAGGACATCAGCGGGCTTCCCTTCATGGGATGTGCAGACATGGACGTTGGGTTGGTGCGCGCCCGTGTGGCCCGCATGTCGGTTGCCGGCGAACTGGGGTACGAGATCAACTGCCGATATGGCGATCACGTGAAACTCCGACGTCAGCTATTGAAGGCAGGCGATGCCTTTGACCTGCAGGAATACGGCTTCAACGCGATGATGTCGCTCAGGTTGGAGAAATCCTTTGGTGTATGGTCCGCCGAGTTCCGTCAGGACTATACTCCGGGTGAAACCGGCATGGATCGTTGGATCGACTGGGACAAGGGCGAATTCATCGGTCGCACAGCGGCCATGGCCGAAAGGGATGGCAATGGCCCGGACCGTCAGATTGTGACACTTGAAGTTGACGCTGACGATGCCGATGCCAGTGGATACGAGCCGGTGTGGCAGGACGGCGAACTTGTGGGCTTTGTCACATCGGGTGGTTATGGCCATACCGTGGACAAGTCGCTTGCCACGGCCATGGTGGATCGAGGTGCCGCTGACCAAGGCACGGCGCTTAGCGTCCATGTGGTGGGTGTCGAACGGTCGGCAAAGGTCATTGCGCCGTCGCCCTATGATCCGGCGGGCAAGGTAATGCGCGGTTAGCGGGGTGGCCGACACTGGTGGAAAACGTACGAGGCGGCGGGGCGACGCGCGCCCGTCACCTGTGCGAAACGTCAATTATCGAGACCTGAAGAATCCGTTTCCCACCATGGACGTCTTCTCGGCCGACGAGATTGCGTCGATGCACGAAACCGCTCTCAGAACCCTGGAAGACCTTGGAATGCGCGTCCTGTTGCCCGAGGCTCGGAAAATTCTCAAGGAAGGGGGGGCGCGCGTTGATGGTGACATGGTCCATATCGGGCGCGAAATGGTTGCCGAGGCTTTGGCTGCTGCGCCCAAGTCGATCACTTGCCGCGCCGGAGCGCGCGATCGGGATCTGACGCTGGCGCTGGGCAACCTTGTCTTTCAGCCTGGCGCGGGAGCGCCTCACGCGACGGACCTGGAACGCGGTCGCCGCCCCGGTTCGGGACGTGATTATCGGGAATTGACGCAACTCACGCATCATTTCGACGTCTTTCAGATGGTGCCGCCACTGATTGAACCGCAGGACGTGCCAACGCACCTGCGGCACTATTTCACCATGGAAGCGCAACTGACGTTGACGGACAAGTTTCCCTTCATATTCTCGCGCGGCACGCCCCAGGTCGCGGAAAGCTTCGAGATGCTCCGCGATTTCCGCGGCCTTTCAGACGCCGAGTTTTGGGCGGCACCGCATTGTTACACCATCATCAACACGAACAGCCCGCGCACCCTTGATATTCCCATGGCGCAAGGGCTGATTGACTTTGCGCGTGCCGGTCAGGTGTCAATTGTCACCCCCTTCACACTGATGGGGGCGATGGCACCGATAACTGTTGCCGGTGCGATCACGCTCAGCCATGCCGAAGCCCTGGCCGCGATCACCCTGACCCAGCTTGCGCGCCCCGGCGCGCCTGTGTGCTATGGGACATTCACGTCGAACGTGGACATGCGCTCGGGCGCGCCGGCCTTTGGCACACCTTCGCATTTTCAGGCGTCGCTGGCAGCGGGGCAACTGGCGCGCATGATCGGCCTGCCCTGGAGATCGGCCGCCGGGTCCGCGTCCAACCTCAATGATGTTCAGGCTGCGAATGAAAACCAGCTTGGGCTTTGGGGCTGCCTTCTGGCCGGTGCGACTGTCATCATCCATTCGGCAGGCTGGATCGAGGGCGGTCTGAGCGTGTCTTACGAAAAGCTGATTACCGATGTCGAAGTCCTGAACATGATCGCAGAACTTTGTGCCGGGAACCGGGCGGGAACGGACGAGATCGGGTTCGATGCCTTGGCCGAAGTGCAGCCGAGTGGCCACTTCTTTGCCGCCGCACAAACCATGGCCCGATATGATACCGAGTTCTATGAGCCCATTGTTCACGACTATGCCAATTTCGGCACTTGGACGGAACGCGGCGCCCTTGATGCCTCGACACGGGCGACTGCCGTCTGGAAATCCATTCTTGCCGCCGATGACCGTCCCACAACCGACGCGGCAAGACGCGAGTCCCTGACAGCCTATATCGAAAAGCGCACCGCCGCAGGCGGCGCACCGCCGGAAAGTTAAGCCATGGCACCACGCGCAACCCCGGTCCTGCACCGCGACGATCCCAACAAGGAACCCCTTGTCGGCCATGTCAAAGTGACTCGCGATGATTGGTTGAATATTGCGCGCGATGTGTTGGTCAATGACGGGGTGGGAGAGGTCAAGATCCTGACGCTGGCGGACCGGCTTTGTGTCTCGCGGTCAAGCTTTTACTGGTATTTCAAGAACCGCGACGATCTGCTTGACGCTCTGCTAGAAGAATGGGCGGCCCGGAACACCGACAAGATCGCGGCCCATTGCGACTTGCCGGCGAACAACATCACCGAGGCCCTGTGCAATTTCTTCATTTGCTTTGTTGATCCGTCGTTGTTCGACAGTGGTCTTGATTTCGCGGTGCGTGAGTGGTCCCGCCGCGACGATGCCATTCGCGCCCGTGTGGATCAGGCGGACGAGATGCGCCTTGCTTCGGTCGTCCAGATGTTCAGGCGGTTCGACTATGACACGGTCGATGCCGATGCCCGCGCCCGCATCCTGTATTTCATGCAACTTGGTTATCACGCGCTGCAGGTCCGCGAGGCGATGGACACCCGCATGTCGCGGCTTGGGCCGTATGTTCAGGGTTTCACAGGTCGCACGCCGGACGACAACGCCATCCGCGCATTCATTTCGCACGTATCTACACTGGGGCTGCCATAGCGCCCGGGCATTCCCACCATAATGGCCCTAGGGCCGGTATGAATGGCCAATGGCAATACACCGGGTTCTTCTGAATACTTGTGGTCATTTGCATACCCGCCGCTGACAAAACATGCTTAACTCCATGACCTGAACAAACGAATTCAGCCGGTGAGGGATATGACCGAAATAAAACGGCGCGCGATAATTGATGCCTGTCTTCATTTGGAACGATGCGGATTGAACCAGGGGACAGCGGGCAATGTGTCTCTGCGCGACGGCGAGGGGATTTTGATCACGCCTTCGGCCTTGCCTTATGATCGGATGGAACCTGATGACATTGTCTGGATGGGGTTCGATGAAAGGGTCGAAGGCGCGCGCCGCCCGTCAACCGAGTGGCGCTTTCACCTTGATATCATGCGCAAAAAACCCGGTGTTTCGGCCGTTGTTCACGCCCATCCCCAAGCGGCGACAACACTGGCCATTATGGAAAAACCAATCCCGCCGCTTCACTATATGGTGGCCGTTGCCGGCGGCCATGACATTCGGTGTGCGCCTTACGCCACCTTTGGAACGGCAGAACTTTCGACACATGCGCTTGCCGCATTGGAAGATCGCCACGCCTGCCTTTTGGCCCATCACGGGATGATTGCCACCGGGGCGACCTTGGATAAGGCGCTGTGGCTTGCCGGTGAGGTCGAAGCGCTTGCAAAACAATACCTTGGCTGTCTGCCGATGGGAGAGCCTCCGCTGCTTGATCGACATGAGATCGACGAGGTTTTGAAACGCATGGAAGGCTATGGTCACACTGATTGACCCATTTCCGAGAGCCATTGCACAGCCCTGTTGGTCCTGCCATTCAGATACGAACAATTCAGGAGCCTGGTATGAAAGACGATCAGAACCGCTTGTTTCGTGACGCTCACCTCGACGTTGAAACGGCTCGCGACATTCCCGATACCCCCCAGACGCGGGCACCGGCCTATCGTTTGGCCTTTGCAGATCCCGATTTCCTGTGCCGGGAGGAGTTGCGTCCGGTCCGGCTTCAGCTTGAGTTGCTGAAACCTGAGATGCTGATGAGCGAATACGGCGTCACCTCGACGGTCGTGCTTTTCGGCGGCGCGCGCATACCCAGCCCCGACAAGAAAGACACTGCGCGCACCGAAACCCTGGCCGAGTTGTCGCGGTTTTACGACGAGGCCCGCAGTTTCGCCCGGATGATCACCGAACGTTCCATGGCAAATTCAAACGGTGGCAAAGAGAATGTCGTCGTCACCGGCGGAGGCCCCGGTGTCATGGAGGCCGGAAATCGCGGGGCGGAAGAGGCAGGCGGGGTGTCCATCGGACTGAACATCGTTCTGCCCCATGAACAAGCGCCGAACCAGTATGTCACGCCTGATCTTGCGTTCAACTTCCACTATTTTGCGATCCGCAAGATGCACTTTCTGATGCGGGCTGCCGCGATTGCGGTTTTCCCAGGCGGGTTCGGAACACTGGACGAATTGTTCGAATCCCTGACGTTGATTCAGACCGGGCGCATGAAACCGGTGCCTTTTCTGCTGTTCGGAGCCGATTTCTGGAGGAAGATCATAAATTGGGAAGCATTGTCGGACGCGGGTACGATCTCTGAGCGCGATTTGGAGCTTTTCCGGTTTGTCGAGACGGCCGAAGAGGCGCTGGCGGCCATGGATGACTGGGAAAAAAGCGGGCGGCGGGACGCGCTTCCCGGGCGTTAATATCGAAAGGATACTCCTATGAAACTCATCCTGTTCCTTCTGATCGGACTTGCAGCAGGTTGGCTGGCCGGCGAAGTCATGAATTCGAAACGCGGGTTGCTGGGAAATCTGGTGATCGGCGTCGTCGGCGCTTTCATCGGCGGGTTCCTGGGAAACGTCGTCGGGCTTGCCGCAACGGGCTTGATCGGCGCGTTGATCCTGGCAACACTCGGCGCCATCGTCTTGCTGTGGGTCCTCAACCGGATGGGAAGCTAGGCGAGCCTTCCGCCATCAATTGATCGTAGCCGACACGCGCATCGACATGACAACGATCGGAGAGCCCGGCTTGCCCTCGCGCAGCCTGTAGTGAAACGAGAGCCCTTGTCCCTGAACAATGAGCCAATACCATGCCCTGGCGAAACCGTTTGTTACAAAGATCGATCCGATGTCTTCAAATTGCCAAGTAAAAACCAGCGAGTAATAGGTGCCGTCTGGATAGCCAAACCGTTTGGCTGCGAGCGATGACAGTTCTCTTGGCGTCGACTTGTTGACTCTGAAGCCAGCGTCTTCGAACCAGGCAACAACATCCTGAAGGCTGTCCATTCCTTGAAGATGTCGCGCAAGTTCATCAAGGGATTTTTCTTGCGATTTGCTGTTCGACCAATGCCGAAAATCGCTTGGTCCCGTGACTTCTGCCAATTCAGGGCCGCTTGTGGGTATCAGGGCTGCGAGGAAAACCAATACCGCTACGAGCAGTAGCCACCTCGCTCTGAAAAAACGACGCACGTTATTGCCCGGCGGTCTCGGCAGCAATCTGGGCCCGGCTCTTTCTGGCACGCTCGGTCGCCGATTTCAGTTGCCCACAGGCCGCCATGATATCTTCGCCGCGCGGAGTGCGGATCGGGCTGGCGTAACCGGCCTTGTAGATGATATCCGCGAATGCCGCGATGCGCCCTTTGTCAGAGCGTTGATAGGGCGCCCCCGGCCATTCGTTGAACGGGATCAGGTTGATCTTGGCGGGGATGCCACTGATCAACTTGACCAACCGGCGGGCATCCTCGTCGCTGTCATTGACGTCCTTCAGCATGACGTACTCGAACGTAATTCGTTCCGAGTTCGACAGTTTGGGGTAGGCCCTGAGCGCGTCCAACAGTTCGGCGATATTCCAGCGCTTGTTGATCGGAACAAGTTTGTTGCGAACTTCGTCGGTGGTGGCATGGAAACTGACGGCCAGCATGCAACCGATTTCCTCGGCCGTGCGGGCAATTTCGGGCACCACGCCGCTGGTCGAAAGCGTGATGCGCCGCCTCGATAGAGCGATCCCTTCGCCGTCCATAGCGATCTTCATGGCATCGCGAACGGCGTCAAAGTTGTAAAGCGGCTCGCCCATTCCCATCAGCACGATGTTCGACAGCAGTCGCGGTCCGGATTCGCCGGTGCCAACGCCCGGTTCCGGCCATTCCCCAAGGTCGTCCCGGGCCAGCATGATCTGACCGACGATCTCGCCCGCAGTCAGATTGCGCACCAGTTTCTGGGTACCGGTGTGGCAGAAGGAACAGGTCAGCGTGCAGCCGACCTGGCTGGAAATGCAAAGCGTGCCGCGATCTTCTTCGGGGATATAGACCGTTTCAACCTCATGCCCGCCAGCAATCCGCACAAGGTACTTGCGGGTGCCGTCTTCGCTGATCTGACGGCTGACAACCTCGGGCAAGGCAATGACGAACTGTTCCGCCAGAAGGGCGCGATAATCCTTGGCAAGGTTCGTCATGGCCGAGAAATCGCGCACCCCCCAATGATAAATCCACTGCCAGATTTGCCCCGTGCGCATCCTGGCCTGCTTTTCCGGTGTGCCGGCTGCAATCAGGGCATCCCGAAGCGCGCCCCGCGACAGGCCAAGAAGATTGGCCCGGCCGTCTTGTGGCAGGTCCTTGCGGGGGATGGTCAGAACATCCTGAGTGATCGGTGCGTCAGCAGTCATTGGGCCATCTGTCCGGGATCAAACCCGCGATATAAGCGGTTCAACCGGAATTGCCAAAGAAATTCGACCCGAGGGGCGCCTGGAAGTGATGCCCAGCTTCTTCTTGGTTCAAATATCCCGGGGGTCCGGGGGCAGCGCCCCCGTCCGACGGTTCAGCCCGAACAGCGCTTTTCGGCTTCCTCGATCATCGCCGTGGCGCCCAAAAGCGAAAATGTGTCCTTGGTCTGGGTGCCGCGCGACGATCTTGCGGTGATGGATGCGTCCGATCCGCGCTTGATTGCCGTTACAATCTTCTGATCTTCGGCGGGTGTCGCAGGCCAGGCGTATTCGCCTTCGGTGAACAACTCGAACGTCGATCCGCCGACTTCCAGGGTGGCTGTCGACCCTTCAGCGAAGGGATAGCCGCCGGTAAAGCTGACTTCGCCGGCGATGCTTTGCTCCGGGCGATAGGTCACGAACAACAGGATATCGCCCCTTCGCACAGACACGACGCGGCCATCGCGCGTGTTTACCGTTTCCTTCGGGGCGGTCACGGCCCAGCATTCTTTGGGTTCGGCTCCTTCGAATACCGCCCAGTCGGTTTCGGCGGCAACACGGTTGTTTTCGCTTTGTGCAACTGCAGGCAGGCCCGCGAGCATCGCCAGCGCCACCAGTGTCGAAAGTGTCCGTCCAATTCTCATAATGTCCGCCTTTGCCTGCGTGACGTCCCGTGCCGTTGTTGTTTTACGCACTCCGGGTGGGAAAATCCCCTGTCCTATGAAAACTGAATACCGTATCTCCGACCCGGGATGGAACCCCCTGTGGCAGAATTTCGCCATGAAACGAAAGAGAGAGACCGAAGATGCCTGAAGCTGCCCCGCTGGCAGAGATTACCCGAGGACCATTTGTCGAATCCATTCACCTGGGACACGCGGTTATCGCAGGCCCCGATGGCGAGATCGTCGAGGCCTGGGGTGACGCGACAAAGATCATCCTGCCGCGATCCTCGTCCAAGATGCTGCAGGCCCTGCCTCTTGTGGAAAGCGGGGCCGGTGCGGGACTTTCGAGCGAACAACTGGCCCTGGCGTGCGCCTCTCACAGCGGCGCACAACGCCATGTCGAATTAGTCAATCGCTGGCTATCCGATCTTGGGTTGGAGGATGATGCGCTCTGCTGCGGACCCCAGGCGTCGCGCGACAAGGCGCTTCGCCATGCAATGATCCGTGATAGCCAACCGGTCACGCGGGCACATAACAATTGCTCTGGCAAACACGCGGGTTTCCTAACGATTGCGCAACATTTGGGGGCAAGTCTGGATTATGTCGATCCCGAAAACCCGGTACAGAAATCTGTCAGGGCAACCTTTGAAGACATGTGCGGCGAAGACAGCCCCGGATTCGGGATCGACGGGTGTTCGGCGCCGAACTTCGCAACCAGTCTTACCGGGTTTGCGCGCGCTATGGCCAAATTCGCAAGCCTCGGCTTGGGCGGGACCGCGCGCGATCGGGCCGTGGTCGCATTGCGCGAGGCGATGATCGCCCACCCCGACCTGGTTGCGGGAGAAGGCAAGGCCTGCACGATCCTCATGCGGGCCGCGAATGGCAGGGCAGTGGTCAAGACCGGGGCCGAGGGGGTCTACAGCGCCATTTTGCCCGATCTGCAATTGGGGGTCGCGCTGAAGATCGACGATGGAGCCACCCGCGCAGCCGAGGTGGCCATTGCCGCGATCCTGACCCGCCTTGGGGTGCTGAATGCAGACGATCCTGCTGTGGCACGGTTTCTCAAACGCCCGATTGAAAACTGGGACGGACTGATTGTCGGCGAGGAGCATCCGGCGGCTGGTCTCATTTAATTGTCTCGTCACAATCCCGGGGTAATTTGCTCCGTTGCTCTTGGGTCTGCCAACCGCTACATGCCAATCGACCAGCAAGAGGGGAGCCCGATGTCCAACACCCAGCTAGAAGCCGCGATCGAAGCCGCATGGGACGCGCGCGACAACATTTCACCAACGACAACCGGTGAGACTCGCGACGCCATCGAAGACACTCTGAACGCGCTGGACAGCGGCCAACTTCGGGTTGCCGAGCGCCAGGGCGATGGCTCCTGGCATGTCAACCAATGGGCCAAGAAGGCTGTTCTGCTTGGATTTCGATTGAAGGATATGGAACAACAGGCTGGTTCGGCACAAGGCGGGGCCTGGTGGGACAAGGTCGACAGCAAGTGGAAGGACTGGGGCGACAATCAGTGGCGCGCCGCCGGCTTTCGCGCTGTGCCCAATTGCGTGGTCCGCAAATCCGCCTTCATCGCACCAGGCGTAGTGCTTATGCCGTCGTTCGTGAACCTTGGCGCCTATGTGGACGAGGGCACGATGGTCGACACCTGGGCGACGGTTGGAAGTTGTGCGCAGATCGGCAAAAACGTGCATCTTTCGGGCGGTGTCGGCATCGGCGGTGTGCTTGAACCGATGCAGGCCGGGCCGACGATCATCGAGGATAACTGCTTTATCGGCGCACGCTCGGAAGTGGTCGAAGGCTGCATCATCCGTGAAGGTTCCGTTCTTGGCATGGGGGTTTTCATCGGCCAGTCCACCAAGATTGTTGATCGCGAAACCGGTGATGTCATGTACGGCGAAGTGCCGCCCTATTCGGTGGTTGTGGCCGGCTCCATGCCTTCCAAGAACGGCATCAATCTTTATTGTGCTGTCATCGTGAAACGGGTCGATGAAAGGACCCGCTCGAAGACCGGGATCAACGATCTTTTGCGGGACTGACCGCGCGTTACGTCAATTTCAAGTCTGCCGGGAATAAAAGTGAAGGTGGCGAGGTTTCCCCCGCCACCTTACTCTGCGGCGACCGTCAGCTTGGGTGTCAAACCGTCCGCCTCGGCGGCTTGCGGTGCGTCCGACGCATGGGCCAGAAGCCACCCCTGCAATTCAGCCGGGGAATATCGTCTGTCGCCCAGCCGGTTACGGAACCGATCTGCAAGAGCCGTTTCTTCGGGAAAGAACCGAAGAAATAGCAACGCGGCCTGCTCGGCCCCGACCAGACCAAGTTTCAAATGCACGTCCGCCCGACCGGGACGGATCAATGCCGGATCCAGACGATCCAGATGATTGGTCGTCATGAACAAGGCCCGACCTTCCTGCGCCGCCACCCCGTCCAAGGCGTTCAGAAGGCCCGAAAAGCTGATGCCTGTCGAAACCTCGCCGGCTGCCCGCTCGATGAAAGCGGCGTCGATGTCCTCGAACACCAGAACCGCGTCCTCGGGCGCCTGCACCAGGGCCTCGCAAAGCTGGTCATCAGTCAGTGTCCGACGCCCCAGATCGAGAATCGCCAGACCCAACCCAAGTTCAGATGCCGCCGCACGGATCGCGCTTGACTTGCCGGTGCCCGGTGGACCGTGGAGCAGGTAACCCCGCCGCCAGGGAACGCCCCGATCGACGTACCAGTCGCGCGCGCCATAGAACCAGCGGAGGTCTTCAAGCATGGTCGCAACCCGGTCATCTTCGGCCACCAGCGACGACACTGGCCGATGCACCACTTCTCCGGCCTGGGTCCAGTACCCGTCCGCAAAAATATGCAACGTCGGCCCAATACGGCTTCGGTTGGCATCCAGTTCAGCGCCCGCGACGATCCAGCGTTCGATTGTCTTACGCCGTCCAAGGGGCAGGGTCAGTGTCAGAGTTTCCAAGGGCGTACCTTTGCCGGTCCGGGCCTTGTCGCTCATCTCACGGTGCAGCTGCACCAACTGACCATCCAGGACGAACCAGTGTACCCCAAGTGCGGGGGCAAAGCTGGCCCTCTGCGCGCCCCGCCCACCGATCCACGTCAGCCGGAATCGCCGGGCCCGTCCAAGCGCGCCCGAGTGATCCAGCCAATCCAGCAGATGCAGGAATTCGGCGACTCTGTTGTCGACCATCACGGTCACCGTCAAACGGCGCAAGCACAGCCCCGAAAGCCCGCGCCAAACAAGCCGCACAACTCCTGCCGCCAGACCAAGAAGGCCAAGCGCCAGTCCACCGACAAAAAACTCGCTTTCCAAAGCGGTCGCTACGTATGTTTGCAATGTGTCCAACATGGCAAATCACCTGACTGTCCCGGCGGTGTCATGACCGTTCGGGAAGTTGAAATTGACCAGAGCGCGCAAATCATGCACGCGGCCCGGGTCGTCGAAAGGGATTGCCCGCCTGGGGCCCTATTGGTGGGCCAGAGGGCTGCTATTTGTGCGTCGAGATTTCATTCTGCCCTCCTTATGTCAGGCGTGTTGCGGAGCGCCTTCATGGCCCGTTAACCGATTCGGATCAAAGACAATGGCACCTCTGTTTTAGGGGTGTGTGTATTCTGCCACATTGGGTCCGATCGAAATGGTTTCATTCATTCACCCAGAGCCTGCCAATGTTTCGCCACGAGGCCCTGATAGCGTTCAACCCATGTTTAAGAGTACCGCGGACGTTTTCCGCACCCGGCAGGCCCTCCGGGATTTAACCGAGGCCGTGCGCAGCAATTCGCCTGCGATTGCACGGCTTGGAACAACTGACACTGAACGCGCGGCGATCGACCGGATCGTGGCGTCCGGAGGTCATATCGGGCATGGCGAGGATCGGGTCTATTCACAACTTCTGCTATCCGCAGCCATGCCGGACGATGATTTCAACGGGTTTGCCGTGGCGACTGCCATTCTGTTGATGGACAGACTGCAGGATGGCACAGGCGGCGATGACCTGTTCTGGAACTGGGATGCGTTTCGCGAACACTACCGTTTGGCCGATCCGACAATGCGGGCCGCCTTGATGAACGGATTCCGCATGGCAGAAGCGTCTGGCAAGGTGAATTTGGAAAGCTCACCGGACCGGACGGATTGCCTGACCCGGTCGCCGGGCGAGGTCATGTCGCTTTTGACAGCAGCAGAACAGCATCGCCTGGCCGACGCCATTGCGGAAAATGTTTCTGCGAGCGATGCCGGACGTATGTGGCGTGAAGCGGTCTCGGGCGAGCTTTCCTGGCCGGTTATTGCAGGGTTTCGGTATCTCTATGAGCGACCAGCCTCCATGGCCCCCACCGACCCCGCGCAAGTGGTGCTTATCCCCTGGGCCTGAAAGCCCACGATGGACAATCTGCGCCCGACGCCCTAGGCCCGCCCCATGGCACGCGAAAAAAGTCAATCTCAGGTCTACACCCTTCTTGTCGAGGTCGGACGCGGACCCGACGATGGGCTTCCCAAGACTGCAACCGGCGCTGCGCTCTTGTGTTATTCCAGCGGACGGGACGAGGCAGAAGCGGTCCGTGAAACGGTGGCTGTACTGAAATCAGCCGATCTGGTTCCACTGGATGTCAGCAGCTATGGCACGCTGTCCGAGCGAGAGGCAGAAGGGCACGACATCGGCGACGAGGATCGTGCATTGATGACGCGGGCACTGACGGAGAACGCCGTGATTGTCGCTGAAACCTCGGTTCTGAAGGACAAACCCCAATGACGGCCGTGTTTCTTGATCTGGACGGAACGCTCATGGATTCCAAGCCGGGCATCGTCTCGTCGCTCAGGCACGCCTTTAAGGTGATCGGACGCCATGATCTGGCAGAAGAGGACCTGACCTGGATGATCGGTCCACCGTTTCAGGACAGCTTTCGCCAGATTGGTCTTGGCGAACCCGACGCCGCCATGGCCGCCTATCGCGAACACTACATTGCCGGGGGCATGTATGATGCCTGTATGTACGCCGGCATGATGGAGGTGCTGGATGCGATGAATGGCAGCGGTGCGCGGCTGTACCTGGCGACCGCCAAGCCGCACGCTTATGCCCGCAAGATCACGGCGCATTTCGGGATTGCTTCGAGGATGCAAAAAGAGTTCGGGCCAGAACTTGATGGAACGAGGAATTGGAAGGGTGATCTTCTGGCCTTTGCGCTTGAGGCGACCGGAGAAACGCCGTTGAACGCGGTCATGATTGGTGACCGGCACCATGATATTGCTGCGGCCAAGGAAGTCGGGATGGCCTCGATTGCGGTTCGTTGGGGTTACGGCGCGGAGGATGAATGGAAGGATGCCGCCGCCGTCGTGGATCACCCAAAGGATTTGCCAGCGGTCATTGCCGGACTTGGGCTTGGTTGATCGGGACCGGTTGACCCAAGCTACCAGCCGACGAGCCGAAGTCCTGCGTTGAAGCCAGAGTTCAGTCGCGATAGCCATGAACCATGAGCATTGATCCCATAGACCTGACATCCAGACTTGTCCGTTGTCCGTCGGTCACGCCCGAAGAGGGCGGCGCAATCCAATTGTTGGAAGGACTTCTGAGCGAGGCGGGGTTTTCCTGTTTCCGGGCAGATCGGGGCGGCATCGCCAACCTGGTGGCGCGGTGGGGCGAAAAGGGCGCGGCGCGCACGTTCGGGTTCAATGGGCACACTGATGTAGTGCCGACCGGGGACGAAGCGCTTTGGTCAAATGCCCCCTTCGGCGCCCAGATCCGGGATGGCTGGCTTTATGGCCGGGGCGCGACGGACATGAAGTCCGGCGTGGCAGCCTTTGTCACCGCGGCCATTGACCTGGTGCGGTCGGCTCCGCCTGACGGCGCCATCTTGATCACAATCACAGGCGATGAAGAAGCCGACGCAACGGATGGAACCACAGCAATCCTGGACTGGATGGCGGATAATGGTGAAGCCATGAGTGTCTGCCTCGTCGGAGAGCCGACATGCCCCGAGGTTATCGGCGACACCATAAAAATCGGGCGACGGGGATCGATGAGCGCGTTCATTCGGGCCAAAGGTGTACAGGGTCACTCGGCTTATCCACACAGGGCCAAGAACCCGGTGGCGGCCATGGCACGGTTGATGGATCGACTGGCAAGCCACAAGCTGGACGACGGAACCGAACATTTCGATCCATCGACGCTGGCGGTGACGACAATCGACGCGGGCAACCCTGCCACCAATGTAATTCCCGCCGCGTGCAGCGGCACCGTGAATATTCGCTTCAACGATACCCATACCTCGGACGATCTGACGGCGTGGATTGAACGCGAGGTGGCTATGATCACCAAGGAAACCGGCGTCGAGATCAGCGTGAAGATCAAGGTCTCGGGAGAGAGCTTTCTCACACCTCCCGGCGACTTGTCGGCGTTGGTTGCAAGGGCTGTTACCGCAGAAGCCGGCGTGACACCCGTTTTGTCAACGTCGGGTGGGACGTCAGATGCGCGGTTCATAAAATCCCATTGCCCGGTGGTCGAATTCGGGTTGGTGGGCCGGACCATGCATCAAGTCGACGAACGGGTGGAAGTGGCGCAGATCACCACGCTGACGCGGATCTATCGTAGAATTTTGCAGGATTACTTCGCATGATCCGTCGCGCAGGTCCCGGCGATATGGAAACGGTATTCGACATACGCGCTAGTGTGTTCATCGAGGAACAAGGTGTGCCACATGACATCGAACGCGATGGAAGGGATGGCGAAGCCCTGCATCTGATCGCGTTTTCCGAAGAACAGGCCGTTGGCACCGCGCGTATTCTGATCTCGGAAGGGGTTGGCAAGATTGGCCGTGTTGCCGTTCTGCAAAGCCACAGGGGCACAGGCCTGGGCAAGGGCCTGATCCTTGCCGCGCTTACAGCGCTTCGCGAGGAAGGCGCGCATACCGCGAAGCTTGGTGCGCAAACCCATGCCATAGGCTTTTATGAGGCATTGGGGTTCACCGCGCGGGGGCCTGAGTTCCTTGACGCGGACATTCCTCATCGTGAGATGGTTCAAGGCCTTTGAGGCATCCGACGCTTATCGTGATGGTCAAGGAACCGCGCCCGGGCCGCGTCAAAACCCGGCTTGGTGCCGGGATCGGAATGACCTCTGCCGCGTGGTGGTATCGGCACCAGGCACTTGGGCTGGTTCGCCGTCTGCGCGACCCACGGTGGTCGCTGGTGCTGGCGGTTTCGCCGGACCGCGAAGGAATGCAAAGCCGCGTCTGGCCTTCGGACATTGCCCGTATTGCACAAGATGCCGGTGACCTTGGCAATCGGATGAGGCATTGTCTGATGGCAACTCCTGGCCCGACCGTGCTGATCGGCTCGGACATCCCCGGTGTAACCCGAGCGCATATTGCCAAGGCGTTCCAGGCACTTGGTCCGGCACGGTCGGTTCTTGGACCGGCCACGGATGGTGGTTTCTGGCTTGTTGGTTTGAAGTCTCCGGCCCGGGCCCCGCGTACACTGTTCAAGGGGGTCCGTTGGTCACAGTCGAACACCATGGCCGAGACCCGGTCGATCTTGCCAGCCCCCGTTGCCGTTGTTGCGATGCTCAGCGACATTGATACGGCTACCGATCTGAAAGCGCCTTAGATGGCTGCTTTCGCGCAACTTGAACAGGGGATCCCGCGTGACCCCGCTTTTTCTCCGTGATAGGCGAATTCCATGCCCAGTATCCCTACCAAAGACGAGATTCTTGCCTGGATTTCCGACAATCCGACCAAGGCGTCAAAACGAGACATTGCGCGCGCCTTTGGTGTGAAAGGGGCTGATCGCATCGACCTCAAACGTCTTTTGCGTGAACTTGAGGCGGATGGCCAACTTGAAAAGCGCCGCAAAACGTACCGGGACCCCGAGCAATTGCCACCGGTGTCGGTGCTTCAGATTTCCGAACCGGGGCGCGATGGCGATCTTTTTGCGCGGCCGCTGGAATGGCAGGGCGAGGGGCCGGAACCGGTTGTTCTAGTCATTGCGAAATCGAGCGATCCGGCCCTTGGCGAGGGAGACCGCATCCTGGGGCGCCTGACCAAGGTTTCCGGCGAAGATCATAGTTACGAGGCCCGTCTGATCCGCCGGATCGGCACAAACCCCGCCCGTGTTCTGGGTGTGTTTCGCAAAACCGCTGAAGGTGGGCGCATCCTGCCGATCGACAAAGGCGCAGCTCGCGAGTGGCAGGTTGCCCAAGGGGCCACCAATGACGCGAAGGAAGGCGAACTGGTCGAGGCCGAAGCCGCGGGGCCGAAGGGCCGCCTGGGTTTGCCTCGCGCGCGTATCGTGACGAGGCTGGGCGATCCTTCGCAGCCAAAGGCCGTGTCTTTGATCGCCATCCATCAGCACGGTCTGCGCGACCAGTTTCCCGACGAGGCCATCGCCGAAGCCGATGCGATGAAACCGGCAAAGCTGGGAGACCGAACCGATCTGACCGAGATGCCGCTGGTCACAATCGACCCGGCGGACGCGCGCGATCATGACGATGCCGTCTGGGCCGAGCCCGATACCGATCCGAAAAACGACGGTGGCCATATCCTTTGGGTCGCCATCGCGGATGTTGCACATTACGTCACCCCCGGTTCGGCACTTGATCGCGAAGCCTGGGAACGGGGAAACTCGACCTATTTCCCGGACCGCGTCGTGCCGATGTTGCCGGACCGGCTGTCGGGCGATCTCTGTTCGCTTCACGAAGGTGTGCTGCGGGCCTCGATAGTCGCGCGGATGGTGATCGACGCGAAGGGCGAGATGATCGGCCACTCTTTCCTGCGCGCCCTCATGAAGTCCGCCGCTTCGCTCAATTATGAAGAGGTGCAGGCTGCGATTGACGGTGCGCCAAACGACAAAACAGAGCCGCTGGTTGATCCGGTTTTGAAGCCGCTCTTTGCGGCTTACGACGCGCTGACCAAAGCGCGGGCGCGGCGTGCGCCGCTGGAACTTGACCTTCCCGAGCGTCGGGTCGAACTGGACGACGACGGAACCGTTCGGTCGGTCAGTTTCAAAGAACGTCTGGATGCGCACCGACTGATCGAAGAATTCATGGTTCTGGCCAACGTTGCGACGGCCGAAACCTTGATTGCGAAGAAGTCGCCTTTGCTTTTCCGGGTGCATGAAGAACCCGCGCCCGAGAAACTGGATGCGCTGCGCGAGACCGTTCAGGCCTCGGGTTTGACGCTGGCCAAGGGGCAGGTTCTGAAGACAGACCATCTGAACCGACTTTTGGCCGAGGCGTCGAACCACGATGATGGCGAGTTGATCAACATGGCTGTGCTGCGTTCGATGACGCAGGCCTATTACAGCCCGCAGAATTTTGGTCACTTTGGTTTGGCATTGAAGGCCTATGCCCACTTCACCTCGCCAATTCGCAGGTACGCCGATCTTGTGGTCCACCGCGCCTTGATCGCCGCCCATGGGTGGGGCGAGGATGGCTTGACGCAGTCCGAGATCGACCGTCTGCGGGCTACAGGAGAGCAGATTTCGGCCACCGAACGCCGTTCGATGGAGGCGGAACGCGACACCAACGACCGCTATTTGGCCGCTTACCTTGCTGATCGTGTCGGAACCGAGCTGTCGGGGCGCATATCGGGCGTTCAGCGGTTCGGGGCTTTTGTGCGGCTTGATGAAACCGGTGCTGATGGGCTGATTCCGATCCGCGAGATCGGACAAGAGTATTTCCACTTTGACCGCGACAAACACACGCTGGAGGGTTCGGACACGGGCCTTGTCATTCAGGCGGGCCAGCGCGTGCTTGTGCGCCTTGCGGAAGCGGTTCCTGTGACCGGCGGGCTGATGCTTGAGTTGTTGGAATTGGAGGGCAGCGCCTTGCCATCCGGTCGGCGTGGACGGGGCAAGGGACCTGTGCGCAGGAAATCGAAGAAAAGTTCCGGCAAGAAGCGCAAGGTTTCACGCAAGCGGCGGTAACGTGTCGTTGACCAAGGCAGTCCTTCGCCGATCGTGTTCTGGTGTCTTCCGGGCTTGGGCGAATCCCGCTAGTCTGAAAGAAAAGAGCAGAAACAGGTCTCCCGATGCGCATTGTCATTGCCGCACTTTTGGGGGTTTGTTTGGCAGGCACAGCACTGGCCGCGCCCGAACAATCCATCCCACCTAAACCGCGCCCCGGCGCGCCCGAAGAAAGTACCATCGTGTTGGCTCAGGCAAATTCGTCGAACATAGCCTTTGAACGCTGGATCGACCGGTTTCGCGGGCGTGCCCGATCCGCCGGTATTCGCGATGCCGTGTTCAACGCGGCGTTTCAAGGCGTGCGCTACAACGCCAACGTGATCCAGAAGGATCGCAACCAATCCGAATTCACCAAGCAAATCTGGGAATACCTCGATAGCGCTGCGTCGGAAACCCGTGTCAAGAACGGTCGCGCGGCGCTTCGCCAGAACAAGAGGCTGCTGGGTGAGATCGAGGCCCGCTATGGGGTCGAGGCCGAGGTTGTGGCGGCAATCTGGGGTTTGGAAAGTGCCTATGGGAGCTTTCGTGGCAGCGAACCGCTGATCGAAGCCCTTGCAACACTGGCCTTTGACGGTCGGCGTGGGCGGTTTTTTGAAAGCCAGTTGATCGCTGCCCTGAAGATCATTCAGGCCGGAGACGTTCCGCCTCGGCGAATGACCGGAAGTTGGGCCGGGGCAATGGGGCATACCCAGTTCATTCCAACGTCTTACCTTTCCTATGCCGTCGATTTCAGGGGCGACGGAAAGCGCGACATCTGGTCTGACGATCCCACTGACGCGCTTGCCTCGACCGCAGCCTATCTGAAACGCTTTGGCTGGCGTAAAGGTCAGCCCTGGGGTGTCGAGGTGACTTTGCCGCGTGGGTTCAATTACGGTCTGACGGGCGAACGGGTGAAGAAAAGCCCAGGCGATTGGGCGGCGCTCGGCGTGCGCGATACACGCGGCGCAAGGGTGCCAAACCACGGACGCGCATCGATTCTTTTGCCTGCAGGCGCGCAGGGGGCGGCGTTCATGATCTTCGACAATTTCCATGTGATCGAGCGCTATAACACGGCGGATGCCTACGTGATCGGAGTCGGGCATCTGTCTGATCGCATTGCAGGGGCTGGGCCGTTGCAGTCGGGGTGGCCGCGCGGGGACCGAAACCTTCGATTTGTGGAAAAGAAGGAAATGCAGCGCCTTTTGACTCGGCGAGGATTCAACACCGATGGTGTGGATGGCATCATTGGCCCGAACACCATTCAGGCGATCCGACGGTTCCAAAGTTCGGTTGGGTTGGTGCCCGATGGGTATGCCAGCTATGAAATCCTGAAGCGATTGCGCTGATCGGTCGGCCTTTGACAACGCCCAAATAACCTAGATTCACGGCCATTTTGTCGCCTTTTTCCAAAGTTAACCCTGTCTTTACGCACGGTTCGGGTCAGTCCTGTATCGTCAGGATCAAGACGGAGTAGTCTGTTATGCCAATGATCAAACCCAGCATCCTTTGCCTGTTGGCTGGCTGTCTCGTTGTTGTGGAGGGTCAAGCAGCGCGGGCCACGCCCATGGAAGCCATAGACATGAACGGCGACGGCGTCATAACCGAGGCGGAGTTCACCGCATTTTTCGTGCGCAGAAACACGCAGGTGCCTGGGCGCGTCGCCAAGGCTGCGATGAAGAAATACGATTTGGATGGCAGTGGGTTAGTGACCAGAGACGAGATCATTGCCGTCGCGAAGGGAGCCTCTGGGGCCCAGGGAAAAACTGCGGCGAAACCCGCCGACACCCCATCGCAAGGCAATGCGCAGGGCCCCGGCGGGCACGGTCAAGGCAATGGTCAGTCTGGCGGGGCTGGTGGCCAGGGCAATCAGGGCGGGTCCAACAATAGCCAAGGCGGGTCCAACAATAGCGGCAAGAATAAGTAAATGGGGATGCTGCTTTAGGTCCTGGTTGATATCCAGCACCCGCGCCAGTGGTCATTCACCACGCCCACCGCCTGCAGATAGGCATAGATGATTGTCGGCCCGACAAAGGTCATTCCGCGCTTTTTCAGGTCTTTTGATATGCCTTCTGCCAGTGGGGTTTTCGCTGGCACGTCGGACTTTGTCTTCCAGTCCCCTCGAAGCGGCGTGCCATCTACATGTGCCCAAAGCCAGTTGGAAAAACTGCCATAGTCCTGCTGCATACCCTTAAAAATTCGCGCATTTGTTCGCGCTCCGGGTACTTTCTGGCGGTGCCGCACAATGGCAGGGTTCAAGAGTGCGGCGTCAAGTTCCGTATCGGTCATGCTGGCGACTCGATCGACGTCGAAGTTATGGTAAACGTCACGGTAACCGTCGCGCTTTTTCAATATCGTTTCCCAGGAAAGACCGGCATGCGCCCCTTCCAGGATCAGCATTTCGAACAGCATCCGATCATCGTGAACGGGCACGCCCCATTCGGTGTCGTGATAGTGGGCGTAAAGCTCTGAGTGGGATCCAAAGCAGCGGGGTTTGTCGTCAATCGGGTCGGCCATGGATCGAACCCTAGCGCCATTCGCAAAAGCCGTCACCTGGCCATGCTGACAGGGTATGTCAGGAAATTAATGCGTGGTGCGCTGCCCGAGGCTTTTTTCGCGGGCGGACACGAGAAATGCAGGACGGAGCAGCCCTTTGGTGTTGGGAATTGAAACGTTGGTTTTCTGATGCCGTCGCGCCCGCGTTTGACGATGCCACTTTCAAAACCCCGTTTAATCGTCCTTCGCTGAATCGGCCTTTTTGGTCACCGTCTGTGTCGTCAGTCGAGGAACAAGGTAACTTGAACGCGACAGGCATTTCAGGGGTTCAGGCCGGGTTCACCTCACACCTTGGGGGGTCAGCCTGTGGCGCAAGAACGCCATGGGGTGGGCGCGCAGGGTCAGGCGCATCGAGACGTAATCCTCGACCACGTGTTCACCGGCAGTCATTTCGGGCAGGCGGGCGGGGTCTTCTTCGATCCCTTCGCCGTCCATGTCGCTGGCAAAAAGCGGCAGGGGTTTGTCCGAGACGATGGCCGCAGCGCCCCAAAGTGCATCGCGCCGGGACAGTCCGAGGGCGGCAAAGACATCCGCTTCGGCCAGGATGCGCAAGAGCCGGGGTTCGATCCCTGCGCGGCGCCAGACGTCTTCGACCGACAGGTATCCATTGCCACGGGCAGCGGCGATCCAGGTGCCTTCTTCTTCGCGCATGGCCTTGATCTGGCGAAACCCGAGGCGGAGCGCGAGGCCGCCCTTGCCGTCGGGTTCCATGATATTGTCCCAGGTCGAGGTGTTGATGCAGGGCGGGCGGACCTCGACCCCGTGTTCGCGGGCGTCGCGGACGATCTGGGCGGGCGCGTAAAAGCCCATGGGTTGGGCATTCAGAAGCGCACAGGCGAAGATACCCGGGTGGTGGCATTTGAGCCAGCTTGAGGCATAGACCAAAAGGGCGAAGGAGGCGGCGTGGCTTTCGGGGAAGCCGTAGCTGCCGAAACCCTCGATCTGGGAAAAACAGCGTTCCGCGAAGTCGTCATCGTAGCCATTGTTGCGCATGCCTTTAAGAAAGCGGTTGCGGAATTCCGAGACGGACCCGTGTTTCTTGAAGGTGGCGAGGGACCGCCTCAGGCGGTCGGCCTCTTCCGGGGTGAAGCCCGCACCTACGATGGCGATTTGCATGGCTTGTTCCTGAAAGAGAGGCACGCCGAGGGTTTTACCCAGGACCTTGCCGAGTGCGTCAGAGGGAAACTCGACCTTTTCCTCGCCGTTCCTGCGTTTCAGGAAGGGATGGACCATGTCGCCCTGGATCGGCCCCGGACGGATGATCGCGGTTTCGATCACGAGGTCATAGAAGGTGCGGGGTTTCATCCGCGGAAGGAAGTTCATCTGGGCGCGGGATTCGACCTGGAAGACGCCCAAGCTGTCGGCCTTGCAGAGCATGTCATAAACCGCCGGATCCTCAGGGGGCAGCGTGGCCAGAGTATAGTCGGTCTGGTGGTGCATGCGGATCAGTTCGAAAGCCTTCCTGATGCAGGACAGCATGCCAAGCGCCAGCACATCGACCTTGAGGATGCCAAGGGAATCAATATCGTCCTTGTCCCAGCAGATGACGGTGCGGTCCTCCATCGTGGCGTTCTCGATCGGGACGAGTTCGTCCAGCCGACCTTCGGTGATGATAAAACCGCCGACGTGTTGCGACAAGTGGCGGGGGAAGCCCTGAATTTCGAAGATCAGCTTCAGGGTAAGGGCTAGGCGCTTGTCGGTTGGGTCGAGGCCGATCTCGCGCAGTTGTTGTTCGGCCATTCCGCTGGTGTCGAAGAAGCCCCAAAGCTGCGAGGAAATCGCGCCGATGGTATCCTCGGTCAGGCCCATGGCGCGGCCGACCTCGCGGATGGCGCGTTTGCCGCGATAGTGGACGACGGTGGCGCAAAGCCCGGCGCGGTGGCGGCCATAGCGTTCATAGATGTGTTGGATCACCTCTTCGCGGCGTTCGTGTTCGAAGTCGACGTCGATGTCGGGCGGTTCGTCGCGGGCTTCGGAAACGAAGCGTTCGAAGACCATGGTGCCGATCTCGGGTGAGACGGAGGTGACGCCAAGGCAGTAGCAGACGACGGAATTGGCCGCTGATCCACGGCCCTGGCAGAGAATGCCGCGTTGCCGTGCAAAGGCCACCACATCGCGGACCGTCAGGAAGTAGGGTTCGTATTTCAGCTTGGCGATCAGGGTCAATTCGTGCTTCAGCAGGTTTTGCACATGATCCGGCGCGCCTGCGGGGTAACGCCATTTCAGCCCTTCATATGCAAGGCGCGTGAGACGTCCGGCGGCGGTTTCGCCTTTCGCAATTTCCGACGGGTATTCATAGCGCAACTCATCCAGCGAGAAGGTGAGCGTGTCGGCCAGGGCGGCGGCGCGGTCGATGGCATCACCGTGGGGGCCGAGAAGGCGGCGCATCTCGGTTTCAGAGCGCAGGCGCTGTTCGGCATTGGCCAGGGCGGCACGGCCAAGGTCGTCGACCTTCCGGCCTTCGCGGATTGCGGTCAGCACATC
Source organism: Silicimonas sp. (assembly GCA_013002465.1). Classification (GTDB taxonomy): domain Bacteria; phylum Pseudomonadota; class Alphaproteobacteria; order Rhodobacterales; family Rhodobacteraceae; genus JABDJO01. The sequence continues at coordinate 64,518 of JABDJO010000018.1, read as the reverse complement.
GGCAAGCTTTCTGCGTGATCCGTGGTGCATCCGGGGTTGGGCCGAGGCGACGGTGGGAATGCCAAGATCCCGGGCGAGGGCAGCAAGCTTGTCGAACCGCGCGCTGTCCTGCCCGTCATAGCGCGGCGTCATCACCAGGTGGCAGTCTTCGGCAAAGCGGCGCGTCAGCCGTTGCGCCTGTGACGTCCAGTCTCCCGCGCCGGTTTTTAAGGACTGCGCCTCTGGTGGGTGGATCAAAAGCGCAAGGCCGCCGCCAAATTCGATCAGGTCGTCCATGTAAAGAAGGCAGGACCCTTTCTCGGCCCGAAGCCGCCCGCGCGAGATCAAACGGCAGAGGTGACCCCAGCCCTGCCGGGTCTTGGGCAGGGTGGTGACCGAAAACCCGGTGTCGAGCACGATCCGCGCGGCGGGCAAAAGACGCGGAATGTTCAAAATGGCGGCCGAGGCATCCAGGGGCGGCGGCCGCACCCTGGTTTCAAACCCCGCCTTTGGCCTGTTCAGAGGATCGGTCGTTTCGATATCCGAAAGTGTGCCATTGCGCTGTCGGAACGCGCTGCCGGGATAGCTTTCGAACACCTGTGTTCTGCCTTCCCAGCCCGCCACCGGGGCGGGGGGGCCAATCAGGTCGGCGGTCAGACGCTCTTTGACCTCGCGGGTGATCTCGCGCACGCGGGTATGGGCGCGCACGATGCCTGCAACCGAGTTCACATCGGCAATCGCAATGGCCGAAAGCCCCAGAAGGGCAGAACGGTCGATATATTCCTCGGCGTGGCTGGCCCCGGTAAGGAAGGTAAAGTTCGACATGGCCGAAAGCTCGGCAAAGCCCATGGTGATTCCCGACGATTGGCGTGTGATTCCTGGCTGCCTTGCATGATATTCACGCTTTGTTCTTTTTTCCAGTCTGCGTTCACGATCAAGTTCACGCACAAGCGCACGGATTCACGATTGGATCACACTAGCTGGCCTGTCACGAGTTGACCCTAGGTCAACAAGGGGTCACCCTAGGCTCAGGTCGCAATGGTGGGGTGGTTCTTTTCAAAGACGCATTTCACCGCGGATCGGCCGATCAATTGAAGGTCACGAAAGTCGGTCCGCACATCGTATCGAGTGGTGAAGCGAGTAAATGGTAGGCTGCGTAACGAGTGCGAGGGGTAAAGGTTAGCGTTTCGCGGGGCTTTGAAGTTGTCCAAGTCCCTCGTCCCGAATTGGGCCGACAAGGCTCCGCGAGCGTTCCTTGATCAGAGCTTTTCCAACAATGTGATCAGGTAGCGATTGTTCTTTATGAACGCCGCACTTGTCCGTTCGTGCCCGCGCAAACGGATATCGAGCCTGTTGCGCCGCCGTCGGCTCATCAGCATCTTTAGCGCCCGGTTCAGAAGCCATCGGGATTTGGGCCGTTTCTCGGCCAGTTCGGTTTCCACTCGGGTAACGGCGTCGCCAAAGACATGAAACAACGCCTGTTCCAGATCAATGGAAGGAGCGACGGCCTCGGTGATGTCCTCTTCCTTTCGGGTTTCAACCGGGAGTGCTGCGATCTGATCGCGAAAGTCCGCGATCGGGTGCCCACCACCCGGGGTGCGGGTTACTCTGTCGGGGGCAAAGTCTTCGGACCGGAAGCAATCAGCAATCAGGATGTGACCGCCGGGTTTCAGTAGTTCCAGCGCCTTCCCAAGGGCAATGTTGAGCGGGATGTATTGAAAGCTTTCCGAAAACAGGCAGAGGTCGTAGCGAGTATCGGTTTCGAAGGCTTCGAAGGTCATTTCGTGGACCTGTGCTTCGGGCGCGTTTGCCCGGCATCGCGCGGCCAGCACGACCGAGGGTACGACGATTTCGACCTTGTGGCCCAGTGCGATCAGCTTGCGCGCGGTTTCCCCGGCACCGCCACCGATATCGAGGATCGAAAGCGGTCCGTCGGGCAGATAGCCAAACAGCTTGTCCGTATAGGCCGTTTGGGCCCGACCCGTGTTCTCCGCAACGGCATCAAGCCCGGTCCACAGCCCGTAGTGCAGGTTCTCGGCCCCCGTCAGCCATTTGACGAAGCCAAGTCCGACGTCCAGCCCGATGGCGCGCGTGTCGATGCGTTCCTTGCCCATGCGGCGGGGTTTATCCGGGCGCTGCGGTCAGGGAAAGTGGATTTGTCGCCACGTCAGACCTAATACCTTGTTTCGCACGTGCCGGTGCGATGGCAGGTAATCAGCCGCGCTTCGCTTTCCTGCGTGGCTTCTATGGCATTTCCGTTGCAGGCCGACTGGTCAATCACAAATCTGTCGCCATCGTGGCGCAGTGTCACGAACACCTCCTTGCCGGTGACGGGAATATCGGCGCACCACGGTCCGAGGCAGGTTAGCGACAAGGTCACATCGCGGTCAAAGGGAACGGTGAAGCCATCGAGACCGAGCCCCATGCCCACGAGCCGGATCGGGCTTTCGGCGACGCCGTTGTCCTTACCCGTCGGGTCCGGCACGGGCCGCATTGGTTCCCGCTGATAGTACAACTTGCCGCGAACCATCGAGTAAACACTGTCGCTGTCGCGCGCGTAAACATAGAGGCCGACGGCGTCCGGGGGAAGGCAGGACAATGCCTGGACCGGGCCAGCAAAAAGGACCAGCAATAATGTGAGGCGCTTCATTGCGCGGGCTCCAAGTGATGGAGAAAGTCTGCCATGACCTGCGCATAGACCTTGGCCTTGAAGGGAACGATGTCACGGAGGACCTGGTCGGGCGTTGACCATCGCCAGCGGGAAAACTCGCGGTGGTCGCGGGCGATGTCGATGTCCGTGTCGGTGCCCTTGAACCGCAGCAGAAACCATCTTTGTTCCTGGCCCCGATACCGGCCCTTCCAAAGCTTGCCGACAAGGTGGTCTGGCAAGTCGTAGAGAACAAGGTCGGGATGTGCCGCTTCGACGGTGACAAGGGCGGGGGCGACGCCTGTTTCCTCTTCCAACTCGCGCAAGGCTGCATCTTCGGGGGTTTCGCCAGGGTCGATCCCGCCTTGGGGCATTTGCCATGCACCGGGCGTATCCATGCGTTCGCCGGTGAAGATCAGACCGTCCTTGTTGGCAAGAACAACGCCGACGCAGGGGCGATAGGGAAGAACTTTTGTCATGTCGGACACACTAGGGAGGTTGGGCGCGGATTGCATCATGGTGATATATGCTAGGGTAGGTTTCTGCCTATCGGGGACAATCTGGCCAGGGGAACGCAAAGATGACAGACGCAATCTCGGACGACAAAGACCGGGCCGAGTGCTTTTATCAGCGTCCGTCACTTCTTTTGTCTATCGCTGGAATGCTGGCTTTTCTGTTGATCCTGGTGTTGCTTGCGGCGGCTTTTGGGCCGGGTTTTCGCGGCGAACCCCGCCAGTTTGTCTATCTTGCCTTGGCCTGCCTTTTCTTGCTGGCGGGGATTGGTGTCGCCTTGTGGTTTTTGTGGAACCGGCCCGTGGCCCTTCGGATCAGTGCCAAAGGCGTGGACCTCCCGCTGGTGTTCAAGCATCCTTTGGCATGGGAAGACGTTCATCGGATTCGCCGCGAAAAATCGCCGAACACCCTGTACGGCGGGCGGGACTGGCTGATTGTCGATCCCTCGCCCGGCGTCCTTGCCCCCCTGCGCTTGCCGGTTTGGCGGTGGCTTGAACTAAAGTGGCAAAAGTACAACGGTGTTCGCATCCCGCTTCACGGTCTGGGTGGTGATGCCGATGCCATTGTTGCCTCGGTCGAAAGATTTCGTCCTGTGGTGCAAAGCGAAGACTAGCAGCGCTGCACGGGATATTCCGCTTTAACCGTACGCCATCACAGGCTAAGAGGCCCCGTCCCATCCAATGGAGGAAAAAATGGGTTATCGCGTCGCCGTCGTCGGCGCCACGGGAAATGTGGGCCGCGAAATGCTGAACATTCTGGCCGAGCGCCAGTTTCCGACCGACGAGGTTGTGGCTTTGGCAAGCCGCAAATCGCTGGGCACCGAGGTCAGCTATGGGGACGAGACACTCAAGACCAAGGATCTGGACACGTTCGACTTCACCGGATTTGACATCGCTCTGTTCGCCATCGGGTCAGGGCCGACCAAAGAATATGCACCGAAGGCGGCCAAGGCCGGTTGTGTCGTGATCGACAACTCGTCCTTGTATCGTTACGAACCCGACGTCCCTCTGATCGTGCCCGAAGTGAACCCCGATGCCATCGAGGGGTATTCCAAGCGCAACATCATCGCCAACCCGAATTGCTCGACCGCGCAGATGGTCGTGGCTCTGAAGCCCTTGCATGATCGTGCCAGGATCAAGCGCGTGGTGGTCAGCACCTATCAGTCGGTCTCGGGCGCGGGCAAAGAGGGCATCGACGAATTGTGGGATCAGACCAAGTCCATCTATAACCCGACCGACGACAAGCCTCCGGTGAAGTTCACCAAGCAGATCGCCTTCAATGTCATTCCTCATATCGACGTCTTCTTGGATGACGGCTCGACCAAGGAAGAATGGAAGATGGTCGCCGAAACCAAGAAGATCATCGACAAGACGATCAAGGTTACCGCGACCTGTGTCCGCGTGCCGGTCTTTGTTGGCCACTCGGAAGCGGTGAACATCGAAACAGAAGACTTCCTGGACGAAGACGAGGCCCGTGACATTCTGCGCGAAAGCCCCGGGATCATGGTTGTCGACAAGCGCGAGGACGGTGGATATTCGACGCCGGTCGAATGCGTCGGCGATTTTGCCACTTTTATCAGCCGTATTCGTCAGGATTCGACCATCGAGAACGGGCTGAACTTCTGGTGTGTCTCGGACAATCTGCGCAAGGGCGCTGCCCTGAATGCGGTTCAGATTGCCGAACTCTTGGGGAATCGGGTCCTGAAGAAAGGCTGATCTCTGTGCGGGCAAACCGGGTGCCCGCAGCTTTTTTGAGTGAAGCGATAGATTCGTTCCCGGCCAAGTGCAAAACCGCGTTCCAAACCACGCATAGTTCCTTTTGACGAGCGTCATTGTTGATGCCTCGTCAAAAGGAAAATCTAATGCGACATTATGCCTTCTAATACTTGATTTCCTTGGTTTTTAAGCGTTCTGACGCGAATCCCGATCAAAATAAGGCGCTATGCTGCACCCTGCCCAAGCATCGGCTTCGGGCCGCCACATTCCGGACACATTCTGCGTAACTTCTTGCCGCAATTCGCCGGGAATTTGGGTTTGCACCCAGAACGGGGAAGGAGACTGCCATGAAGCCGATCACCGACGACATAGTCCTTTCGCTTATTGAAGGCGCCAAGCAGCGCCAGAAAAAGAATGGATCGGCGAATTGTGCCAGAGCAACCCGATCCAACGCCCAAAATGATGCAAAAGCTGAAGGCGGCAAGATCATTTCGCTGGATTTTTCTCGGCCTGTTCGCCGGGTTCGGCAATCCATGAGTGGCGTCTTTTTCTATACGCCGCGTCCCTGAAATCCTTAGTTGTTACGAGTTCCGCCGGTTGACATCACAACGACGGAGAATTCACATGGCCCGAAATATCAACGACGTCGCCCAGGCCCGCCGCCGCCTTGCTGAAAAGCAGAAACGCGCAAAACGCGCCCTTCAGAAGTTTCAGGAAGATCGCGGCGCTCAAGGCTATCCGGTCTTTGTGTCGGTGCGCCGAGCGGCTTAGGCTCAAAGAGCCTCGAACGTTCGGGTCCTTGGCTGGAACTGCAAAAGACCCCCTTCACCTATGTCAGTCCAAAGGCCGTGAAGCGTGATGTTTTCGGCTTCGACTGCGCTTTTGACAAAGGGGAACGTCATCAGGTTTTCCAGCGACACGATAACCGCCTCGTGCTCCAGGGCTCGAACCCGATCAGACACATCCGCCGCTTCGGAAACGCGTTCGTATCCAGGGCGCAGGATATCCATCCAGCGCCCGACGAAACTGGACTTCTCTTCAAGTTCCGGGGCTTTACCCGAACACATCGCATGACATCCGGCGACACCGCCGCATTGAGAATGACCGATCACGATCAAATGCGCCACTTTCAGCGCCGTCACTGCGTATTCGATCGCTGCCGAAGTACCGTGAAGATCGCCGTCAGGTTTGTAGGGCGGGACCAGGTTCGCGATATTGCGGTGAATGAAGAATTCGCCCGTGTCGGCACCAAAGATCGACGACACGTTCACCCGGCTGTCGCAGCAGGAAATGATCATGGCGCGCGGATGCTGGCCGTCCTCGGCAAGTCGACGGTACCAGGACTGGTTCTCGGCAAATGTGGTGGCCTTCCAGCCATTGTATCGCTTGACCAAATAACTGGGTAAGGGGCGCGCGTGTTCCATGTGCATCCTCTCGAATTTGAGCCAATTTGCGACCATTTTCCCCGGAATATCAACCAATTATTTGAAAGCGGCAGTTACACCTGCAACGGGTCGAGGGAAAGGGAAACCATGTCGTCTGACAAGATCTTAGTGCTTTGTCCGCGAGAGGCGATCTCGCTTGATCCGCCCGCGGCTCGGCCCGATGCCAGCATTTCCGGCGCGCCCTATGCCGAAGATGCGGTTGAAGACGTGGTGGTCTGCCTTGCCTCGATCGAAGCGGCCTGGGCGGCCGGAGAGTTTCAGCGTCTGAAAGGTACACTGGCATCGGTCAGAAAGCTGGCCCGTGACACAGGCCTGAAGGATCTTGTTGTCGTCGCCGCAATGGCCGAACATCTGGTTACCGGTCAGGACGAGGTGGCCTTGGCTGCCGTGATTGCACGGCTTGTCCGGGTGGGCGAGGCTTCGCTCGCAACACTGCTGGAAATCTCTTACCACCAAATCTAGCTTGGGCGTTTTCAGCCGGATGCCTTTGCCTTAGGCTTCCTGTCATGATGCAGGAGATCCCCCTTTGAGCGCACTGACATTTGCAGCCGCCACAACTGACGCGCGGCCACTGACCCTGGTTGCGAAAGATGGCCTTGATGACTGGCTGGCGACGCTAGATTCGCAAGATCGGGCTTGGGTCGATCAAGCCGGTTTCGAAGCCTCTGCAGGGGCTGTTCTGCTTATCCCGGGTGATGGCGGGATCAAGTCCGCCGTGGGCGGATTGGGGGGCGCTAAGGATCGCGCGCGCAGCCGGTTTGTCACGGCTGGCCTGCGCGGAAAATTGCCCGAAGGCGTTTGGTCGCTCGACACCGATCTGACGGGTGATGCACTGGAAGAAGCCGCCTTGGGCTGGCTGCTGGCTGGCTATCGGTTCGACCGTTTCGCCAAAGCGCCCGCCCCCAAGGCCGGGCTTGTTGCACCGGCAGGTGTCGATGCCGCACGGCTTGAAAGCATCGCTTCTGGCGAGGCATTGGCGCGCGATCTGATCAACACGCCCGCTTCGCACATGGGACCGGACGAATTTGAGGCCGCTGCCCACGCGTTGGCGGATGAGTTTCAGGCCGATATTGCGGTTCTGAAGGGGCAGGATTTGTTGGATCAGAACTTTCCCATGATCCACGCGGTCGGTCGCGCCAGCCCGCGCCAGCCACGGCTGATTGACATCACCTGGGGGTCGGACGGCCCGTTGCTTGTCCTGGTTGGAAAGGGCGTGTGCTTTGACACCGGCGGACTGAACCTGAAACCCGGTGCTTCGATGGGGTTGATGAAAAAGGACATGGGCGGCGCGGCGAACGTTCTGGGCCTGGCGCGGATGTTGATGTCAGGGAACACGGCCTGCAGGCTGCGAGTTCTGATCCCTGCGGTGGAAAACTCGGTGGCCGGTGATGCGTTCCGACCCGGCGATATCCTGACCTCGCGCAAGGGGCTGACCGTCGAAATCAACAACACCGATGCCGAGGGTCGCCTGGTTCTGGCCGATGCGCTGGCCCTGGCTGACGAAGGCTCGCCCGATCTGATCGTGTCGATGGCGACACTGACCGGCGCCGCAAGAGTGGCGGTCGGACCCGATCTTGCCCCCTTTTACGCCACGTCCGACAAAGACGCCGAGGCCCTGGAAATGACTGCTCGGACCGTCCGCGATCCGGTCTGGCGCCTGCCGTTCTGGGATCCGTATGAAAAGATGATCGAACCCAGCATCGCCGATCTGGACAATGCGCCAAAGGGCGGGTTTGCAGGTTCGATCACCGCGGCGTTGTTCCTTCGCCGCTTTGTCACCGAGACGCCCCGCTACATGCATTTCGACATTTTTGGCTGGACGCCAACTGCGGCCCCTGGTCGCCCGAAAGGGGGTACTGGGCAGGGGATACGGGCGCTTTATGACGCCTTGCCTGGGATGTTGGGATGAGTGATCCGCGCTGCACACCGGCGAACGGCCGGGTTGCCCATGTCACGCTGAAAGGCAAGGTCACGGCAGACCGCTTTGTCAGCGGTGAAGATAGGGTGGCGAAGGTCGCCACTACGCCGATCCTGCGCAGTCCCGGTGGCTCAATAGACCGCGAGTTGCTCTTTGGACAGATTTTTGTCGTGCTTGAAACGGTCGGTGATCCTCGGACTGGCCACGCCTTCGGCTATGCCGCGCGCGATGGCTATTGCGGCTATGTCAAAGCCAGCGATCTGGGCGAGGTACCTGCGGTCAACCATGTGGTGGCGGTGCGCGAGACCTATCGCCTTCCCCAGGCTGATCTGAAATGTGCCGGTCCCTGCCAATCGCTATATCTTGGGTCCATGCTTGCGGTAACCGGGACCGAAGGTGACTGGTCCCGGCTCGATCAGGATGCGGGCTACGTTCCGAGTTGTCACCTAAGGGAGATCAGCGAAACCGCCGCCGATCCGGTCAGTGTTGCACGTCTGTTTCTGGGCACACCCTATGTCTGGGGCGGTAACTCGGGGCGTGGTATTGATTGCTCGGGGCTGGTTCAGGCGGCCTTTCTGGCCTGCGGTTGGCCCTGCCCAGGAGACAGCGATCTGATCGAAACCATGGCGGGCACTTCGTTGGACCGTGACCGCCCGTTAAAGGGTGGCGACCTGATTTTCTGGAAGGGCCACACGGCCATGGCGACCGGCCCGACAACGATGATCCATGCCAATGCCCATCACATGATGGTGGCGGAAGAACCAATCGAACCGGCACTTGCCCGTATTGCAGCCAGCGACACCGGCCCGGAAACATCGCGTCTAAGGCCCGCGCCGCTGACAGACTGAACCAAACAGGTCCTCATCTATCCGAGTATCCATCGTGGGATCGCGCAACTCAGAGCGGAAAAGCCCTTAATCTACGGCACGAATAAGCTTGCGCTCCAGCACCCGTAGAACGGTCTTCAAATCCTGACCGCGCTTCAGCACATGACCGTCCATGGCGATCACCGCATACATGCCTTGGCGATTGCGTAATTTGGGGCGTTTCTCGATCCGATAGATCGGATATTCGGCGGTGCGGCGAAAGACCGAGAAAATGGCGACATCTTTCAGAAAAGACATCCCATAATCGCGCCATTCTCCAGCCGCGACCATGCGCCCGTAAAGCGCCAGAATCACCGAAAGTTCCTTTCTATCAAAGGCGATCTGCTCGGGAAACTTGCTGGATGTGGGAAATGGTGTCGGAGTTTGAACCGTCATGGGCCGAATCCTGCCCGTGGAACCGGTGCGAATCAAGCCTCGCCGCAACTTCGCCACAAAAAAACCCCTCTGCGGGCCGATCCGGTTCCTCTTGTTGCCGCAGTTGAGCGTCATTCAGATCCCTGTAGCGACAAACGCTATCCCCGGTGCCGTGGATTCAACAGCCCCCACCCAGCCCGCGGTACCGGGGAACCCCTAGTTCGGGGCGAGGGACAAAACCTCTGCCAATGGCAGAGGTTTTTCTTTGTCTGCGGTTGCTCATCCATGGTCGGCTTTCTACTGTCGGTTGCGATACCACGAAAGGGCGGGCCATGGGCGAAACCACCAGGATTGGCGTAATTGGCGGCAGCGGAATTTATGAAATTGACGGTCTGGACGACGCCCATTGGGTGACGGTCGACAGCCCCTGGGGCGTGCCCTCGGATCAGATCCTGACCGGTCGGTTGGACGGGGTCGAAATGGCTTTCCTGCCGCGCCATGGTCGGGGTCATGTGCATTCACCGACCACCGTGCCCTATCGCGCCAATATCGACGCCTTGAAGCAATTGGGGGTCAGCGATGTTGTCAGCGTCTCGGCTTGCGGATCTTTTCGTGACGACATGGCACCGGGCGATTTCGTCATCGTGGACCAGTTCATCGACAGGACGTTCGCGCGCGAAAAAAGCTTCTTCGGGACCGGCTGCGTGGCGCATGTAAGCGTGGCGCATCCCACCTGTGATCGGTTGGGTCAGGTGGCGGCCGATGCGGCCGAGGCAGCAGGAGCCAAGGTTCACCGGGGCGGCACATACCTGGCAATGGAGGGGCCGCAATTTTCGACTCTGGCCGAGTCGAAGATGTACCGAGAAGTCTGGGCCTGCGATGTGATCGGCATGACCAATATGCCCGAGGCCAAGCTCGCCCGCGAGGCCGAGCTTTGTTATGCCAGCGTGGCCATGATCACCGATTACGACAGTTGGCATCCGGATCACGGCGAGGTTGATGTGACCGAGATCATCAAGACGCTTATGGGCAACGCGGAAAAAGGCCGGGTTTTGGCTGCCGGTCTGCCTGCGCGTCTTGGTGCGGATCGCGCGCCCTGTCCCCACGGGTGCGATCGCGCACTTGAATACGCCGTCTTGACGCAGCCGGAAAATCGCGACCCCGCGCTGGTGGCCAAGCTTGGCGCCGTGGCCGGGCGGGTTCTGGGTTAGCAACCGCTGTTTTCTCGCGTCGCTTCCAGCTCGATCAGGCGGTCGAGGGTTTCGATTTTCAGGTCGCCCATGATCAGGGTCGATCCGATGGTCAGCGCAGGCGTGCCCCAGATCCCCAGCGTATCTGCCGCCGAGAAATTGGTTTCCAGCAGGGCCGCCACCTTGGGGCCGTTCATGTCAGCCTGAATCCGGTCCGGGTCGAGGCCGACTTGTTCCAAGAGGGCCCGCATAGAGGTGCCAAGGCGAATGCCGGACTGCTTGGCCGCCACCTTGGGCCAGACGCGCCCCTCGGGGTCGTGAAGCCGAGTTGCCAGGATCGCTCTTGCGGCGATCTCAGAAGACCGCCCAAGAAGCGGCAGTTCGATCCGGTTGAGATCAAGTCGATCGAGGCGGGCATCAAGTTTCAATTCGAGACTTTGGCAGTTCGGGCAGTTCACGTCGGCGAAATAGGCCGCGGGAACCCTTTGCCCTTGGGTCGGATAAAGAACCCGGCAAAGGGCTGCGGGTGTCAGTTTGTCCCGGGCGTCGCCTTCCCCGATACCAAGAAACACCGCGCCTGCGGCATTGCCGCCGGGTAGGGTCACATCCCTGAATTGGGTTTGCCGCCAACCCGGAAGGCCGTCGATCTGCTCGAAGGCAAGGTCGTCCGGTGCGTTAAGCCTTTTTTGCAGAACCTGACCGAAGCTGGCCGCAACCAGCAGAAGGATCAACAGTATCAGATTGACGGGCTTGAATTTCATGGCCGCGATCTGCCTTGCTTTTTTCCATCTAAGCCGGTTCGATGGCTCACGTTACAAGATAGGGTGCGAGATGGAGAACCGAAAGAAAACCGTAAAGGATTACATCCGCACGATTGTCGATTTCCCGCACGACGGCATCATGTTCCGCGATGTGACCACTCTTTTCGCCGACCCGCGGGGCTTTCGCATTTGCGTTGATCAGTTGCTTCATCCCTATGCAGGCGAGCAGATCGACAAGGTCGTAGGGCTTGAAGCACGCGGGTTCATAATTGGTGGCGCCATAGCGCATCAGTTGTCGGTTGGGTTCGTGCCGATCCGCAAGAAGGGCAAATTGCCGGGCGCCACACTTAGCCAGGATTACAAGCTGGAGTACGGCGAGGCGATCATGGAGGTTCATGACGACGCCGTTGAAGCCGGGGAAAAGGTTCTGGTGGTGGATGATCTTCTGGCCACGGGCGGGACCGCCGAGGCGGGGATCAAGCTTTTGGAACGCATGGGGGCCGATATCATCGGTTGCGCCTTCATTATAGACCTGCCCGAATTGGGCGGTCGCACAAAGCTGGAGGCGCTTGGCATGGATGTTCACGTCCTGTGCGAATTCGAGGGCGCATAAGCGGAAAATTTTAATCGCTCTTTAGGAATTACCTTCTATCACGAGCGTGATTTGCAGATCATGTGCTCCTGACCAGTGATGCCCCGCCCAATCCTTGGGCGGGGTAGCGTTTCTGTTCGGTATGGGCTTGTGCTTGTTCCGGCCTGCAAGGGGCTGTATCACGCGTTTCATGACTCGCTTTTTCGACATGGATGATCGGGCGCGGCTGCCCTGGCGCTTTTTCGGCGCTGCACGGGCCGTTTTGGCGCATCTATAGACCGCTGCGTTCCTGCCTCCCTGTCCGGGCCGATGGCCCAATTCCCAATAGGAAACCCGACCATGACCGCACCACGCACAATATATGACAAGATCTGGGATGATCACGTTGCCCACGAGGCCGAAGATGGCACCTGCCGTCTATATATTGACCGGCACCTGGTTCACGAGGTGACAAGCCCGCAGGCCTTTGAAGGGCTGCGGATGGCAGGTCGCAAGGTGCGGGCGCCCGAAAAGACCGTGGCGGTGCCGGATCACAATGTGCCGACCGATCCGACGCGCCTTGAGGGCATCAAGGACGAACAATCGCGCATTCAGGTTGAGGCATTGCGCCAGAATGCCGCCGAGTTCGGGATCGAGATTTATGACATCGACGACGATCGTCAGGGCATCGTTCATATTGTCGGGCCGGAACAAGGCTGGACCCAACCCGGCATGACCATCGTTTGCGGCGACAGCCACACGGCCACCCATGGTGCGTTTGGCGCTTTGGCTCATGGTATTGGAACGTCCGAGGTCGAGCATGTGTTGGCAACACAGACGTTGATTCAAAAGAAGTCGAAAAACATGCTGGTCGAGGTCGAGGGATCGCTGGCTCCGGGCGTGACCGCAAAGGACATCACGTTGTCGATCATCGGAGAAACCGGAACAGCGGGTGGCACGGGCCATGTGATCGAATACGCCGGCAGCGCGATCCGGGATCTGACGATGGAAGGCCGGATGACCGTCTGCAACATGGCGATCGAAGGCGGTGCGCGCGCGGGACTGATTGCGCCAGACGAAAAGACCTATGCCTATGTCAAAGGGCGCCCTCACGCGCCGAAGGCCGGTCAGTGGGAAATGGCCGTTGATTACTGGTCGACGATGAATTCGGACGAAGGCGCGCATTATGACAAGGTCCTGCGGCTGAATGCCGAGGACATCCCGCCGGTTGTGACCTGGGGGACCTCTCCGGAGGATGTTCTGCCCATTACCGGGGTCGTTCCCAGCCCCGAGGATTTTGAAGGCGGCAAGGTCGAAGCGGCGCGTCGATCTCTGGATTACATGGGGCTGACGCCGGGACAAAAGCTGTCGGAGGTTGAAATCGACACGGTCTTCATCGGGTCATGCACCAACGGTCGGATCGAAGACCTGCGCGAGGTGGCCGCCATCATGGACGGTCGTCGCGTCAAGGACGGCTTGCGGGCCATGATCGTGCCGGGTTCGGGCCTCGTGCGCCTGCAGGCCGAAGAAGAAGGTATCGCGCAAAAACTGCAAGAGGCAGGTTTCGAGTGGCGGATGGCCGGGTGTTCGATGTGCCTTGGGATGAACCCCGATCAACTTAGCCCTGGCGAGCGCTGCGCTTCGACCTCGAACCGGAATTTCGAGGGAAGACAGGGATATAAGGGTCGCACGCACTTGTTAAGCCCCGGTATGGCCGCGGCCGCGGCGGTGACAGGGCGCTTGACCGATGTGCGTGATTTGATGTGATTCGGGGCGAAAAAGCGGCGTATTGTTACAGAACTGATCAACAGTAAGTTGATAATGTAACGATTACATCACGATGCGACGGCAATTGCCCCTATCGGTTTGGAATGCCGCCCCAATTGTGACATATTCCGATTTGTGAGGGTCCGCTGTGACGACCCAGTGTAATGTGAGTATGCGTGTTGCGTCCTGTTCCGCGGCAACCGCGATAGGTAATTTGCGGGGTATATCCCAATGATTAAGCTGCAAACAGTAGCCGCATCCGTGGCTCTGAGTATGTTCGCTTCGGCGGGTATGGCCGCCGTTGTGACGATCAATAGCGTTTCAGGTGAGTGGGTCAGTACCACACCCGGTGGCGTTCTTGGCTTGAACTCGTCAGGTTCAGGCTCCTATTCGGAAATCAAGTGGGGCGACCCGGTAGATGATGTCAACCAGAGCGGCTATTCGTTCCAGGGTCTGATTCCACCGCCAATCGTCGTTGATACAGCTTTGGGCACGGAATTCGATCTGGGTGTGTTCACCCATGACAATTTCGCGGTCTGGAACTGGCCTTCGGTTGCATCGTGGATTACGTCTGCCAATCTCAACGTCAATTTCGAACTGTCGATTGATGGCAACGACTATTCGTTGAGCCAAGTCTATACGTTTGACCACGACGAAACACCAAACTTCGACGGACCCGGTCAATCTGGCGGGATCTGCAAGTATGGTGATGCGACTGGGACAGGGGTCAATGGGTCATTTGGTTGTAACGATCAAGTTACCGCAGTCTTGAATGAAAGTCTGAGCGAGACCGTCATCCTGGATGGGATGGAGTACACCTTCGGGATCTCGGGCTTCCGTTATGGTGAGGAAACGCTGGATTTCTTCCGTACTCAGGAAGGTCTTGAGAACGAAGCCATTCTGGTTGGTCAATTGCTGGTCACTGAATTGCCGTCCGAAGTGCCGCTTCCGGCCGCTGGCTGGCTGCTTTTGGCGGGCATTGGTGGAATGGCTGCGCTGAAGCGCAAGCGCGCGTCGGCCTAAGCCAGTCAACAATTCGAAACAGGCCGCGCCCCTTCGGGCGCGGCTATTTTTTTGTGCTTGGGTTTGCGGGCGGAATTTGGCATAGAGCCCCGGATCACGACCTTAGCAGGAGCTGCCTGAATGGAGCGTTTTACGACCCTCACCGGAATAGCTGCGCCGATGCCGCTGGTGAATATCGACACGGATATGATAATCCCAAAGCAGTTCCTGAAAACCATCAAGCGCACCGGGCTTGGGGCAAACCTGTTCGATGAAATGCGGTTTGACAGGGAAGGCAATGAGGTCGAGGATTTCGTCCTGAACCAGCCAGCCTATCGTGACTCCCAGATACTTGTGGCTGGTGACAATTTCGGGTGTGGTTCCAGCCGGGAGCATGCGCCGTGGGCGCTTCTGGATTTCGGCATTCGCTGCGTGATTTCGACCAGCTTCGCCGACATTTTCTATAACAACTGTTTCAAGAACGGCATTCTGCCGATCAAGCTGCCTCAGGAAGACGTCGACAAGTTGATGGATGATGCCGAGCGTGGTGCCAATGCCGTGGTCACGGTCGACCTTGAGGCTCAGACGATCACGGGCCCTGATGGGGGCACCATCTCGTTCGATGTGGACCCGTTCAAAAAGCACTGTCTGTTGAATGGATTGGACGATATCGGGCTGACTGTCGAAAACGCCGCCGCCTCAATCGACGCATACGAGGCAAAAACGGCGACGTCTCGTCCTTGGGTCTGAACCCAGACAATCCACAATATGTTGGGCCATTCTTCGGGATGGCCCTTTTTTGTAAGTGAATTGATGCAAAGTCGCACCATTCCGACCACGAAATTGCCCAGAAATTCATCCAGTTTTCACTGGTTATTGCTGTGATGGCTGCAACAAGGCAAAATTGGGGCAAAACTATGGCAGATCGTCAGAACCGACGGAACCAGATAAAAACGCAGCGGGTTGGGGAAATCCTGGTTCGCTGCAATATGAGGCAGAAGCAGTGATAACTCGCCTGGTCGGCGCGGCCATTCGCGCGTTCCTTGTCATACTTCTGATCGCGACTCCGTCGTTGATCTTGCCCGGCACAACCACGGATGTGTCGCAGATCGTTACGCTTGTGGCCCTGTTCGGGGCGGGGCTGACGTTCTTTGAATATGCGTCTTCTTATCCCGGTCTGGTCGAGTTTCGCGATGCACCGCCGTTCAACAGGATCAGGTTCGGATCGCTTTTTGCAACGATCATTCTCTTGTCGTTCATGGCGCGCGGCGGCATTGACCCCACGCCTATGACCGATGCGGTCGCGGCTGTGGCATCTGCCATCGGCAAGGCCATTGATTTCCCCTATTCGCCGGTGCGCCTGGTTGTTCTGATGCTGCCCGCGGATGCCTCGGTCGAACATGTGCATATGGTGCGGGATTCGGCCGGACTGTCTTATCTGATATCGCTTCTGACGCTTCTGGTCTTCATCGTGCTGCAGCGGGTGCTGAGTTGGCCGCTGCGCCGTGGCAGTTTCAACGTCTGGATCAATCTGCCCACATTCGACCCCACAGCCGGAGGCGATGTCGTTGAGCGGTTGGAGCGGGATGCGCGTTTTAACATTGCCTTAGGGTTTTTGCTGCCATTTCTGACACCGGCGGTCATCAAGTCGGCCACGTCGTTGTTCGGCGCGGTGTCATTGGATAGTCCGCAGACCTTGATCTGGACGGTTGCGGCATGGGCATTTCTTCCGGCATCGCTGTTCATGCGGGGCATCGCCATGGGGCGGATTGCATCGCTGATCACCGAAAAGCGCAAACTGTCCAGCCAAGACGAGGGCAACGCGGGGCTTTTGCCCGTCTGATCCTTTACGGGGTTTTCGCGGTCATTCTGGGGTCTCCCTTGATGGCCGAGCAAGTTCGGATTGCCACTTTCCATACCGAACTATCGCGGGACGGCCCGGGGCTTTTGTTGCGCGATACCTTGTCTAAGGACGATCCTCAGGTCGAAGCGGTCATTCAGATCATTCGTGCGTCAAACGCCGATGTTCTGGTGCTGGCGGATATCGACTATGATCTGAACTCCACCGCATTGGCGGCGCTGGCCAAGCGGATCGGGGGGTATCCACATCATTTTGCGCTCCTTCCCAATCGTGGTGTGCCAAGCGGGGTCGACCTGGATGGCAATGGCCGGATCGGCGGTCCAGGGGATGCTCAGGGCTATGCGGCGTACAAGGGGCAGGGCGGCCTTGCCGTATTGTCACGCTGGCCGATCCGGCACACCCTTGCCCGGGATTTCAGCGCCATGCGCTGGACCGACCTGCCGGGGCACATCGCGCCAGAAGGGACCCCGGACGTGCAGCGCCTGAGCACAACCGGCCACTGGGATTTGCCGGTCGAAGTCACGGGCGGACACCTGATCCATCTTCTGGTATGGCATGCAACGCCTCCGGTCTTCGACGGGCCGGAAGATCGGAATGGGCGCCGAAATCACGACGAAGCGGCGATCTGGCTTAGGTACCTGGAAGACGGTCTGGGGCTTTCGCCGCCCAGCACTTTTGTGATCGCGGGTTTCGCCAACCTTGATCCGGTAGATGGCAATGGACGTCCAGAGGCCTTGCAGACCCTGTTGCGGCATCCCCTGATCTACGACCCAAAACCAACCAGCGAAGGTGCGTCCCAGGCAACGATTGAAGATGGCGGTATCAATGCCCGACACGTGGGCGATCCGTCGCTGGACACTGTCGATTGGGGCGATGCCAATAACCGTCCCGGCAATTTGCGTGTCGACTATGTTTTGCCTTCGCGCACCTTAGACGTTTTGGACAGCGGCGTCTTCTGGCCACCCGTTGATCATCTATTCGGCCGCGATGTCCAGGTTGCCTCGCGCCATAGACTGGTCTGGGTGGATGTCACCTTGCCCGACAGCGCTCGCGATGGCGGTCAGCGGATCGGTCATGCGGAAGCGAGGCAATAACCGGTCGAAATCGGTTCCGTCGAGCGCGTGCGGAGTGTCCCAGAGATAACGCATCTCGATCAACTTCCGGGCCTTGGGCCACACCGGTGCAAGCGCCCAAAGCGGCGCCCAGGACATCCGGGTCAATGTCAAATCTTCGCCACGCGCGGTTTCGATCAGTTGTGAAATTTCGGCCATGCTGAGCGTGAACCCCGGGTAAAGCACTTCGTGAAACGGGTTCAGCATGTCACGTTTCGCGGCAAGTTCGACGGTGGCCCTGGCCAGATCGGGAAGATAGGCCCATGCGTGCGCCATAGTAAGATCGCCCGGAGCAACAACTTTTCCTTTGGCCAGCTTGGCCGTGATTACCAGGTCGAACCAATTCCCCGATGATTTGGTGTCGATGAAATCGCCGGCGCGCACCACGATGGTCCGAACACCAGCGGCCCGATAAGCCCGCTCCATGGCGATGCGGATACGACCAAGAGGGTTTATGGCGCACTGCGGCGTGTCACTTGTAATCAGCGGCGGCATGCCCGGGCCATAGCCATAGTTGTTGCCCGGAATGATGACGGTCGCGCCGGAGGATTTCGCGGCACCAATCACCTTGTCGGTCAAGGCCGGAACCTGACGTTTCCAGTGGTGATAGGGCGGATTCCATCCATTGACGATGACGTCCGCACCTTTGGCGGCTTTGGACAGATCGCCTCCGTTCCGGTCAAAGACCCGCACACGCCAACCGGCATTCCAGAATGCCTCCGCTGTATGGCTGCCAAATCGACCCGATGCGCCAAGAATAAGAACTGTGCCAGACATCATATGCTCCCTTACGGTGTCGGGATGCTTATTGAGCCATTCGAATAGTTTTCGGAATTGCCAGAAATCAAACCTGTGATATGCATTTTTGCATGAGTGCTTTGCAACACCTTGACTGGTCTCTGGTTCAGACGTTTCTGTCGGTTGCCGAAACCGGGTCGCTGTCGGCGGCGGCACGCAGGTTGGGGCTGACTCAACCCACAGTCGGGCGGCACATCCAGACATTGGAACAGGACCTGGGGGTTGCATTGTTCAAACGTCAGGCGCGTGGCATGGCGTTGACCGATCAGGGTGCGGCGCTTCTTGGACATGCAGGTGCCATGCGTGAAGCCGCCGAGGCGCTGCGCCTGAATGCGTCGGGCCGTACAAGCGATCTGAGCGGAACGGTAAGGATCACGGCAAGCGTGTTTTCATCGCAGTATTATTTGCCACCGCTCATCACCGAGCTGCGCGAGACGTTGCCCGACATTCAGATCGAACTGGTTCCCAATGATGCCAGTGACAACCTCTTGTTTGGCGAAGCAGACATTGCGGTGCGGATGTACCGCCCGACGCAACTGGATATGGTGACGGTCCACGTCGGAGATATCCAGTTGGGGCTGTTTGCGTCGCAATCCTACATCCGGCGCAAGGGGTTTCCGATTGGTGCCGGTGACATGATGGATCATGATTTCGTCGGCTATGACCGGAACGAGGAAATGGTGCGCGAGTTCAATGCCGTCGGTTTCAATATCGGGCGCGATTTCTTTCCTGTGCGCTGTGACAATCAAACAGTGGTCTGGGAGTTGATCCGCGCAGGTGCGGGCCTGGGGTTTGGGCCCGTTCTGGCGGGAAGGCGGGATGCGATGCTGGAGCAGATCGAGATCGACGTGCCACTGCCGCGATTGGGTGTATGGCTGACCGCGCACGAAGCCGTTCGGCGCGCGCCGCGGGTAGACGCAGTCTGGCAGCTTCTGGCCAAACGGCTTGCCGCGACCTGCGACGCTTGACGCTATCACCCTGCCGCGCTACGCCCGCCTTCGATCAACTCCGGAGACGTCAACATGAGCAATCCTTCGCTTTTAATCCTGCCCGGCGATGGCATCGGCCCCGAAGTCATGACCGAGGTACGAAAGGTCATCGACTGGTATGGGGCCAACCGTGGCCTGTCATTTGACGTGAGCGAAGACCTGGTTGGCGGTGCGGCCTTTGACGCACACGGAACGCCCTTGACCGATGAAACAATGGCCAGGGCGCAAGAGGTGGACGCGGTTCTTCTGGGCGCCGTCGGTGGTCCGAAGTACGACGATCTGGATTTCAGCGTGAAGCCCGAGCGGGGACTTTTGCGGCTTCGAAAAGAAATGGACCTTTACGCAAACCTGCGCCCGGCGCAGTGCTTTGACGCCTTGGCGGATTTTTCGTCGTTGAAGGCCGATGTGGTCGGTGGTCTGGATATCATGATCGTTCGCGAGCTGACTTCCGGTGTCTATTTCGGTGAACCGCGCGGCATCATCAAGGAAGGCAACGAACGGGTCGGGATCAACACACAGCGTTATACGGAAAGCGAAATCGCGCGCGTCGCCCGATCGGCCTTTGAACTTGCTCGAAAGCGCGACAACAAGGTTTGTTCGATGGAAAAGGCCAACGTCATGGAGTCCGGCGTTCTGTGGCGCGATGTCGTGACCGAAGTTCACGCGGCCGAATATCCGGATGTTGAACTCTCTCACATGTACGCCGACGCAGGTGCGATGCAGCTTACCCGCTGGCCCAAGCAGTTCGACGTGATCGTCACCGACAACTTGTTCGGAGATCTCTTGTCAGATCTTGCCGCGATGCTGACGGGCTCGCTTGGCATGTTGCCCTCGGCCTCGCTTGGGGCACCCATGGCCAACGGCCGCCCGAAGGCGCTTTACGAACCGGTCCACGGCTCGGCACCTGATATTACCGGGCAGGGCAAGGCCAACCCGATCGCCTGTATCCTGAGTTTTGCCATGGCCTTGCGCTATAGTTTCGATCAGGGCGAAGAAGCCAAGCGGCTGGAAGATGCCGTCGAGGCAGTTCTGGCGGACGGGCTGCGCACGCCTGACCTGATGGGCCCCGAAGGTGGCACCCCGGTCAGCACCGTTGCCATGGGCGATGCGATTGTTGCCAAGCTGAGCGCCAGCCTTTGACCTTATTCCGGTTGTCCCTTGTCAGCTAAGCAGAACAAGAACCACCAGAACGGTTGCGCCCGCAATCAGGCTTAGGTTGAATTCGTTCAATTGACCGTCTCCCTTGTTTTGAAGGAAGTCTGTACCAAGGGTCAGATGCCTGTCTGTGACTGACGTCACAGCGTGCCTGGTGGTTTTTTGGAATCGCCTTTCAAGAACGCTACCAGACCTCGGCAATTCGAGTGCCGACATGGGCCGCGGCCGTTCCCTCATTCCAAGCGTTTTCCCGCTCCGCGCGCCGCCCATCTCGGGCAATAAGCATTCTTGGCAATGTAGTCGGGTTCAGATGCCACGCAGGTTCAATCCGTCGGGTTATCTTTCGCCGGGGACGCGGCATCGGTCTGTCCTTTTGTGCGCGTATCTTTCTGCCGCTTGTTTCGCAGCGCCGCCCAGGTTCTTGCGACTGCCGTGCGACCTTTGTCCAATTCTACAAGCTCTGACGAATAACTTGCTGACAACCATTCACCCAGGCTGTTCAAATGTCGGCTGGTCACGGCATCGAACCGTCTGACGGCGTTCATCCAGATCGGAGAGATCACGAATGTCGCGGCAATGACGGACAGCGCAAGTTTGTATGTCTCTGTGTCGAGAACACCGTTCTTCACACCGACTGCCGCCAGAATGAACGAGAATTCACCGATCTGGGCCATTGCAAGTCCGGCAGGAAGTGCAGTTTCCCACTTGAAACCGGAGAACTTGATCAGGCCAACGTTCAAAACGGATTTCAGGATAACGACGGCGGCTGCGAAACTGACGACGACCTGCCAATTGCTGACGATGAAGCTGAGGTCGATCAGCAAGCCGACCGACAGGAAGAACACAAAGACCAGAATCGCCTGGACGGGATAGGTCGCCTCGATGATTTCCGCACGGAGTGTCGAGTTGGCCAGAACCAGGCCAGCCAGGAAAGCCCCGTAAACAGGCGATAAGCCCAGAACGCCCGTGGCCGTCGCAGCCGAGAGACAGGCCGCAAGCGATGCCAGAATGATAAGTTCGGGCCTGCCCGTCAGCCGGTCTGACCACGGCAATTTCAGTTTTCCCGGGCGGCTTAGGAACCAGATCAATCCGCCCAACAAAGCCATCGCCAATGTGATCAGCAAGACGACGTTACGAGCAGAAACCGTCTCCTTGCCGAAAGCTTCGACAAGAACCAGCATCGGAACAAGCGCAATGTCTTGTGCGATCATCACACCGACGGTTATGCGCCCGGTTTCGGTTCTAAGTTCCTCGATTTCCTCAAGGATTTTGATCGCAACAGCGGTTGATGATACCGCCACGATGAAACCGAGGAGCAAAATCTGCTCCAAACTCCATTCAAGGATCGCGCCAAATATCGCCGTGATCCCAAGCGCGAACGTCAGTTGACCCGCGAGAACGACCAGAGCAGGCCGCAGAACAAGCACGAATGCCCGCAGCGAAAGCTCTAATCCGATCAGGAAAAGGAGAAGAAGTACGCCCAGTTCAGCAAGGATCGTAATCCCGTCCGAACTGCTGATGAAGCCAAACCCGGTCGGGCCGAATATCACGCCAGCGAGGATGTAGCCAACCATGGGAGGCTGACCAATTCGGACAAGCGCCAGCCCCGCGACTGCAGCGATCAGACAAACGACCGCGATATCTTCAAGGGTTGTCGCGTGTACGCCGACAAGTTCCATCCTGGGTCTTTCTTTATTCGCACCGGCGCCTGAAAGCGGCTGCCAAAGTACAGGCGCACGAGCTTGATATTGTCGATACCTGCGTCCTGCTGCCGTTTTCGGAGACGGCAACATAAGCTTTCATCGCTCGCTCCTCGATTGTCATAGGGCTTAGATAGTCAATGGTCGAGTGGCGGTTGGTATTGACCCCTGAAACCGGTCCGAACTGAGTGCTGATTTCGGGTACATTTCTGGCAAGAGGAAAAGTGTACCGATGCCGAAGACCCGATTTGGCGATGAGCAGATTGCCTTTGCACCGAGGCAAGCGGAAGCGAGAACCCCGGAATTTCCGCGTCCCTGACCGCGAAGGTAGCCTTTATGGGTTTCAGGGCGTCAATTCTTGACTTGGTCAATTCCAACTCCACTTTGGTTTCTGGCTTTCACTTAGCCTTCACGCAACGCGAAGCCCATCGACAATTAGAGCGCTGTCTGGCTTAGCAAAATATGGCGTTTTGAACGTTTCAAATAACGTGCGAAGTTAGAAGAAACCGTTAACCTTGAGACTTCTGGTTGGCAGGTTCGGGGTTCAAGTCTTCGCAGGACCGCCGTTCGCCGACCGAAGGCCGACCGACCGGGTTCAAGTGCGATCAAGTTGTCAGTGTTCAAGGAAACTTTGGCATTGGAAACCGGATATTCATTGCTCTGCGTGAACATTCGTATATCTAGGCGAAAGCAACTAAAAAAATAAGCAGGCGCATGTTCGATAATTCCGAGACGTCCCGGCAGCAGACCGGCGAGATTGCTCCACGTGACTGGGTCAGAATCCTATCCGAATATCGCGAACCAAGCACCGGGCGCAGCCTGTTTGAAATCTCGATCAGCATGGGGCCGTTTCTTGTACTTTGGGGTCTGGCATGTTGGTCGCTGTCGGTCAGTTACTGGATTGCCTTCGCCCTTTCTGTCTTGAACGCCGGTTTCCTGCTTCGGCTATTTGCCATCCAGCACGATTGCGGACACGGCGCGTTTTTCAAGAACCGGGCGGCCAATGACTGGCTGGGCCGTGTGCTTGGGGTGCTGACGCTGACGCCCTACGATGTCTGGCGGCACTCGCACTCGACCCATCACAGCGCCTCCGGCAACCTGGGGCGCCGTGGCATGGGCGATATTCACACGTTGACGGTTGCCGAATACCAGGCCCTGGCGCCGTTTGATCGCCTGATGTACCGGCTTTACCGAAATCCATTCATTTTGTTCGGGCTTGGCCCGAGTTATTTGTTTTTCCTGCAGAACCGTTTGCCATTGGGGTTCATGACCAATGCCCGCTACTGGATCAGTGCCATGGCAACGAACGCCGCTATTCTAGTCGCGCTTGCCATTGTCTATTACTTTGGTGGCTTTGCGCCGATCGTTTTGGTGTTCCTGCCGTCGACACTTTTGGCGGCGACAGCAGGTCTTTGGCTGTTTTATGTGCAGCACCAGTTTGAAAACACCCAATGGGATTCAGAAGAAGACTGGCAACTGCACGACGCGGCGTTGCACGGCAGTTCGCATTATGTGCTGCCCCGTGTGCTGCAATGGATGAGCGCCAATATCGGCATTCACCACGTGCATCATCTTCACAGCCGCATCCCGTTCTATCGCTTGCCTGAAGTGCTGCGGGATCATGCTGAACTTGCCGAGGGCAATCGCATGACGATCCGGGAAAGCCTGGCCAACGCCCGACTGCAATTATGGGACGAAAAATCGAAACGGCTGATGTCGTTTGCTCAGGTGCGGGCGCTGTACTCCTAGGCCAGACAGGGCTTACGGACTGCCGATGGACAATAGTGGGGCGACTTTGCAATAGTCCCCGTGGTCCAATGCATGTCTTGCCATGACGGTCGCCAGAGCGGAGTGTGCGTGAAGTTATTGTTCGTTCATCAGAATTGTCCTGGGCAATTCAAGCACCTCACGCCAGCTCTTGCGGCGGATGCGCACGAGGTACTTTTCATCGGCCAGCCCGGCAAGCCGACGCCGCAGGGCGTCAAACGGCTGGAGTATGAACCGCACCGGAAGGTGACCCCGAAAATCCACCCCTATCTGGCTGGTACCGAAGCGGCTGTGCTGAACGGTCAGGCGGTCGCCCGGCTTGGATTCAAACTGAAACGGCAAGGATTTCAACCCGACGTCATGATCGGCAATCCCGGTTGGGGCGAGACGCTTTATCTCAAGGATGTCTGGCCCGAGGTTCCTCTGATCTCGCTCTGTGAATTCTACTACAACGGGCGCGGAGCGGATGTCGGATTCGATCCTGAATTCGATACCGGTCCCGACGCCTTGTTGCGCTCTCGCACCCGTGCGTCGCAGCATCTTCTTGCGATCGAGGCCGCGGATTTCGCTTATAGCCCCACCAATTGGCAACGCGACCAGTTTCCCAAAGTGTATCGCCCAAAGATTAAGGTGATCCATGATGGCATCGACACCGAAACCATACGGCCTGACCCCAAAGCAAGTTTCACATTGCCAGACGGCACCCGGCTGACCCGGGAAGACGAGGTTTTGACCTATGTGTCGCGCAACCTTGAACCATATCGCGGGTTTCATACGTTCATGCGCGCGTTGCCAGCCCTTCTTGAAAGACGTCCCAAGGCGCGCGTGATCATCGTTGGAGGTGACGACGTCAGTTATGGCGGCCGCCCCAAAGGCGGCGGCACCTGGCGCGACGCCATGCTGGCCGAGGTTGGTGCCCTACCGGATCGGGTGACATTCACCGGGCGCATTCCCTATGCAGACTACCTGAAGCTGCTTCAGGTTTCGTCTGTACACCTGTATCTGACATACCCGTTCGTTTTAAGCTGGTCGATGCTTGAAGCGATGGCTGCGGGAGCCTTCGTGATTGGCTCAGCGACTCCTCCGGTCGAAGAAGTCATTGCTGATGGGCAGAACGGTTGGTTGGTCGACTTCTTCGATACCGATGCCATCGCCGAGCGCGCCGCCATGGCCCTGGCCGAGCGCGACCGCGTCGATCACCTGCGCAGCGCCGCTCGCAACACGGTGGTCAAGCGTTATGATCTTAAGCTCTGCCTGCAACGCCAACGCGCCCTGATCGAAGACGCGGTAACGACCTATTAACGAAAATTCGCGAGAAACCTTCCCTGTGAGGTCAGCACCGGGACGGGCATGAGCGACGACACGATCAACGGCGGTCTTGGCAACGACACGATTTTTGCCGGCATTGGGAACGATCTGGTCTTTGGGGGCCTTGGCGATGACGTCATTTTTGACGGTGCGGGCGATGACACGATTTCCGGCGACGAAGACGACGACACGTTCTGGCTGACCAGCGGATCGAACGATGGCAACGACAGCCTGGATGGCGGCAGCGGTAACGATACCCTGATCGAGGATCTGAGCGGCGAGACACCACAGTCGATATCAGTCTATGTCAATCTCGGAAGTGGCACCCATTACATCGTGGAAACTCCCGGTGTTGGCGTCGATACGCTTGCAGGGATCGAGAACTTTCAACTGATTGGTGACTTTGATCTGGATGCGGTTGGCAGCTCTTTCTCCAATCTGCTGACATCGGATTTGGGCGACGACTCTCTGTCCGGCCTCGGCGGTGCCGACACACTGATCAGCGGCGCCGGAAACGACACGCTGATCGGCGGAAGTGGGGCCGATAGCCTCTCGTCCGGAGCGGGCGACGATCTCATTTTCGTCGACAATCCTGGTGATAGCGTTGACGCCGGAACTGGCACCGACCGTGTTATCGTCGACACCAGCGCAGGCCTTTCGCTTTCAATTGGTGCCTGGTCAGGGGTCGAGCGTGTCGATGGGGGCAGCGGGAACGACACGATCAACGCATCAGGCTACGGGTCAGCGATCAAGATCCTTGGGCAGGATGGCGACGACAGCCTGATTGGCGGCGCCGAGGAAGACACCCTGGAAGGTGGTGATGGCGCAGATACACTGATCGGCGGGGCCAAGAAGGATTTTCTGTTTGGCAACGGCGGTGCCGACCGCATGGAAGGCGGGCAAGGCAACGATTACTTCTATGTCGATGATTCTGGTGATGTCGTTATCGGTGGCAGTGAGTTCGACCGGGTGACAATCACAAACACTGCGGGTGTCGACGCCAATGTGGCGGCCTGGACCGGGGTTGAGCGGATCGATGGAAATACGGGCGATGACCGATTTGACGCATCTGGATACATTCTGTCCGTTCGGCTTCAGGGTGGCGATGGGGCCGACACTCTGATCGGCGGCACCGATGGCGACCAGCTTTTTGGCAGTGCGGGCGATGACAGCCTTGTTGGCAACGGCGGCATCGACATTCTGGCTGGTGATGCCGGAAGTGATACCATGAATGGCGGTGCTGGCGACGATGTGTTTTTCATCTCGGAGAACGGCGATGTGGCGATCGGCGGCGACGGGTTGGACCGTGCGCGCATCGACGCTTCGGTGACCTCGATCAATCTTACGCTATCGGGGTGGAGCGGGATTGAAAGGCTTACGGCAAGCGTCGGCAATGACACCATCGACGCCACTTCGGTCAGCATTGGCATGTCGATCAATGGCAACGCTGGCGATGACCTGGTGATTGGCGGCGCCGGATCAGACTTGCTGTTCGGCAATGAAGGCAACGATACGCTTCGTGGCGGCGACAGCGATGACTTCTTGTGGGGCGACAACGGAAACGACCTTTATGAAGGCGGTTCCGGGGACGACTGGTTTTATCTGGGCGATAGCGGTGACCGTGTTTCGGACGGCGGGGCGGGCTACGACAGGGTCGTTTTGGTCAAGGCGGCACTTTCGATGACCATTGATGGCACATGGTCAGGGATCGAACGAATTGATGGCGCGGCCGGGGCGGAGATTGTCGATGCAAGCGCTTACACGCAAGCATTGTTCATGTGGGCCAATGGTGGAAATGACAGCTTTACCGGTGGCACTGGGGCGGATTCCATTTTCGGAAACGATGGCAGCGACACACTTGATGGTGGCCCCGGCGGCGATGATGTGATGCTGGGTGGCACCGGGTTTGACACGTTCATCATATCCGATGGTGCCGGCACTGATCGCATCAACGACTGGGAAGACGGCATTGACCTGATCGACGTTTCAGGCGTTTCCGGGGTCAGCGGATTTGGCGATCTTTCTGTGTCGGTCGGGGCTTCGACCACGATCACCGCAGGTGCCGAAACAATTATCCTGACGGGGTATACCGGGCCGCTCGATTCCACCGACTTTGACTTTGGGGCATGATGCCATGCTGACCAAATTGATCGACGGCGGTCGGCGCATACTGGATCAAGACAAACTGATCCGGGAGTCTGGCCTGTTCGACGCCGACTGGTATGCAGAGCGGTATCCGGCCGCCGGATCCGCTGAAAAGGCTCTTGCATATTTTTTGAAGGTCGGCGCCGACAAGGGGCATAATCCCGGCCCCCGGTTTTCGACCGGTGCGTATCTTGCCGACAATCCAGACGTGCGCGAATCCGGCGCAATCGCCCTGTTGCATTACCTAAGGTTCGGTCAGTTCGAAGGGCGCATGGTTCGCGACACCCACGGTCGTCCCTCAGGTCTGATGAGCTCAAGTCTGGGTGACGAAGCCGATGCCCGGCTGCGCGCTGCATTCAACACGGCGCATTACCGCGATACCAATCCGGATTTGCCCGAAGATGCCGACCACTTTGCGCATTTCATGGGCCCAGGCTGGCGGCAGGGCCGGGACCCGGCCAAGTGGTTTTCGGTGGAACAATATCTGCGCGATAATCGTGACGTGGCCGAAAGCGGTCAAAACCCGTTCGTCCACTATCTTCTGACTGGTTGCCGCGAGGGGCGTCGGGTGACCCCTTCGCTGCGCCCGGTTCTGGTTGATGAAACCGATGTGGCCACCCGGCCCAGGCTTGGTGTTGTCGCCATGGTCCGGAACGAAGCCGATATCATCCGCGTGTTTACCGCCCATCTGATTGCCTTGTTCGATGAGATTGTGATCGTCGATCATTGCTCGGACGATGGCACAGCCGAATACCTGGCCGCCTTGGCCGGGGAAAATCACCGCGTCGAGTGCCTGACACTTAAAGAGCCTTCTTATATTCAGTCGGTTACCATGACCCACGTGGTGCGGGACCGGCCGCAACTGCGCGACGTCGATTGGCTTTTCTTCCTTGATGCCGACGAGTTTCTTCCCTTTTCATCGCGCGCAGAGTTCCTGGAAGGGTTGGAGCGTTTTCAGAAATGCCCGGTCATCGCGATGCATTGGTGCAATCTGATTCCCGATACCTATTGGGATGGCGAAACCACAATCACGGGTGACACCTCGTTTCTTTCACCCCCGGCGCCCAGTCCGTTTCGCAAGATTGCTTTTCAGCCCCGACGGATCGCTCTGGACCGAACTCTGGTCGCTCAGGGCAATCATGCATTGATCGAGACATTGAACGGGCTTGAGTTGCCGTCATTCGAAGTGGATTTTCCACTATTGCACCTGCCGGTCAGATCATCGGATCAACTGGTGCTTAAATTGAATCAGGGTGTGCTGGCCTATCAGAAAATTGGCGCCGGACGGGACAAGGGCCAGGGCACTCACCGGTACCAGATGAAGGAAGCAACTGCGGGCACGTCGCTGACCGCGGACCACCTGAATGCTGTTATCGACCGGTACAGCGAACCCAAGGATGCAATCCTGCCCTTGTCAAAAAGCGAACTTCTGGCGGCAGGCTATCAACAGGCGACCTACAATCTTGCCTGGGCCGACCCCGGCTTGTCAGCGCCGGAAAGTCGCCCCCTTGGTGAACAATTGATGCGCATACTGGCGGTGGATTATTCAAAGGCGGCCAGCCAGGATACGCTTTCGGCAACCCGGTTGAAAACCAACGGAACTGCACTTGTTCGTGCCGAAGTCGGACCGGAATATTGCCCGTTACCCCGAAAGCGGAAGGCCAGCAAAAGGACCGCGACCAACGATGCTCTGAAGGACCTGATGCGCGCCTCGTATCGCGATATCGACGATCTCGTGGCCTCGGACTGGTCCGGGCACATCCCGTTCATGTTCGCCGTGGCCGCCCTGTGCAAACCGCGCCGATATGTCGAACTGGGCACACTTCGCGGGGCGAGTTTCTTCGCCTTTGGTCAGGCCGTTCTTCAGGGCGGTTTTGCAAGCGAGGCCATCGCGGTGTCATCCTGGGCGGTCGAGTCGGAGCGTTCCGAGGATTTTCAGAACGTGTACGAGGATTTTCTGTTCCTCGCGCGCAAATACGCGGACTTTTCCGGGCATCTCCGCATGGGGCAGGAACAGGCGCAGCACCGGTTCGCCAAGGGCTCTATCGACTTGCTGCACCTTGATGGGTTCTACGACTATGACGGGCTGAAGGTCGTGCTCGATGACTGGATGCCCAAGCTCTCAAATTCCGGGATGCTTATGCTTCACGACATCCACGTCCACGAAGGGGACTTCGGGGTATGGCGGATATGGGAAGAACTGGTCGCCGAACATCCGACGATTGAGTTTCGCCATTCACAGGGTCTGGGCCTGGCTTGCATCGGGTCAGAGGCGCCGGAACCGTTGATGGAACTGGCCCGTGCAACGCGCTCGGACCCGGCGCTTCAGACGATGTTGCAAGAACACTTTTCAAGAATGGGTGCGATGTCGTCCGAGCTGTTTTCCCGCCGGTACGACATGGCGCGGCTGGAAATGCGTAGCGCCGCCGAAGGCGCGCAGGCCGAGGAACTGACGTGGTTGCGCCAGGAATTGGCAAGCGCGCGATCCGAAGCTGACGATCTGCGTGAAATGGTCCAAAGGAGGTTGTCGCGTGCCGCAGGGTGAAACCGGCATTGTGCTTCACATTGGTGGCGCCAAATGTGGAAGTTCGGCGATCCAGGCTTATCTGCGTCAGAACGCGGATGCCCTGGCCAAGCGGGGCATCGCCGTTCCGGGAAAAACACTTGATTTCACGTCTGAGGTGACCGGCGAACAGATTTGGGCTTTCGAAGATGCCGCGACCGGCGGGATGGATGGCGGCGCGCTTGCCTCGCGACTAGGCGACCTTCTGAACAATTCGGACCAATCGGATCACCGAAAGATCGTACTAAGCGCGGAGAATCTCTGTAATCATCCGTCGTTGGCGAACACGCTTCGCCGTGCGTGTGGGAACCGGGCGTCGCAGATCGTGTTTTATGTGCGTCGCCAGGATGATTTTCTGATCAGCAGTTGGCAGCAGTGGCATCTGAAACTGTTCGATACTGTCGATGCGTTCCTTGCAGACCGCGTCGGGCGTGTCGGGTGCTGGTATTCGATGATCGCGCCCTGGGCCGATGCTTTTGGGGACGACAGAATTTCGGTGCGCCCGTTCACCCGCGACAGGTTGAAAGATCGCGATGTTGTGGCCGATTTTTTCGATGTGATTTCCGTGGATCAAGACGGCTTGTCGCCTCTTGTGCGGGCGGCAAACCCGTCATTCGACGAAGCTTTGGCACGTCTTGCGCATCGTGTGAACGACGTCTTCAAGGATCAGCATGACAATCGGTTCTACGACGTCATGGTGCGACTGCTTGGCAAAGAGGCGTTGAAACAGGGTTCTGCATCTTCGCTGTTGAGCCTTGAGACCCGGCACCGGATTATGGCCCGTTACGAAGACGAAAACGAGGCTTTGAAATCGCGCTTCATGCCGGAATTTGGCGACGCGCCGTTGTTCCCCGCGCCAAAGCCGACCGAGGTGCTGGAGGTTTCTGAGGCGCAGAAGATGTCAGATGATATCGCGATGCTGACGCGCTGTGTTTACGCGCTGGCTAAAAAGGCAGAGCGGCAGACATGACGGCAGAAAGGGCGCCGTCCACGAGTGACAGCATTCCGATCGACAGGGATTATTTGGCCACACAATCCCAAATGTCGAGTAAGGACCCGCAGACATACTATCTAACTCACGGTCTGGCTGACAAGCTGAACCCAACACGGTTTTTCACAACCGATTGGTATGCATGGCAAAATCCTGACTGGGTGTCACATCCGGCCCCTTATCTTCACTATCTTGAAATCGGACGGCATGAGGGTCGCGACCCGTCACCGTTTGTGGATATCCATCGCTATCGCGAAGCAACGAGGCTGTCAGGTGGGGTGATATATGACCTGATCCTGTCCGGACATCGCTCTGTTGCCCTTGGTGTCTATGACTCGCAGTTGGATCTGAGGCAATGCCAGCAAAGCTTCATGAACTCGATCACCTGCCTGGCCCATCGTATCCGGCGCCCCGCCGTACAGCGAAACGCCCTTGTTGTCCTGCAATGTGGTCGTGGTTCGCTTGCACATTCCTGGTTCGATGACGACGGGCGCGAGTGGGATCTGCTGGTCAATTACTACGATGCCGAGGGCTTCCGGCCTGGGTTT
This sequence comes from Silicimonas sp., assembly GCA_013002465.1. GTDB lineage: Bacteria > Pseudomonadota > Alphaproteobacteria > Rhodobacterales > Rhodobacteraceae > JABDJO01. The sequence goes on along the minus strand of JABDJO010000018.1, from coordinate 32,832 downwards.
GGGGACTATGTCTTTTTTCAGAAGGGAACCAAGTTCACAGCGCTGCACCAATTCTGGACCCGGTACAGGGATATCCTTGAACCCTATGACCACGTGCTGTTTCTTGACGATGACATTTCAACATGTTGCGACGCGCTGAACCGCTTGTTCCGCGCTTGTCGTTCCCATGATCTGGACCTGGCCCAGATGTCTTTGTCTGAAGATTCCTCCTGCAACTGGCCCGCGCTCTATTCCCAATCCGGTCAGCCGGGCCCCCGGCCATTGTCCGCCGTCGAGATCATGATGCCCGTGTTTTCTCGTCAGGCATTGCGGCGGTGTGCCGTTACCCTTGGCCTGTCCGTGAGTGGTTTCGGTTTGGATCTGGCCTGGGGCAAGATTGTCGGTGACGCCGGTGGCCGGATTGCCATTCTGGACGACGTGGTTGCCACCCATGCGCGCCCCGTCGATCAGTCGGGCGGGGCGTATTATTCGTACCTGCGCCGCCACGGAATCAATGCAAAGGCCGAACTTTGGGCCTTGATGCAAGCCTATGGAACAGATCGTGACATGACAGCCGGTTAGGTATGCATCAGTTCGTTGATGTGAGCGGATAGCCCGGCGATATCCTCAGGATTTCCCCGAAACACATGACCATTCGCGGCTTCTGAAAGCGCATCTGCCTGCGCGCCAAGGTCAAACGACACAACCGGAAGTCCCGTCGCAAGGGCCTCGTGCGTCGCGAATGAAAACGTCTCGGGACAAATTGACGGCACCAACCACAATCCCACGTCGTAATATTCGGCCAGTTCTGCGATTTGTGATGGCTCATAGCGTCCATGCACCAGATTGGGGTGCGACAATCGAAATGCACCGTCGACCTCACCAATCACGACAATCCTGGAGTTGGACCCGGATCGGGACAAACGTGTGATAACATCTGCCCCCTTAGCACGGTTGATGCCTCCCAAAACGCCGATGGTTTTGCCTCCGGGCGGCAGAATGCCGGGCAGGTTGCGCAGGCGATGGGGCGCGACATGCATCCTACCCTCTGCCAAAGGATAGGCCGCCTGAAAAATGGTTGCGGATGAAACCGAATAGGCGGTGATCTGATCGGCGCGGGTCACGGCCTTGCCCCAAGCTTCGCGCCAAGCACGGTGTGTAACGGATTTCGATCCAAATGACCCTTGAATGCCATGAACGGGATCCTTGGAATCCATAGGCGGGGGACCGGTGTAACGATGATCAGAACCCAACAAATTCCACGACGGGCTTATCGGAAAAAAGTCATGCAGGCGAATTTCAAGCCGTGCGTCCTTGGTGCAAAGTGCCAGCAGAACTTGGGGTAATTCTACCGGCGACGTTGCTCCAACACCACAAGAATAAACGACTTTCCTTTTCGCGATCGGTTTCAGAAGCCGAAAAAGCAGCTCAAGATCCGCAACTTCACCGACCTGTTGCCCGCCCGCCCCGATCAATTCCACCTGCCACGCTGCCCGGCCTCCGACACGCAAAACGATCGCACCGGGCGCCCCCGCTGCAAGCAGTTCCGACACCTCGCCCGCCAGTGCCGCTTCGGCGCCGCCGCCGAGCGAATGCCCCAAAAATATCGGCACAGGCGCAGTGCTTACCTGTGCCAACCAGGCGATCGAAACCGCCAACCGCTGTGCTGCGATAGGCGCACTGCGACACCAGGCTTGAACATCGCTGTCGTACCTTGGATAGCGTGCCGAAATGATCCGCCCAGCGGCCTCGATCCGTGCTGTTTTTTCCGTGGAACCAAAACTCGCGCCGCCGCGATGTCCGACGAACAGGTTGGTTGCCGCCACATGCCGCCCGCCCACTGCACGGGCCTTCTGGCACCAATCCACTTCTTCGCCATAGCCCCGACCAAAGGTCGGATCGAATGCACCGATCCGGTCGAGAAAAGTCCGGTTCATGGCCATGCAAAACCCGATTCCGGTTGGAATATCCACGGTCGAGCGCACCGGAGAAAAGCCTGAGGCGACATTGTCCATAGCCGCGACCATGCTCGCCTCAGGCATCTCAACCAAACCTTGACCGGGAACAGACAGGATTTCGGCGGTATTTGACAAAGGGGTAACAGAGGCCACCGTCGGATCGTCAAGGATCGGAGCAAGCAGCCGGGAAAGCCAACCCTTCGGCAAAAGTGTATCGCTGTTCAACAAAACCGCATGACCGTTCGAAACTGCAGCGGCGGCCCGCAATCCTGCATTCGCCGCGGCCACAAATCCCTGGTTCTGGTCAAACTGGATCACTTGGGTTCTGTCGGGATGCGCCATCTGAAAGGCGCGAACGCGCTCGCCAATTCGTGGATCGCTCGACCCATCATTAACCAGCACCAACCGATGGTCCATTTCCAGGCTGCCGGGCAGGTGATCCAGAAGTTGGGAAACATCATCGAAAGCGTCAAAGATCGGCAGCACAATGATCGGAGGGTCCTTTGGGAAGCGCGGGGTGGTCGCTCCGAAAAGGTCTCTCGGCACGGGAAAACTTGCCAAGGAATCGGTCAGCTCAAATCGTTGGCGAAGGTATGTCACCGACGAAGGGTCGCGCCGAACCAGAAAACGGAAGATCGCTGGAACTTCCAAGACGATGTCGGCCGCCACCTTTGGAAAGGCGCCAAGACGCGCCAGCAGTTCGCGCACAATGCCCGGAGGAGTGAGGCAAAGGCTGGCCATCTCACCCTGGTATTGGACTGTCAGAGTAAGAGGTGTGGATTTCTCCGGGCGCAATAGATCGACCTTGAAGCTTTCACCGCTGACCTCAAGGGGCTTGCGCCCGTCAAATGCAAACGCCACATCGGCACCCTTTGCCGCCCCGGCAACCACGACAGTTCGTCTGGTCCAAATCAGGCGGCGCACGAGGCCAATTTCCCTTTGATCAGAGCGAATTGACAGGTTGGTCACCGTGACGGCGGCGCGCCGGTCCAGAAGGATTTCGACAAGGTTGCGCGCCAGTCTGGGCACCGACTTCAGGCGACGAAAATCCATGACGATGGCATTTATCGGCTTAGGGTTAATGCTTGGTTGACTGATGGCAGTAAGAGTTTTCTTACCGATTGTTGCGAAACATACAGGGAAGCGAGTCGGAGTGTTTCTGACTGCACCTAGGATCGAAAATGCGATACGTTAGCCTTGATCAGTTCTTTGCCCTTCTGTTGCTGCCGGTGGTTCTGTTCCTGTTGGGATGTCTGTACCTGATTGTCGTGCCGCTGCAGGGGCGCCCCTTTTTCTTTGCTTCCGAACGTATGAAGACACGACGCCAAGCATTCAGTCTTTTGAAGATCCGAACGATGACTCCGCTGGAACGCTCTGCCCCCGTCACCGCACTGGGGGGCGATCAAAAGAATCGGGTGACGCCAGTTGGACGGTTTCTCAGAACGTACCGGCTGGATGAACTGCCCCAGATCTTCAACGTTCTGCGCGGTGACATTCGCTTTATTGGTCCCCGACCGCCGCTTCGCAGATATGTCGAGGACTTTCCGGAGCTTTATCGGAAGGTTCTGGATCGGACGCCGCCCGGCATCACCGGGCTTGCCACTGTAACCCTGCACGCTCGGGAAGAACGGCTTTTGGCCCGCTGCCGGACCGCTGATGAAACCGACGCGGTTTATCGCCGCCGATGTATTCCGGTGAAAGCACGGCTTGACCTGATCTACCGTCGCCGCCGTGGCCTTGGCCTGAACCTGATCATCCTGTGGCGAACTTTTTCCCGATTGTCTTTTCCCAAACTGCCGCGCGCACAGGCCCGGGAACGCACCGGCGATGTCCGGTATGCCCTGTTGCGCCCTTTGGAAGACTAGACCGGGCACTTCGCGCACTTATTGGTATCAATCGGATTCTGTGCGGCGAGAGCGCCAAGCGATGAAGGCCGTTGGATGGTTGAAGCGCGATGAAGAGTGTGTGTTTGATTTCGGGTCAGGTGTCCATCCGACATCCACAGACAAAAACACTCAAAGAAAATTGCATTGTCCACAGACGGATCGCAACCGGCCAGCACCTATAGCCGGTCAATAAGCGCGGCCAACCAAAGCGCGGCGGTCCCCCGGCGCGTTTGCCGCCATACGCGCGACAGCCACAGCGCCCGCAAGCGTTCTAGCAAATTGCCCCGGCGCGCGGTCGCAAATGCATCCAAAGTGGTTCGCGCCTCAGGCGTTAGCCAATGACGCGCCCGTTGCAGCGCATTGGTATTGGCTGCGTTCCACGTCCGGTATCTACCCGCGAAAAGTTGGCCAATCCGATAAAGCGAGGCTCGGAATGTATCGTTCGCACCCACCAGGTTTCGATCATGTTGACGATAGAGCACGGTCGGTTTTCTGTCATAGAATACCGTGCCACCTGCGCCGGTCACCAACTGATAGATCCACCAGTCGTGCGAGATCACATCATCCGCCAGTCTTGCGGTATCCTGGACCAAATCCAATGCCGCACGGTTCAGCACCATTGTATTACCTCCGCCAATGTTCTGGACCAGCGCGTTTGCAAACTGTGGCGATCGCCCAAAGCATGGTGATGCCCGCAAAGGTGTCAGGTCCGAACTGCAAACAATGGTTCGACCACAATAAAGCGCAGGCTGGTGGACCGGCACCGATTTCAGGTGCGCCAGGGCGCGTGCAAGTTTTTGATCCATCCACGCATCGTCCTGATCGCAAAAGGCGGCATAAGGCACCAGGGGGCCAGCCATTTCGGCAAGGGCCAGGAAATTCCGCGCAAATCCGCGCCGCGGCCCCTGGGTGATCCAGGTTCGATCAGGATCGTGGCGATCACGGAAGCGCGACACGATTTCAATCCAGTCATCCTGACTGCCGTCGTCCGAGATGATCAGCGACCAGTCCAGGTGAGTTTGCGATGCGATGCTGTCCAGTTGGACGCCCAGGGTCGACGCGCCGTTGTACAGACCCAAAAGGATACAAACATGGTCGGCGCCTATTTCGCCATTTTTTCTGACAGCGGCGCCAACCATGTCACCGTGGTTAACGAATTCCTTAATATTGCGCGTCATTTGTGAACCAACCCGTCGCCATGGCGCGACAGAAGCAAGAGTCCGATGACGGCAGAAAACAGCCCAATACCTATTACGAACAAAGGCTCCGCATAATCGGCCGGATAAGTCGGATAAAACCCGCGTCGCATGACACCGGTGACATGGAACACAGGATTGAACCAAAGGATATCGCGAACCTCGTGCGGCAAGTCCTCGAACACAAAAAACACGCCGGAAACGATAAAAAGCGGGCGTGTCAGCACCGTCCAGATGCGTTCCCAGGCCGGGAAAGCAAGAAACAGGTAGGCGTTCAAAAGACCGATGCCGCCCGACAGCACCGCCACCATGATCAAGGCGAGGGCGATAGCGGGGATGGCCAGTGCCGCGCGTGTGTCGAACAAAGCCATGAGCCCGACAATCACAAGTCCGGCCGTCACAAGGTGAGTGAACAGGTTCAAGGAAAATCGCGCGATCACAACGTCAACCCAGGTCAGGGCACCAAAGCTCAACAAAGGGCGCGAAAAGCGGATCGCGGTTGCTGTCTTTCCCGACACGTCATGAAACAGCATGAACGGCAGATATCCCGTGGCATAGAACAGGGGAAAGCTGACCCCGAGGGTCGGGGAACGGAATGCCAGCGAAAAGGCAAAAGACAAAAGTGCAATGGCCGCAATCGGTTCCAGCACGGCCCAAAGGTATCCGCCGGGCGAGCGCCCATAGGTTGTCACCATTTCGCGCAGCATCAACGCAAAGATCGAACGCCCGGTTCGAAGGCGTCGTGGCACCTGCGGTGGCATTGGGTCAGTCACAGCCACTTGAATCGTTCGGCCCCCTTTAACAATTCCGAGACAAATATCGTGAAAAACTTGCAAAGACGTGAACGGACAAATTGCCATGGCCATGCCTGAAAAAACCGCGCCCAATGCGCGGATCTCTGTCCTTCGCCCACCAGCCGATCCGGCACGGCCCCGGGCCCGGCATATCGGTGTTTTCGCTGGATTTCTTTTACTGGTTGTGGTGCCCCTTGCCTTGGCTGCCTGGTATCTGGTGACCATCGCTGCGGATCAATTTGCGTCGACCGTCGGGTTCTCGGTCAGGAAGGAAGAGGCGGCAACGCCGATAGAACTGTTCGGCGGAATTGCGGATGTTGCCAGCACCGGCAGTTCGGACAGCGACATTCTTTACGAGTTCATTTCCAGCCAGGAAATGGTCGAAGTGCTTCAAACGCGCATTGATCTAACGGCGCTATTTTCCAAACCCGCCCGCGACCCGATTTTTGCCTACGACACGACCGGCACGATCGAAGACCTGCAGGATTACTGGAACCGCATGGTGCGCGTGACCTATGACACGTCGACCGAGTTGATCGAGGTGCGTGTGCTGGCCTTCTCCCCGGAAGACGCACGCACCATCGCGACCGGTATTTTCGACGAAAGCGCCCGGCTGATAGACGACCTGTCAGCCATCGCCCAGGAAGATGCGATAGCCTTTGCCAAGGACGAACTGGAACGGGCCGTCGAGCGCTTGAAGCTCGCGCGCGAGGCGATGACGGCCTTTCGCTCGCGTACGCAGATCGTTGATCCGACCGCCGATCTGCAAGGCCAGATGGGGCTTTTGTCGACGCTGGAACAGCAGTTGGCCGAGGCATTGATCAGTGCCGATCTCTTGCGCGAAAGCACCCGGTCAAACGATCCGCGCATCACACAAGCGGACCGCCGGATCGCTGTTATAGAAGCCCGGATCGACGACGAGCGCCGCAAGCTGGGCGTCGGCGGTGCAGGGGATGCAGGCGACGATTATGCAACGGTGTTGGCCGAGTTCGAGCGTCTGGCCGTCGACCGGCAGTTTGCCGAACAGGCCTATACGGCGGCCCTTGTGACCTATGACCAGGCCCTGGCCGAAGCGCGGCGGAAAAGCCGTTATCTGGCGGCCTATATTCGCCCGACTTTGGCCGAAGCCTCGAAGTATCCAAAGACCTTCGAGCTTTTGGGAGTGCTGGCATTCTTGTCGATCGCACTTTGGGGCATTTCGGTTCTTGTGTTCTACAGTATCCGGGATCGGCGATGATCCGTCTGATCAATGTTTCGAAATCCTTCTATACGGGCGGCGTTGAAACCTGTGTGGCCGACGATGTCACGCTTGGATTTCCCGACGGCATGACGGTGGCACTTCTTGGCCGGAACGGCGCGGGCAAATCCTGCCTCTTGCAAATGATCGCCGGGTCCATGCGGCCAAACTCGGGTCGGATCGAGATGGCGGGCAGCGTGTCCTGGCCGGTGGGGTTCGCGGGCAGTTTCCACGGCGATCTCACCGGCGTCCAGAACACCCGATTCGTGGCCCGCATTTATGGGGTCGATAGCGATCAACTTATTGATTTCGTGCAGGAGTTCTCAGAGCTGGGTGACAAGTTTCGCCTTCCGGTCCGCAGCTATAGCCAGGGTATGCGCGCCCGTTTGGGGTTCGCTCTTTCGATGGGAATCGGTTTTGACACCTATCTGATCGACGAAGTGACGGCAGTTGGCGACGCTGCATTCCGCGAAAAATGCGAGGCAGCGCTGGCCGAGCGTCTGGCCAATCGCAGCGCGGTTGTCGTGTCGCACAGTTTCGGGTTCCTGAAACGGGTCTGTGACGCCGGGGTGGTCATCGAAGACGGTAACGCCGCCTGGTACGGCGACTTGACCGAGGCTATTCGCGCGCACCGAAAAGCCCTGGAAGTCTGAGTGCCTTCAGATCTTGACTGGCGCGCCCCCTGCAAATAGCTGCGGCGCATCATAACGGACGGGTTCGCTTTGCATCTCAAGATGCAGGCCGGTGCCGGTGAATGGATGGGCGCGGGCCAGGTCCTCATCCACCTCGATGCCAAGACCGGGCGCGGTCGGTGCTGGGATGTAACCGTCTTCGACGCGGATGGTGCCCTTGATCAATTGGTCGTGGAACGGGGTTTCTATCGTTTCGGCGATCAGCAAGTTTGGAATTGATACACATAGATGTATGTTTGCTGCCCACTCTATCGGTCCGGCATATAGATGTGGCGCCATATGGGCACCGGCGGCTTCGGCCAGGACCGAGATCTTCTTGCCCTGCCAGATACCCCCGGCACGCCCCAAGGCGGGCTGCAGGATCGAAGCGCCATGGGCAAGCGCGCCGGCGAACTCGACAGTTGTTGTCAGACGCTCGCCAGTTGCGACGGGGATCGAAACGGCACTGGCCACTTTGGCCATTGCCTCTGGCGCATCGGGCGGCACGGGTTCTTCGAACCAAAGCGGCGAATAGGGTTGAATGGCCTCGGCCAACCGGATCGCCCCGGCGGCGGTGAACTGGCCATGGGTGCCGAACAACAGATCGGCTTTCGGCCCGACAGCCTCGCGGATTTTGGCACAGAACCGGGCCGAGGTTTCGATATCGTAAAGCGATGGCTGATGCCCGCCGCGGATCGTATAGGGGCCAGCGGGGTCGAACTTCACAGCAGTATAGCCACGCGATACCAAATCCAGGGCGCTTTCCACAGCCATATCCGCATCGCCCCAGAACTCGGGCAGTTTGTGCGTTTTTAGGGGGTTAAGGTAGGAATAGGCACGCACACGGTCATTGACCTTGCCCCCCAGCAAAGCCCAGACCGGGCAATCCCGGTCCTTGCCAAGAATGTCCCAACACGCCATCTCAAGACCGGAGAACGCGCCCATGACCGTCAGATCGGGGCGCTGTGTGAACCCGCTGGAGTAGGCGCGGCGGTACATCAGTTCGACGTTCTCGGGCGATTCACCCGCCATGTGGCGCTGAAAGACGTCCCGGATCACCGCAGTCATGGCTTCGGGCCCGACCGAGCTTGCATAACATTCGCCCCATCCGGTTACTCCGGTGTCTGTCGTCACCTTTACCAGAAGCCAGTATTGCCCACCCCAGCCAGGTGGCGGAGGGGCCGTGACAATCACGTCGAGATCAGCGAGTTTCACGGTGTAAGCGTCCTTTTGTTCAGGGGTGGGTATGTCTGGGCACCCAATCACCATTCGCAACCTCGGTCCAGAGGATGCGTATATTCTGGATCGCGTGCGTCCGGGGACATTCGACAACGAAGTCGATCCCACGCGGGCCTACGCCTTTCTCGCGACCCGTGTGAACGAACTGGTTGTGGCCTTGGACATGGGCGAAGTGGTCGGCTTTGCCAGTGGTACTGTGCTGATGCACCCCGACAAACCAACTGCCGTTTTTTGTGCAAGAAGTCGGCGTGTCTGAGGATTACCAAAGGCGGGGCATTGCCAGCCGTCTGCTTCAGCGGATCATCGAGTTGGCCCGCGACCGGGGGTGCGAAGAGATCTGGCTGGCAACGGAAGTCGACAACACACCCGCGCGTGGCCTTTATCGCAAGTTCAATGCCGAGGAAACCGAGGGCCTTGTCATGTACACCTTCTGCGATTGACCAAAAATCTATGGCGGCGGGTCTAAGTCGTATCGGCGCTAAAAGACAATCACGTTGCGACGCGCCTTGCCCGATTTCGTGTGTGCTATTGCATCGTTGATCTCGTCCAGGCTCCAACGATTTGAAATCAGCTCGTCCAGCTTCAGACGGCCTTGCAGATAGGCATCCGTCAGCCAGGGAATATCGCGCGCCAGAACCGTATTGCCCATTTTTGTGCCCACAAGCGATTGGTTCTTGCTGGCCAGTGTGTCTGGCTCATAGGACGACAACGCGCCCGTCGGCGGCATTCCCACCAGCACAACGCGGCCTCCGGGGGCCAGGTATTTCGGTGCATCATCGTACACGCGAGCAATGCCGACAGTCACGAAAACCGCGTCTGCGCCGCGCCCCAGGGTCTGATGCACGCGGTCCCAAGGGGCGGAATCGCTGGCCAGAACGCCATGGGTCGCGCCGAATTCAAGCGCATCGTCCAGCTTTTCGCCCAGCATATCGACGGCCACGATCCGCCGCGCCCCGGCAAGGCGCGCGCCTTGGATGGCATTAAGCCCGACACCGCCCGCACCGATCACCACCACGTCCTCACCTGCCGTCAACCTTGCGGCATTTACAACCGCGCCCACGCCGGTAATCACACCGCAGGACATCAGCGAGGCGACATCGTAGGGGATCGCGTCTGGAATCTTGGCGATCTGGCTGTGATGAACCACGACCTTTTCGGCAAAGGCTCCGCAGTTCATGGCCTGCAAAACCTTGCCACCATTCGGTCTGGAAAGCGGCGCGGCGGCTTCGGCTCCAGAGCAGATGACGGGCGCGCCGCTGGTGCAAGACGGGCAAGTGCCGCAGGATTTCAAAAGCGTAACCAGCACCCTGTCACCCAGTTTATACCCGGTTGTTCCGTCGCCCAATGCCGTGATCTCGCCCGCCGCTTCGTGGCCATAGACCGCAGGCAGGTCTCCGCCCCATGCCCCGCTGGCATAGGTGATATCGGAATGACATATAGCACACGCGCCAAGCGTCACCTCGACCTCGCCCCGGTCAGGCGGAGCCAGATCAAGTTCCTCGATCTCCAAAGGCTCATTGAATGTGTGGCAAACTGCCGCCCGGATACGTGCCATGTGTTTCTCCCGTTTGTCGGGAAAGGTGCTGTGGGTGCAATCGACAAGCAAGCCGGAAAGCGACATCCCGGAAAAGGATTACGCTGCTCGCAGGCGCAGCGGTAACAGAAGAACCACAATACAGGCCAGTGACAGACCCATGGACACCAGAAACGGCGCTCCGGGCAGATAGACAGCTGCATCTGCATGGACAAACTGGGCGAAGACCCAGGTCATCAACAATGGTGACAGGATGGTGGCCAGGGCCGAGGTCGAGGCAAGCACGCCCTGAAGCTCGCCCTGACTATCGTCGGGGGTCTGCCGCGACATGATCCCCTGAAGTGCTGGTGTTACCACGGCCCCCAAGGCCGTCAGAGGGGTCAGCATCAGGGCCAGTGTTCCGCTGGTGACAAACGCCATGACCGCGAAGGCCAGGACGTTGAAGATCAACCCGTAAAGCAAGGCACCCCGGTCACCCAGCCATCGCAGGATCACGCGGATCAAACCGCCCTGAACCACCGCCATCGACACGCCAAAGGCCGCCAACGACAAACCGATCATGCTTTCGCTCCAGCCGAAACGCTCGGTCGTGAAATAGGACCAGATCGCGGGGTAAACGAAGAAGGCGACCTGATAGAGAAAGAACAGGATCAAAAGCCGCCGCAATTCTGGGTTAAGACCGACCTGCGCGAAAGCGCCCAGGGGATTGGCCCGCGCGAAAGTGAACTCTCGGCGGGTGCGGTCGGTCACGGTTTCCGGCATCACGAAATACCCCAGGCCCATGTTCAACGCAGCAAGCGCTGCGGCGGCATAAAATGGTGCCCGGGTGCCGTATTCACCCAGAATCCCGCCCAAAAGGGGGCCCAGAACAAACCCGACCCCGAACGCAGCTCCGATCAGCCCAAAGCGCGCGGCTTTTTCGTTGGGCGGCGTGATGTCGGCTATGGCCGCAGTTGCCGTTGATTGCGTGGCGGCGGTCACACCTCCCACGATCCGGCCAATCAGCAGCAGCCAGAACGTTTGCGCCAGTGCCATCACCAGATAATCCAGCGCCATCACGAACAATGACCCAAGAAGCACAGGTCTGCGCCCGAACCGATCAGATAGGGACCCGACGATTGGCCCGAAGAGAAACTGCATCACCGCAAATACTGTCGTCAGCACGCCACCCCAGATGGCCGCATCAGCCAGCGAGATACCTCCGATTTCGCGCATGAGCGCCGGCATCACTGGCATGATCAACCCTATGCCCATGGCATCGATGACCACGGTTGTCAGGATGAATGTCAGTGTCAGTCGCATCCCGGCTTCATATGCCAGGACCGGCGACCGGAAAAGACAAAAGTGAACCGATTAGTTCATTTTTCGAGGCGTGCGACCTTGGCGAAACGTCGCGCGTCTTGGGGGGAAGTGCCAAGGTTATGTTCTGGATTGAAAATTTCAGAAGACTTCAGGTCTTCGTGGGACTCCTGAACAATGGATTGCAGGGGCAATCCTTTGTCCCGTGCTGTTGCAATCAACCGTTTGACCTCGGCCTGAGCCTCGGGACGCGGCATGGTGCGGGCAAGGGCAAAGGTCAAAGCCTCGGCAAAGATCATGCCGTCAGTGGCCTCGATATGCCGGGTCATGGCCTGGATGTCCGGCGCGACGTCCAAAGCGTCTGTCATGGCAAGCGACCGGGCGGTCAGGATGATCAGTTGCGGCAGGCACAGCCATTCCGATAGCCAGGCCGCGCCGTCGCGTTGTTGCCGGTGGGGCAGGGCCGATTGAATGACCGTATTCAACCCGACCGCCTGGCGCGCAATAGCCGAGATCGCCGATGGCGCCACCGGGTTGGATTTTTGCGGCATGGTTGACGATCCACCGCCCCGGCCCAAGCAAACCTCCGAAACGCCTGATTGCGTGAGGATCAACAGGTCTTCGCCGATCTTGCCCAGCGATCCCGTTAAACCCGTCAGCCAAGCACCCAAAGCGGCGATGCCGTCGCGCGTGCTGTGCCAGCTTGATTCTGGGTCGGAAAGCGCTAGTGCCTTGGCAAGTTCCGACCTGATTTCGGCCCCGCGGCCTTCCATGACCGACAAGGTGCCCGCTGCGCCCGACAGGCTGACCAGTTCGACGTCGGAACGGACACCCTGCAACCGCTCGCGGTGGCGGATCAGGGGGCGGCCCCAATCGGCCACCACCGCACCGAAGGATGTGACAACCGCAGCCTGTCCATAGGTGCGCGCTACCATCGGCGTTTCCGCGTGGGCCTCGGCCAGATCGGCGAGACCCAGGATCACCCGGTCCAATCGTTCTTCGATAATCGTCAACGCCTGACGCAATCTCAGCGCCAACCCGGTATCCATAATATCCTGGCTGGTCGCCCCCCAATGCAGATACGCACTGTGTTCGGGCGCCTGCATGGCTTCGCGAAAGGCGTCCACCAACGCTGGCACGACGACGGCATTCGCGGCCACGCTTTCGGCCAGCCCGCCCGGGTCGATCTGGATTTCCATCGCGGCGCGTTGAATGGCGGCCGCCGAGGTTTCGGGGATCATCCCCAAACGCCCCTGCACCTGGGCAAGGGCACCCTCGACCAGCATCATGGCACGCACCTCGGCGGTATCGGTGAACAACTGACCGACCGCGGCATCACCGAAAAGCTTTCCATAGATTAGACTGTCAGTTGGGGAAGCGGGCATCGGCAAGACCTTGTCAGCAATAGATCATGTCTTGGAATTAGCATTCAATATGGCTGTAAGACCACAGAAATTGCTTCGGTTTCTGCGTGGATGGCAACATCGCCAGGGATCGCCAGTATATCCCCCGTCACATATCCAGAAAAACCGTTTCGCCGTCGCCCTGCAACCGGATGTCGAACCGATACGCCGCATCGCCAATCTTTGCGGCTATCAGCGTTTTCGCCCGCTCTGCCGTTTCTATTCTGCTTAAAATCGGGTCGTCGCTGTGATTGTCTTCGGGGAAGTAAAGGCGGGTCAGAAGCCCGATATTGATCCCTCGCGCAACGATCCAGAAGGCGATATGCGGCGCCTGTCCCTTGGCCGCACCGGGGCGGATTGTTCGGAACGAGAATGCGCCGGTCTCGGCATCTGTCGCCCGCCGTCCAAATCCCGGCACCTTGGGATCGGCCCCCGCCTGACCCGCATAAAGACCCTTCGCGTCCGCCTGCCAGGTCTCGATCATTCCGTCCAGCAACGGGTCTCCGTAGCCGTCGAAAATCTTGCCTTCGACCGTTATCACATCGCCTTTGGCGCCTTCGATGATCGGTGAAGCGCCAAGGTCGCCGTCAAAGACCGCGTGAAACCCGGCGACACTGGGCAGACAGCCGATGTGAACATATGGTCCGGCGGTCTGGCTTGCGGTTTCGGGATCAGGATCGGGCCGGCGCGCCATCCTACATTCCCTCCGGGCGGTTTTCGAACATTGTCTGGTTTCGCCCGCGTAAGGTGATGTCAAACCGATAGGCAAGATGATCCATCGATTGTGCCTGGGACATGTCCAGATGGGCAACCAGCCGATCAATCTGGCGCTGGTCGGGAATAGCCGCCACGATTGGGCAAAGATCAATCAAGGGATCACCCTCGAAATACATCTGGGTTATCAGCCGCTGTCCGAATGCTGCCCCGAACAGCGAAAAGTGAACGTGCATCGGCCGCCAGGCATTGGGACCATTGGGCCAGGGATAGGCACCCGGACGGATCGTCATGAAGCGATAGTTCCCATCATCGTCGGTCAGCGTGCGTCCGCAGCCGCCGAAGTTCGGATCAAGCGGGGCGAAATAGCTGTCATTGGCATGGCGATAGCGCCCACCCGCATTGGCCTGCCAGATCTCGATCAGGGCACCGGGAACCGCACGCCCGTTCTGATCGCTCAGGCGTCCGTGGATCAGAACTCGTTCACCATTCGCCAAACTCGCCCCTTGCGTGAAATTGTTGATCAGATCGTTGTCCAACGGCCCTATGATGTCGTGGCCGAAAACCGGACCGGTTTCCTCGGTCACCGTGCTGTCCAGTGTCAACAGCGGCGATCGCGGGCTGCGCGTGACCGAAGTCTTGTATTCCGGCGTAAGTGCTGCGGGCTGAACGGCCCGGTCGCGTGGCAGAAGGCCACCGCCGGTCATGTATCTCTATCCAGATCAGAGAAAACGGCCTTGGCGATCCTGACAGCATGGTTGGCCTTCGGCACCCCGGCATAGACCGCCACATGCAACAGGGCCTCAAGAACATCCTGCTGGCTGGTGCCCGTGTTGGCAGTCGCCCGGAGGTGCATTTCAAGTTCCTCGAAGTTGCCGGTCGCGGCAAGCAGCGCAACCGTCAGCATCGAGCGTTCGCGAAGCGGGATCGTATCGCGCGCCCAAAGGGTCCCCCAGGCGCCTTCGGTGATCATCTCTTGAAAGGCGGCGTCGAATTCCGTCTTGGCGGCCTCGGCCCGGTCCACGTGTGCATCGCCCAGAACTTTGCGCCGGATCGCCATGCCCTTGTCGAAGCGCTCATTCATGGCCGATCTCCTTCAGGAATGTGCTCAGATGGTCGGAAAAAATCTCGGGCTTTTCGACCATTGGCAAATGCCCAGCACCCCGGATCAAATGAAAGCGGCTTCCTTTCACAAGCGCTGCGGTCTCCCGAACCAAGTCAGGGGGCGTGGCGCCGTCTTCGCTGCCTGCAATGGCCAGGGTCGGCAGGGTCAGGCTGGCCGTCGTTTCAAAGAAATCGGTGCCCGAAATCGCAGCCGAACACCCCACATATCCCGCATCGGGCTGCCGTGTCAGCATGTTGCGCCATGCGATCAACTCGGCGGTCGAACGGAATTCTTTGGAAAACCAGCGATCCATCACTGCATCGGCAATGGCTTCGATCCCGCCTTCTTTCACGGTGGCAATCCGGTCCTGCCACATTTCGACGGTCCCGATCTTGGCGCCCGTGTTGCAGAGCACCATGGCGCGCACCTGATCCAGCCTTTTGACCGCCAAACCCTGGGCAATCATGCCGCCGATTGAACAGCCGACAAAGACGGTGTCGCGCAGGTTCAAATGATCCAGCAACATCTCGGCATCGCGTACCAGCGACCCCATGGAATAGGGCGGCGGTGGACAGGCGGACAACCCATGACCCCGCTTGTCGTATCGAACACAAAGTAGACTGTCGGGCAGAAAGCGCATGACCGGATCCCACAGCCTCAGGTCGGTGCCAAGCGAATTGGCAAACACAACGGCGGGCCCATCGGGGTTTCCATCCAGGCGATAGTGAAGATCGACGTCGGACAGCTGAAGGATGGTCAATCGAGACTCCTGCACCTTGTTCGCTCACCAGTCTGGGCGAAGTTAGTAGGCAGGGTCAATCAACTTTCACCAAACGCCTGAAGCGCGGATTGGAAGACCGCCACATCGACGTTACCACCCGTGGCCACGGCAATGACATCACGGTCGCCCTCGCTGTGAAAAAGTGCTGCCGCCAGTGCCACCGCGCCGCCAGGTTCCAGCACAAGTTTCAGCCGCGAGAAAGCCAATGCCATGGCGCGCTGCGCCTCATCGTCCGACACCACAATCCCGGGGCCGCACAACCGTTGCATGATCGGGAAGGTCATTTTCCCAGGCGCAGGCGTGACAATGGCATCGCAGATCGACCCCGACATGGCCTTGTTGGATTGTATGCTGCCTGCAGCCAGCGACCGGGCCACGTCGTCAAATCCTTCGGGTTCCACAGGGCGGGGGCGCAAGTGAGGGGCCTTTGCCTCAAGCGCGAGGGATATCCCCGAGGTCAGGCCGCCGCCGCCGCAACAAACCAGAACATCGGCCTTTTCGATTCCCAGTTCCTGGGCCTGTGCGGCAATTTCCAACCCCGTCGTTCCCTGACCGGCGATCACTTCTTCATTGTCAAAGGGTTTGATCAGCGACAGGCCGCGCTGTTCGGCCAATGCGGACCCGATGTCTTCCCGGCTTTCTATTTCGCGGTCATACAGTACGACTTCGGCACCGTAAGCACGGGTGTTGGCGATTTTCAGGCTCGGCGCATCCTCGGGCATGACAATGACTGCGGGAATACCCAATTCACGCGCTGCAAGAGCAACCCCTTGGGCATGGTTACCGGATGAAAACGCCAGAACACCGCGCGACCGGATGTCAGGCTCCAGTGCCGTAGTCGCCGACCGCGCTCCGCGATACTTGAACGATCCGGTTTTCTGCAGGCACTCGGCCTTTACGAAAATGCGCCGCCCCGCCGTTTCATTGAGCAATGGAGCGCTGAGCAAAGGCGTGCGAACCGCGTGGCCCCGGATACGGTCGGCGGCGGCGGTGATCTTGTCGATGTTCATGTCAGGCCCTCAATCCATCGGTGCAGCGCATCCAGCGCTTCGGGTTCGTCAAGAAAGGGCACATGCCCGCGATCCGGCACATCCACTCGGATCATGTCGGGGCGACGGCGCTGCATCTCGTCGGCGGTCTCAACGGCCAGCAAATCCGAGTTCGCCCCCCGGATCAGCGCCAGCGGAAGCCCGGCCAAGCAATCGAGCAGCGGCCAAAGGTCCGGGGCCGGAGCCTCGGCCGTGGCAAGAACCGCCTCGCGCAGCGCAGGGTCATAGTTGATCTGCAGCCCCTCGGGGGTCTCGATATAGTGTTTTCTCACCTCTTCCGCCCACCGGCTTTCAGGCACGCCCTCAAACCCGGTCAACAACGCGGCCCGCATCGAAGTCGCTTCCTCATAGGTCTTCTGAGGGGGATTGCGCCCGATGTAATTGCGAATGACGTCGATTCCGGTTTCGGCAATCTCGGGGCCGATATCGACAAGACAGACGCCGGTCAGCCGGGCTTGCGCAGTGGCGGCAAGAGCCATGGCCAGAAGCCCCCCGCGCGACGTTCCAAGGATGGCCACACGGTCAAGACCCAGATGGTCCATCAGTGCCAAAGCGTCCCCCGCTTCGGTCGGAATGGTATAGGTTTCAGGACCTGACCATTCGGACTTGCCGCGCCCGCGATAGTCAAGGCGCAGAAAGCGGATGCCATCCGGCAAATGCGGCGCCAGATAGTCAAAGTCGCTGCCATTCCGCGACAGACCGGAAAGCGCCAGAATGGGCAGACCATGGCCTTCGTCGGTATAGTGCAGTCGGGTTCCGTCAGAAGCGTTGAAACTTGGCATCAAAGGGCCTTCGCCAATTCGGGTACAGTGCTCAGATCGCTTAATACATGCCCCGGGCGCGCCGCCAGTCGGTCCTGAGGCTCGCCCGCGCGATTGACCCAGACGGTCTGAAATCCATAGCCCGCTGCCGCCGCCGCATCCCAGCCGTTCGACGACACGAACAACACCTGTTCAGGAGTGGTGCCAAACCGCGTGCCAACCATGTCATAGACCTTTGCCGCAGGTTTGAAGATGCCCACGTCCTCGACTGAAAGAACCGCATCCAACAAGGCCCGAATGTCGGCAAAATCGACAGCGCCATCCAGCATGTCAGGCGATCCGTTCGACAAGATCGCCGTGGAGTACCCATTGTCCTTCAGCGCCTTAAGCATTTCCGGAACTTCTGGATAGGCCGGAAGCTCCCAGTAAAGCGCCAGGAGAGTTTCTCTTAATACAGGGTCATCCAGCCCACTGGCTTCCATCGCCCAATCCAGCCCGTCCTGCGTGACCTGCCAGAACGGAATATGCTCGCCGGTGACCGCCCTCAACCAGGTGTACTGAAGCTGCTTCGTGCGCCAGTCCGCCGCCAACCTTGGCCAGACCTTGGCCAGATGTTCCTGCCCCGGCTGCTCGGCCGCGATCCGCGCGGCGGCGGCCACGTCGAAAAGCGTGCCATAGGCGTCGAACACACAGGTTGTTACAGGCATGGGCGGCTCCTCATATCCGGACCAAAGAGTGTCATGGCCAGCAGGCGGTGAAAAGCCCGGTTTCGACCCCCCAAATTCGCCGAACCAACGGATAAGACATTGCAGGGAACCGGTCGCGGCCCCTGAGCGCGGGCGGGCAAGAGTTTACACTCGCGCGCGGACATGTTCGGTTAGGGCGCGCCAACTGAAAATTTCAAAACGAAAGAAATCAAATGACTGACGCCAAGACCGGAGACACGGTCCGCATTCACTATACCGGAACGCTTGACGATGGCACGACCTTCGACAGCTCGGCTGGTCGCGACCCGCTGGAATTCACCCTTGGCTCGGGTCAGGTCATCCCCGGCTTTGACAAGGCCGTCTCGGGCATGGCAGTCGGGGCATCCCAAACCGTCGAGATCGAGGCCGACGATGCCTACGGCCAGCACGATCCAAATGGCCTGCAAAGCTTCCCCCGCGACAAGGTGCCTGACGACGTTCCCCTCGATCTTGGCACACGGCTGCAGCTTTCCGGGCCGACCGGGCAACCGATCATGGTGACCGTGGCTGAAGTCAGCGACGAAACCGTGGTACTTGACGCCAACCACCCCCTTGCGGGCAAGAACCTGACCTTCCAGATCGAACTGGTCGAAATCGTCTGAGCTCGCGTTCGAACTGTGCGTTCGCAACGGGCGCAGGCGACACATGGATCCGGGATCATCGCCAGCACGAGGCGTTGTGCACCATCTTTTCCGCGCGATCATGCCGCAGGGACGGGAAACTCACTGGACCCTTACGCACAATCGCGACAGGATGCTCCCATGAGCAGGGACGCTTTGAAAAAGCTGGCGATCACACCCGATATGACAGTTCGCAATGTGATTGCAGCGGTCGAACGGCTTGGACCGATGCGCATCTCGGCCCATGAGTTTGAAATCGACCTTGTCGAGGAAAACCAGCGCCGTGAATTGGCAGGCGTCGTGTCGTTGCTGGCCGAACGTCCCCATGCGTCATTCCTGACGATGAACGACGCTTTTCAAGCGGCTCGATCCGAAATTGACAGCGTTTTTCGGGGCTGATGTCGACGGAACTTACTCTGATCATTGGCCCGCAAAGCCGCCTTGCGCTTGACTTGAATGCCCTTGTGAGGACTCATCGTCAGGCTTTGGGCAAAGCGGGGTTAAAGGCACTTCCCAGCCGGGTCGCATCGCCGTTTCTCAGGCGTTGCCTGGATCCTGGCGAACCTCTCAACGACCGGCAGGTGGCTTTCCGACGCGAAACCGCCACACCCACGGTGATGTCGGCGGTCAATCTTTTGGGGCCGCCGCAGGCCGGGCTCCACGGGCGCGAAATGTTTCCGGATGCCGAACGGCTTTTGTTCGGATTAGGCCAGATCGCCAAGACCGCACGCATCGTGATCCTGCCCGACAGCCTGCCACGGTTCTTCATGGCATCGGGGTCCGACACTCTGGAGGCGCGGGTCCGAGAAACCTCGTGGGAAACTCTGTACGACCTAAGCTGGGCCGATCTGGTCCGTGAAATTCGACAGGCCCTGCCGGATGCCGACCTATTTGTGCTGACGCCCGACGGCGCGGTCATACAATCGGAAACGGTTCTGGAACTGGTGTTTGGAGGGGCGGCGAAGGTGCTCGATCCGCTGGGACTGCTGCGCGCCAGGCTTTCGGAAACTGGCATCGCCGTACTGGATCGCATGCTGGAAACAGGGGCGCCCAATGCAAAAAACCTTGAGGAAATTTACCTGTCGTTTGCCCGGCACCCTTCGGTGATCGAGGTTCAGACCTTGCTTGGGATTGAAAAGATAACCCAAACACTGCTTGATCAACGATTTGCCGACGATCTGGATGCAATTCGCACATTGCCCGGCACGAAGGTCATTTGATGGCCGTCCAAAAGCGACAGTTCGCGCCAGTCAAAATCGGCCCGCTCGACCTTCTTGGCGCGGTTCGCACGGATGACCACGTCGTGCTTGCAGTCCCGGCTGGAACTTCGCCCGATGCTTTGCATGCCGCATTGCAACTGGAAGACGTTGCGATCCGGGCGTTGGGACAAAGTTTGCTGGCCTATCTGCCACCGCGTGTTGAATGCGATGCGCATCGCGCCGAGTTGGATCACTTCCGCGACAAAGACGTCATGGTCGCCTTCCGAAATGGCGAAACACCCGAAGCGGCAGTTGATTGGATGGCCTATCATGCCAAGGAACACGGGGCCGAAGCAGCGCTGATCTTCGATCGCGACCCCCCTGAACAGGCAGATTTCGCAGACCGCCTGACCGCACTTGATCCCGCAGAACAGGTCCTGGTCGTGTCGGCCAGCCACCCCCTTGGTCTTGCCGAAGCACCCGATGCCCGCCACACAGCCCTGGCACCGGCGGCCCCGTCACGCACGATGCCGCCCCAAGATCCCTGGCACGCACCCTTAGGTCAGCTGGCGATCTATGAACTGCTTCGGCATCGTTTTTTATCTGCTGCCCGGGCGGTTGCGTTTCTCGATTTAGCCGACCTTTTGATGCCTGATGTCGACGGTTCTGTTTTCGACCGCGTCCATGTTGCACCTGGCCAATGTCTCATGCTTCAGGGAACCGAGGTTTACCCCTGGCGATTGCGCCGGAACAAGCCCGCGCCACACTCCGATCATATCGCTCTGCGTCGCGGCGAACAGCGATGGCTTTCCAGTTGGGCAGCCGCCCCAAAGGCTATGCCGCCCGAAGCACTTTGGAGACCTGTGCGTGTGGCCGGTACGCCGGCCGTGGATGCCGCTCCTGTGCAGTTTCGCCGCTGCATGGGGGTCGTGTTTCCTGGCGCCCCGGTCAACGCGCTTGTGCAGAAATCCGACCTTGTCGAAGACACCACGTTGCTTGACCAAATGGCCCGGGCATTCGACGCCAGCCCCTTACGTCTGCCACAATCAATCACCTTGCCGCCAAGACCCGACACGGATCGGGTAACCATCGTCACGGCGATGAAAAACGAAGGCCCGTTTGTCCTTGATTGGCTGGCCCACAATCGTGCCATCGGGGTGGACCACCACCTTGTTTATACAAACGATTGTTCGGATGGCACCGAGCGCCTGCTTGATCTGTTGTCCGGCGCCGGCGTAATCCGCCGCGATAACCCCTATCGTGAAACCGGCAAAGTCCCACAATATGCCGCGTTCCGTGCTGCCGAGCAGGAAAGTGTTGTCCAGAGTGCCGATTGGCTTCTGACCCTCGACGTCGACGAATATATCAATATCCACAAGGGCAATGGTCGGATCAGCGACCTTCTGGAAGCGGTACCAGATGCGCATGTGATCTCGATGCCCTGGCGGCTGTTTGGCAATGCCGACCGCCACCGGTTCGAAGACCGCCCGGTGACCGAACTTTTCCCTCATGCCGCCCCGCAATATGCACCGCGCCCGCTTCAGGCCTGGGCGTTCAAAACGATCTATCGCAACGCCGGTCTGTTTCGCCGGATGGGAGTCCACCGGCCCAAGGGCGTCGATAAGGCGGCGCAAGGCCAGATGCGCTGGGTTGACGGATCAGGCCGAGGCATCCCTGCGAACACCTGGCGGGCTTGCTGGCGTGTCAGCAAGGCAAACTGGGGCTATGACATGGTGTCGATCAACCACTACGCCGTGCGCAGCGCCGAAAGCTTCCTTGTGAAACGCGACCGGGGCCGGGTTAACCACACCACCAGGGATCAGGGCGAAGCCTATTGGTTCCGCATGAACCACAACGCCGAGGAAGACCGCTCGATCCGGCGTCTTGATGCGGCCCGAGCAGCCGAAATGGATCGGCTTTTAGCATTGCCGGGCGTGGCCGATGCCCATCGGGCGGCAGTAGACTGGCACAGGGACCGCATCAAAACGCTTCTGGCCGATCCCGACCACGCCGCCCTCTACGCCTCGATCACGTCGCCCAGACTGGAAAACCTGTCCCGGATGACAACCAGGTTCGGCGCACGCGTTCACTTCCTCGGCCCCCACTTGATCCCCGACGAGATTGCCGAGCGAGATCCCAAGGAAGACTTTTTCTTCACCGTAGAGTGACCCGATCCTCTTTTTTGCCCGCCTCAGTCCGTCACCTCGGTCTGGTCGCTCGCCAGGTATTCCTCGACCCAGTCGGGCACGACCAGACCGTTGGCGACCTTTGCATCCAGGTCGCGTTCCAGCGCACGGATATGGTCAAGCTTGGCGATGACCGCATCCAACTGCTCGAAGGGAACCACGACCACGCCGTCCCTGTCGGCCACGATCATGTCACCTGTTTCAACTTCTTGCCCGCCGATCTGAACCGGAAACCCGACCGAGCCCGGCCCCGACATGTGCGGCGAAGCGGGCGTCACACCGGCGCACCAGATCGGCAGGTCGACGGGAATGATCCCGTCATAATCGCGCACCGGCCCGTCGGTGACGAACCCCGCCGCGCGGCCGTTCTTCATCATGCCCGCAAGGCGATCTCCCAGGGCCGCCGCATCGCGGTGCCCGCCGTGGGCGGCGACCACGATGTCGCCCGGACGCAGGAACTTGAGCGCTGCAAATGACGCCAGAACATCCGCCGGACCGCAGTCGGCCGTCAGCGCCGGGCCAGCGGCCACGCACCGCAGATCACGCCCGCCGCCGATCGGCTGAATGGCCGGGGACAAGGCCCCCCGGCCCATCATCGCGTCAACGGCAAACCCGGTGGGGCAGCCCTGAAATGCCGCGATCTGAGCCTCGCTGGGCCGCCGTAACGTCGCCTTGATCGTCAGATTGGCCGGAGCTTCGATCATATCATTGGTCCCCTGTGAATTGTCAGTCGCCCGCCACCTGTCGGGCATAACCGTCGGCATCGTACCAGCCCTTCGACAGGGTGATCTTCATATCCGGCCCGATGGTCCATTCCTCCCAGCCGCGCACTTCGACCGCATTGCCGGTATCGGCATGATGACCAGTGAACGTCCAGACATTGATGGCGTGATCGCCCGAGCACCGCACATCATCGCTGATCAACAGCAGGTCCGGAACATCGGTGAAAAACCCGGTGGCCATTTCGGCAATACCGCCATGCCCAATCCAGGGCTCGCCGCGATTGATGATGAATTGGGCGTCGTCCGAAAAGAAAGAGGTCACCTCTTCCGCTGAATGGGCACACCACGCCGCCGTGTATTTTCTGGCCAAATCAATGACAGCTTCAGGCGACTGATCCATTCATGATCCCTTTCTCATGGTGGTGGTCCGAACCGTCGCCGATGCTCATCGCACTGTCCAGAGCCGCGATCAAAGCTGCACGCGATGCTCGGCCTGACCGCGGCCAACTTCGGGCGCTTCAAATGTCATGCCATGCTTGTCGGACCGTCCAAGCGCCGCCTCGCTCAATTCCTCGCGTGCCGAGGTGCAGTACAAGCGGCTCAGGTCAGCACCGCCAAAGGCCGGGCAAGAGGTATTCGCGGCGTCAAACCCGACCGCCCGCAGGAATTCCCCTTCGGGCGAATAACAGGCCACCCGCCAGGCCCCCCATTGCGCATTCCAGAAATTACCATCGGCGTCCACGACGGCGCCATCGGGAAACAGGCCGGCATCGCGAAGGTCAAGGAACACCTCTGCTTCGCCCTCGGGCCAGCCGTCTGCATCCAGGCTTTGCGCCATGACCTTCTGCGTGGGTGTATCGGTGAAATAAGCGCGCTTGCCGCCGGGCGCAAAACAAATGGCATTGGGGATGGTGACCCCCGAGTAAAGCTGACGCAACGCGCCGTCATAATATCGGTAGATCGCGCCCGCGCCTTTCGCCTTGTCCTTGCCCATGGTGCCTATCCAGAACCCGCCGAATGGATCGCCGCGCCCGTCGTTCGACCGGGTCCGCAAGTTGTCGGATTCCAAACCTTCCACGTCCTCTTTACGCTCGCGGTCGATGTCGAACAGGAACAGCCGGGATTCCGAGGCGATCAGCAATTCAGTATCGCTGACCCACCCGGCGGCCGAGACGTATTCGTTGAACTGCACGATCCGCGTTTTGCCGCCTTCTTGTGTCAAAAGCCGGAACGCGTTGACATCAAACCAGAAAAGCTGTTGCCGTTCGGGGTGCCACAACGGACCCTCGCCTAACTCGCACGGGGTCGCGTCGAATACATTGCTCACTGCAAGGCGTCCCAGGCGGCAACCATGTCGCGCGCTTTCACAAAAATGTCGGACGCTGCATCGCCGGGCTTGTAAAGCGAACTGCCCAGCCCGAACCCATTGGCCCCGGCACGGCGCCATTCGCCGAAGTTTTCGGGTCCGACACCGCCAACCATGAAAACCTGGCATTCCACCGGCAGAACCGCCCGCAGCGCCATCAACCCGTCCCGGCCCATCTGGAAGGCGGGAAAGACCTTCAGCCCATCGGCACCGAATTTCAGCGCAGCAAAGCATTCCGATGGTGTCAGTACACCGGGGAAACTCTGCATGTCTTCGGCCTTGGTCGCCCGGATGACGTCCTCGTCGCAGTTCGGCGACACCACCAAAGCGCCACCGGCCGCTTTCACGTCGCGCACCTGGGCCTGGGTCAGAACCGTGCCCGCGCCGATCAGTGCTTGATCCCCGACAGCACCAGCCATGCGTTCGATCGACAAGAACGGCGAGGGCGAGTTCAACGGCACCTCGATACGGTCGATCCCTGCTTCGACAAGAGCTTCGGCAACGGCGACAGCCTCGTCAGGGTCGATGCCCCTGAGGATGGCGATAAGGGGACGGCTCATGGTGTGTCCTTCAATCGGTGATAGGCGGCGGTCAATCCTGCCAGCGTGATATTGGTGGCATCCGTTGTCTCGGGCTGGGCACCCTGCAAAGTCAAAGCGGTGCCATAGATGCCTGTCAGCCGTGCGGTACCGATCATGGCGATCCGCTGGCCCAACCAATAGGGGCGTGCGGCAGCAAGTTCGGCGCCGATCAACAATCCTGACAGCCGTGCGGTGGCGGCCCCCGGTGGCAATCCCGTCAACAGGCTTTCGGCGCGCAGCGAAAAAAACCGGTTGGCCATCGCCTCGGGCCGCGCCATGGCGTCGCTCAGGGCGTCACCAAAGGCGTCCTCGTCCCAACCTTCGCCCACCGAATGACGCAGCACCGATTGGCCTGAGATCAGCGCATATAATTCGCCCGTCATGAAAGTGCGGAAACTCACCACCTCACCGGCTGAAATCTGAGCCCACTTGGTGTGCGTCCCCGGCAGGCACAACACCCCGTCAAAATCCGGGTCCTGGGCCAGAAACCCCGCGATCTGGGTTTCCTCGCCGCGCATCACATCGGCTGGCCCGCTTTGCGACAAACCGGGCAAAATCGCCACGTCCAGCCGGCTGTCCCTGGTTTCAGGGCGCGCGGGTGCGCCGCCGACAGGCGGGCAGGGGACAGCGGCATAGGCGGCCTCGCACCAGCCCTGTTTGGCACCAACCATTCCGCACGCCACGACCGGCATCCGCGCCCGCCCCAGCCAAGGCTCGATCATCGCCAGTAAGGCTGGTTCGAACTGATCTGGCGCCAGCGATCCCATCCCGGCATCCGAGGTCGCATGGGCCACGGCCTCGTCACCCCGCATGGCCCAGGCACGCGCGTTCGACGTGCCCCAGTCCACGGCAATCCAGTCGGCATAAGAGGTTTCGCTGTTCATCAACGCCGACATGACGAAAACCGGCCCGAATTTCAAGCACTCAGGGGCCCCGCTCGGGCAAGGCCGCCTGCACCTTCTTGGTCAGTCCGCCGCGCACGATGTCGTAAGACGTGACGACCCGGTGGCGCATCTCATCCCGGTCCACGTCTTCGGGCAGCAGAACCCAGCTTCGGTGGAAATAGGGCGCCTTCACCCCAACACCGGCGTCGATCAGCATGGCCGCAGTCTCGAAATCGGCCGTCTTCACGGCCACACCAGGCAGGGTCGCCCCGATGCAAGCGAACATCTTGCCACCCACTTTCCAGGCGTCATGGCCCCCGCCCCAAGGATCCGACACCTCGGAACCGGGAAGGTGCTCACAAATCGCACCAAGGGCATCGCGAAACGCGTTTGATGAACCAGCCATGTCGCATCCTAGCGTCCCCAGCACCTTCCGTGTAGACCCCCCGGTCATGAGCGTCGATATCATCATAGAGGACGCCCGCTGGAAGGGGCTGGAAGGCTTGGCCGCAACTGCCGTGCCTGCGGTGCTTGACCACCTCGGTCTTGATCCCGAGGTCTGGGAGGTCACGGTCCTTGGCTGCGACGACGCCCGAATTGCGCAACTGAACGCCGTTTTCCGCAACAAGCCCAAGGCCACCAACGTGCTCTCATGGCCGTCCGAAGATCGCAGCCCCGACACCGCCGGCGCGATACCCTTGCCGCCCTCAGGCGATACCGAACTTGGGGACATTGCGCTGTCTTATGAAACCTGCATGTCCGAGGCCGAAACCGGCGAAATCCCGCCCGACCATCATGTCACCCACTTGATCGTTCATGGAGTGTTGCATCTTTTGGGCTACGATCACGAACGGAACCGCGATGCCGACTTGATGGAATCGCTTGAAACGGCAATACTTTGCAAGCTTGGTGTGCCGGACCCATATATGGTGAACGGGCAGACGGGGCCCGATAGTTGATGGAAAGGATGAATGGGAGACAACGGCGACGAATCTTCTAACGCAGCGCATGGCGCGCAAGTGGAAGACGACAGTAACAAGGGCCTTCTTACAAGATGGTTGACGGCCCTCGGTGGAAATTCCGATCAGGACGAGGGCGTCGATGCCCCGGTCATGGTATCGGCGGGCAACAGTCCCAGCGGCAGTTTGGCCAATCTGACCCGGCTCAGGGTCGAAGACGTGATGATACCCAAAGTGGAAATCATCGCGGTCCCATCCGACATCAAGAAGAAAGACCTGGTCGATGTCTTCCGCGACAGCGGATTGACACGTCTGCCGGTGTTCAAGGATACGCTGGACACGCCAATTGGCATGGTCCACCTGAAAGACCTCGCCCTGAAACACGGCTTCAATGGCACCGGCGAACGCTTTGCTCTTGCAAAGATGCTCCGCCCCCTGCTTTACGCGCCGCCTTCGATGCCTATCGGTGTTCTGTTGCAAAAGATGCAGACTGACCGGATGCACATGGCGCTGGTGATCGACGAATACGGCGGTGTCGACGGCCTTGTGACGATCGAGGACCTGATCGAACAGGTCATTGGCGAGATCGAGGACGAGCACGACCCGGGCGAAGACGCGCTTTGGACGGAAGAGTCGCCGGGATGCTTCCTGGCCCAATCCCGCACACCGATAGACGAGTTTGAACAGGCCATCGGTCAGAAACTGGTTTTCGCCGAAAATGAAGAGGAAATCGACACGCTTGGCGGTCTTGTCTTCATGCTGGCCGGTCGCGTGCCGGCCCGGGGCGAAGTTGTGAAACACCCCGATGGGCTTGATTTCGAAGTCGTCGATGCCGACCCTCGCCGGATCAAGCGCTTACGTGTTCGCTTGAACCTCGCAAAGGCGGCTGAATAGAATACAGCGACCGTGTGGCCGCACCTGAAGCCCGCTCCAACATCGCCGGTTGTCATACACCAGCGGTCGCGGAAACTTATTCACAAAAAGCCACCATACTCCCCTAAGGTGTTCAGGCGTCCCGGGATGTCAGGGACACATGCGCTGCGAACCGGGGTTTGCGGCAAGAGACTTGATGGGGGTCAGGAACATGTCAGACGTTTCAGTACTTGGGTTGGGCAACATGGGCACCGCTTTGGCAAAGTCTCTGCTGGCCAGCGGGCGATCGGTAACGGTCTGGAACCGGTCTGCCGAGAAGGCACAACCTCTCGCCGAAGCGGGCGCCGAGATTGCTCTTTCCGTTGAAGATGCCCTTGCCGCAAGCGATATCGCCGTTTCATGCCTGAAGAACCACGAAACGGTAACCGAACTTCTGCGGCCGGTATCTGGAAAACTGACAGGAAAAACCATTCTCGACCTTTCCACCGGCGGCGCGGAAGAGGCCGAGGAACTGGTCGATGTTCTGACCGAAGCCGGGGCCGATTGGTTGATTGGGATGATCAACGCCTATCCGTCCGGGATCGGAAAGGCAGAAACCTCAATACTTTGTGCAAGCCCGAACAACGTTTGGGATAAATGCGGCGACATCATACGCACCATGGGCGGCGCATCCGACCACGTCGGAACCACACCTGCCGCCGTTCCCGGATTATTTGCAGCCATGTTCACGGCGCGACAGGGCTTCATGTTCGGAATGATCTACGGCGGTGCCGTATGTCGCAGGGCAGGTGTCCCGATGGAGGTTTTCGCGGCACAACTTCCGGTCACACTTGGCATGGCTGGATCGTACGCGGAAACTTTTCGCCGCACTGTCCCCGCCCAAAGCTATGACAAATCCGAAGCAACGCTGGCCGTCTATCTTGCGGCACTGAACGATGTTCTCTCAACTTTCGAATCCACCGGCACGGCTGACGACTTTCCCCGTTTGATGCGCGATCTGACGCAAAGCGGGATAGACAAGGGCTTGGCTGCAAAGGACCTGACCGTACTGGTCGAGATGCTGTCTGCGAATGCTTGAGCAGTCATCGCCATTTGGTGGCGCGTGTGACCAGGTGCTAAATCGCCAATTGGACTCGCTCGGCGGGACCCGGCCTGGTGAATTGGAACGTCATTCATAAAAGGGATCATTCATGTCCGACATTACGGTAATTGGACTTGGCGCAATGGGTGCAGCGCTTGCAAGGACGTTGATCAAAGCGGGTCGCGAGGTGACGGTTTGGAATCGGTCGCCAGAGAAAACCAAGCCCCTCATCGCGGCAGGCGCAAGGGCGGCGGCAAGCATTCACGACGCGATTGCGGCAAGCCCCAAGGTCATTATCTGCCTGCCCGGATACAGCGCCACAAAAGCGCTTTTTGACAACAATGGTGCTCAGGACGTTTTGGCCACACGGACCATCGTTGAACTTAGCACCGCGTCGCCCAAAGAGGCCGCCGACGCGCAAAGCTGGTTTACCGAACGAAAGGCATCGTTCCTGGCCGGGGCGATCTTGTGCTGGCCAGGCAACATCGGAACGGATACCGGGAAAATCGTTGTCGCAGGCCAAGAGCAGGACTTCGATGAATGCAGCGACGATCTTCGGAAGTTGGCAGGCGGGCTTCGCTACCTTGGGCCAAACATAAAGGCACCTTCGACGGTCGATCTGGCGTTTCTGTCGCGCACATTGGGAATCATCTTTGGTTCGATCCACGGCGCGCTTGTGTGCGAATCCGAAGGTGTGCCCGTCTCGGAATTTACTGCAATCCTGCCGCCTGGTGACCGCGCCGTGTCATTGACCGAAACGATTGGCAACGGAACATTCGACACAATTGGTGACTCTGGCGCATCGGTCGATGTCGCCTGGGCGGCCGTGCGCCAGATGCAACAGCAAGCCAATGACGCCGGAATAAACAGCGAACTGCCGGATTTGATGGCGTCCTGGGTGAAAAGGGCGCAAGCGGCCGGGTTCGGAAGCCAGGAAACCTCGGCCGTTATCAAGGCGCTTCGGAATTAAGACAAGGTGCGCGCGACATACAGGAAGACCAGCATTCTTGCCCGACTTGGCCCTCCAATGTCATTTCGGGACAAATTTGGTTCTTTCCGACATCGCCAACTCCAAGGTTTGGGTCACACAGCAGACTTCGCGCCATAGAACGCTGCCTCTATTGCTGGCGACGGCCAAGGTGACGTCATTGCAGAGGGTTACACAGGCTCGCAAAATTCCCTAAACCTGTCGGCGAGGAAATCGAGCCAAGGGGTCCCATGACCTGCCAAGGATTGCCATGCGACCCCGTTGGGTCGGCGCGATGAATTTTCGCAGAAAATTCTTGCTTTCTGTCCTGGCCGGTGCGCTGGCCGCCCTGGGGCATGCGCCCTTCGATCTTTGGCCGGTGGCGCTACTGGCATTGGCATGGCTGGTTTGGTTGGTTTCTATCGAGCCCCTGGCCGGGCGGGCATCGGTGCTGGCCTGGGCTGGCGGGGTTGGCTATTTCGCCATCGCACTTCACTGGATCGTTCAGCCCTTTCTGGTCGATGTGGCCCGCCATGGCTGGATGGCGCCTTTTGCACTTGTTTTCGTTGCTGCGGGCCTTGCGCTTTTCTGGGGTCTTGCCGGATGGGTGTCGACCAAATGCCCGCCTCGGCCCATCGGCTTTGCCCTTGCCCTTGCGCTGGCCGAGTTGGCCCGTGGCTATGTGCTGACGGGCTTTCCCTGGGCCTTGCCTGCCTATGTCTGGACCGAAACGCCTGTGCGCCTGACCGCCGCGCTTGTTGGCCCGTTCGGCCTCACCGCATTGACACTCCTGATCGTGTCGTTTCCCTCGCTCGGGCAAACCCGAACCAGACGCCTTTCGTTTGCGGGCCTTTCGCTCGTCGCAATCGCCGCGCTTTTTGCCACCGGACTGGCGCGCGACGGCGACGACAACGACCAGGACAAGAAAATTCGCCTGGTTCAACCAAATGCACCGCAACATGAAAAATGGGATCCCGAAAAGGCCCACCTTTTTGTCGAGCGAATGATCACCTTCACCCAGGACGACAAGGGAGAGGTCCCGCCCGACCTGATCATCTGGCCGGAAACCGCCATCCCGTACCGCCTAGACCGGGCCGACAGTGTTCTGTCGCGCCTTGCGAGCGCCGCCGATGGCATCCCGGTCGTCACCGGCATCAACCGCAGCGACCAAGGGCGCAATCACAATGCCCTGATCACCGTCGAAAGGGGCGGCAAGGTGACGCAGACCTATGACAAGGTCCACCTCGTGCCCTTCGGTGAATACATCCCCTTCGGGCAACTGGCCCGCATTGTCGGATTAAAAAGCTTCGCCGCCCGCGATGGTTATGGCTTCAGCCCCGGACCGTCGGTGCATCTGATCGACACGCCCATCGGGCGCGCCCTGCCGTTGATCTGTTACGAAGCCATCTTTCCTCAGCACATCCACGCCAGCCCCGAGCGCCCCGATTATCTGTTGCAAATCACCAACGACGCCTGGTTTGGAACATTCTCGGGCCCCTACCAGCACCTGCAACAGGCCCGGTTTCGGGCTGTTGAACAAGGGCTTCCGCTGGTCAGGGTCGCCAATACGGGGGTTTCTGCCGTGATTGACGCAAGGGGCGAGATCAAGATCTCGCTGCCCCTCGGCAAAGCCGGATATCGGGACGCGCAACTGCCAGTGTCCTTGCCGCCGACACTGTATTCCCGAACTGGCGACATTCCCGTCGCCGTTGTTCTATTGTTCATGCTCGGCGCACTCACATGGACCGGATGGCGCAACGCCATTGCAAATGGGCAATGAACGTCGTAACCGCCTCTGAACGCCACAACGGCTTCCTGACGTGGCGCGATTTTTGCAATGGAGCACCTCTATGAACCGCCAGAACTATACCTTTACGTCGGAAAGCGTCTCGGAAGGCCACCCCGACAAGGTTTGCGACCGTATTTCGGACGCCGTGCTAGATGCCTTCCTGAAAGAAGAAGCCGAGGCACGCGTTGCCTGCGAAACCTTCGCAACCACCGACCGCGTGGTGATCGGCGGCGAAGTCCGCGGCCCCGGGCATGTCACGCAGCAAGTTGAACAGATCGCGCGCGACTGCGTTCGCGACATCGGTTACGAACAAAAGGGCTTTCACTGGGCCAACATGAAGGTGGAAAACCACTTGCACGCGCAATCGGCCCATATTGCCCAGGGCGTCGATGGCGGCGGCAACAGGGACGAAGGTGCTGGGGATCAGGGGATCATGTTCGGTTATGCCGTGAATGAAACCGACGAATTGATGCCGGCTCCGATCCACTATGCTCATGCCATCCTGAAGCGCCTGACCGAAGTGCGGAAATCCGGGGCCGAACCCGACCTGCGCCCGGACGCCAAATCGCAAATCTCGCTGCGCTATGAAAACGGCGAACCTGTCGAGATCACCTCGATCGTCCTGTCGACTCAGCACGCCAGCGAAGATCAAAGCTCGGACGACATCCGCGACATTGTCGAACCCTACATCCGCGAGGTTCTGCCCGCCGACTGGATTACCTCTGCCACCGAATGGTGGGTCAACCCCACGGGCACATTCGTCATTGGCGGCCCCGATGGCGACGCGGGCCTCACCGGGCGCAAGATCATTGTCGACACGTACGGCGGCGCTGCCCCGCATGGGGGCGGTGCGTTCTCTGGCAAGGACCCGACCAAGGTCGACCGTTCGGCGGCCTATGCGGCACGTTATCTGGCCAAGAACGTTGTGGCGGGGGGGCTGGCCGAACGCTGCCTGATCCAGTTGTCCTATGCCATCGGGGTCTCAAAACCCCTGTCGATCTATGCCGACACGTTCGGTTCGGGCCAGGTGCCCGACGAAAAGATTGAAGAAGCGGTGTCCAAGGTAATGGATCTCAGCCCCCGCGGCATTCGCCAGCACCTGTCGCTGAACCGTCCGATTTTCCAGCGCACGGCGGCCTACGGTCATTTTGGGCGCCCGCCCGAGGCCGATGGTGGGTTTTCCTGGGAAAAGACCGATCTGGCGGATGCGTTGAAAAACGCTGTATGATGGTATCGCCGCAGCTTTGCTGCGC
>JABDJO010000008.1 GCA_013002465.1 Silicimonas sp. | reverse complement strand
ACATGATATAAAGGCAGCTCGCCACGCTGACGGCGGCGAACCCCACCCGAAGCCACCGGTCCCAGACCGACTGTTCAAGTCGTTTGAGGCTTGCCCGTGTCAGGAAAATCAACACGAGCACCATCATCAGATGGAACACGCGGACATCGCGCGTGGACAAGACGAACAGACCGGACACATTCAAAAGATGAAAAAGGCCGATCACGAATGCGACGATTGTCACCGTAAGGCGGAACGTCTTATCTAGATGCGCTTTCATGGGCCCGATGCGGGTCGGAGCAGTGACGTGTCTCCCCGACCCGGAACCATCGGATCACTTCGTCCAGTACGCCTCGGCACCGGGATGAAGCGGGATCTTGAGCGTCAGCGCCCGCTCTGGTTCGATTTGACGGGCATAGGCGTTTTCGGCGCGGAACTCTTCAAGGTTGTCGTAGATCGCGGCCGTGATCTTGCCCGCGACGTCGTCCGACATGCCGACATCGACGATCAGCATGTTGTTCACACCAAGAAGCGCGCCATCGGCATCGGTTCCGTAAACGTCTGCGGCAACAACCACTTGGTTGTAGTTCGGATACTTCTCCAGCGCGGTCGTCATCTGCGCGTCCGTCAGCGGGATATACTTCAGCTTCTTGTTGGCCTGCGCTTGCATGACCGCACCAGCCGGAAAGCCGCTGAGGGCGAAGGCCGCATCGACGTTGCCGTCCGCCAACTGGCTGAAGCCATCGGCATAGGACAGGAAGCTGGGGGTGATGTCGTCCATTGTCAGTCCCTCCAGCCCAAGCACCTGGCCAAGAAACGGGATCGTGCCGCCACCCGCGGGGCCAACCGCGACGCGCTTACCCTTCAGGTCGGCAATGCTGTTCACGTCCGAGCCATCAAGCGACATCATGTGAAGCACGCTGAAATGTAGCGGACCGATCGCCCGAAGGTTCATCGCACCCGCCTTCTTATAGGGCCCGACGCCCTTGTTCGCGAGGACCGAGAGATTGTTGTTGGTGATCGCGATCTCTACTTCGCCGGAGTTTACGAGACGCGGGTTTTCAACCGAGCCCTGCGTCACCACGGGCACCATCGACAGATCGTCGGCGTATTTGTCGACCAACGTCGAAATTGCCTGCCCGACGGGATAAAACGCACCGCCCTGGCTTGCCGTGCCGATCCTCATTTCCTGTGCCGCGGCCATTGATGACGCAACGGCCAAACCTGCGCCCACCAGCGCGGCGATGACTTTGGATTTCATATTCATTTGGTCCTCCCTCGATGTTTTGTACAGTTCTCGGCAGTGTTTGATCGGCGATCCGTCAGGCGGCGTTATTCTTGCGGACTTCTTCGACAATCGCCTGGAACTCGGCATCGGTCAGGATATCGCGCTTTTCGATGCCCCTGGCTTTGACCTGTGCAAGCGCATCCGCCGCCTGTTCGTCGCTCAACTGGCCCAAGCCCAGTTCATCCAGCTTATAGACAACCGAAGCCTTGCCGCTTTTCTTCCCCAGAACGACTTCGCCTTTGCGCCCGGTAAGCTGAGGGTGGGTTCCAAACATGACAAGCGGGTCATGCATGACGTACTGGATGCCGATGCCACTTTCGCGGATAAAGTTGCCGTGGCCGAGGACCGGCTTGTTTCGGGCAATCGGTATGTGGGACAGTTCCGACAACAGCTCGCCAAGCTCCGGCAGCTTGTCCAGCCGATAACCCGTCTCGTATCCATAAAGCAGATCGAGCCCCAGCATCAGCTCTTCCAGCGCGGCATTGCCGGTGCGCTCTCCCAATCCGTTGCCGCAACTGTGAACGCATTCCGCGCCCGCGGTTACGGCGGCAAGTTCGGTCGCAACACCCATGCCGAAGTCGTTGTGCGTATGGATTTCTATGGGCAGCCCGGTCATGCCTTTTACCCAACGAACCATGTACTTGATCGCCTCGGGCGTGGCGCAGCCCATCGTGTCGACGATGCCAATACTGTCGGGCGGGCTTTCAGCCATGATGGCGTTGCAAAGGTTCGTCAGATCATCGGGCCGCGCGCGGGTCGTATCATAGGGGAAGAACACTGCGTGGAGCCCGCATTCTTTGGCGTAGTTGATGACGTCCTTCGATTTCTTGAACACGTCTTCCCACGTCCAGCCGAATTGGGTGACCAGCTTCGGATACCCGATAGGCACTTCGATGATGACGCCCTGCGCGCCGCATTCCAGCGCCATGTCGATATCGGCCTTCATGGCGCGTGCGAATGTGTAGATTTTCGAGTTCAGGCCAAGTTTCGCGATCTCTTTGATCGCCTCGGCATCCTGCGGCGACACGGCAGGCATCCCGGCCTCGATCCGGTCGACGCCGATCTCGTTCATCTTGGATGCGATCCTGATCTTGTCGTCGACCGAAAAGACGACGCCCGGCGTCTGTTCGCCGTCGCGCAGCGTGGCGTCGTGGATTTCCACCTTGGCCGGCAATTCCAGCGACTGACGCACCTCTTCAACGAAATTGTAGGGGCTCACCCAATACTTGCCGTCTTCAAAATGCGTCTCCCGCATGTGCCCGTCCTTTTCAAGTAAATTGGTCGCCATGAAGTATACCCAGATTTTTTGTGAAACCAACAAAAAACCTACTTTTTTCCCTTGAGTTGGTAGCTGAGCCGACCAAACCTAAACAGGATGACGATGGCCATGAAAAAACGATATTAATTGCCTCCGCGACAGAAAAGTGGCAATTTTGAACGATGGATAAAGCCGTCTCTTCAACGTCGTCGCAATCGTCCACGCAGCGAGTCTATCTTGCATTGCGAAGCGACATAATTTTCGGACGCATCCAACCGGGTGAGAGACTGAAGATCGACACGCTGAAGGACAGCCTTGATACCGGTGCGTCGCCGGTGCGAGAGGCCTTGAGCCTTTTGACGTCCGATCAGCTTGTGGACCGGATCGACCAGCGTGGATTTCGCGTCGCGGCGACCAGCAAAGAGCAATTTCAGGAAATTCTCGACCTGCGGTGCAGGCTTGAAGGACTCGCGGTGCGCGAGAGTGTCGAAAATGGCGATGCAGAATGGGAGGAGGCGCTGGTTCTGGCGCATCACTACATGGTGCGCGCCCGGCAGAAAGACCAAGAAACGTTCGAGGCCTGCCACAAGGGCTTCCACATGGCGTTGATATCGGCGTGCAATTCCCCGATCTTGCTACGGTTCTGCAACCAGCTCTATGATCTTAACGTGCGCTATCGCTATTTGGCGGGCAAGTCCAAGGGCTATAGCCGACGCGATGTGGACGCCGAGCATCAAAGCATTCTCGCGGCGGCGGCGGAGCGCGACGTTGAAGCCGTGAGCAGCCGCCTGATGGATCACTACCGAAGCACCGGCGCGTTCCTCGCCGACCTGATCGACTAGGACAGCGGCACCAGTTTCAAATCGAAATCAGCGACCAGGTACGGTTCGTTGACCCGACCCGACAAATCGTAACCGTCCGGGAATGTATCGGCAGGCTTTTCGATATACTTCATGACAAGATCCTCGCGCACGCCGAAAACCGTGTCTTCGTCCAGATACGGATCGTCGTCGGGGAAAATCTCGGTAACAAGCGGGCGATAGCCCTCGGCGGTGATGATGTAGTGCAGGTGCGATGGCCGCCACGGATGCCGTCCAGTGGCCAGCAGAATTTCACCAACAGGGCCGTCGGTCGGCACGGTGTAGCTCACAGGTTTGACGGTGGTAAATCCGTATGACCCATCCGCTTCGGTGGTCTGGATTCCGTGGAACGAATAAGTGTCCTGGTCCGGATCCTGGCTGGAATAAAGCCCGTTCGGCGCCGTCTGCCAAATGTCGATCTTGGCGCCTTCAATCGGATTGCCTGCCGGGTCGGTCACCCTGCCCCGCGCCAACAGGATATCTCCGTCGTAATCGCGCTTCATGTCGAACCCGAACGGAATATCCGGCGCACCCGAGATATGGAACGGCCCGAGCACGCTTGAGGACGTGCCATCGGGATTGGAATTGATCATGTCCACCAGCGAAGAAAGCCCAAGCACGTCCGACAACAGCACGAATTCATGCCGCTCGGCATCGGAAATCTCGCCCGCCCATTCAAGGAACTCGATCCCCTTTTGCCACTCCGCATGGGTCAGCTTCACCTCCTTGGCGAAAGCGTGGAGATGGCTTGCGAGGCTTTGCATGATCTCGCGCAGGCGCGGGTCGGTGTCGGGGCCGAAATAGCCCATGAAGACGTCGGTGATGTTGTCTTTTGTGATGTTTCTCATTGGACGTTATCCTAATTCAGAATGGCCGTGCTTAACGCCGGAAAGCGGATCAGGAGGATCAGGACAAGAAGCATAACGAAGGCGAATGGAAAGGCGCCAAGGAACACGTCTTTCAGCTTGATCCGATCGTCGTCCAGTGTGGCCTTGATCACAAAGCAACTTAGTCCAAGCGGCGGCGTCAGCAAACCGATCTCGGCGGCGACCACCGCGACGATGCCAAACCAGACAAGACTGAGACCCATGTTGTCGATCAGCGGCAGAAAAAGCGGGACAACGATCAGGATGATCGACGCCGTATCCAGGATCGTGCCGAGGAACAGCATCAGCACGACAAGGATCACCATCACCCAAAAGAAGTCGAAATTGTTCTGTGTAAGGATCGCCTGCAACTCATTCGGCAGGCCCGCGATGCCAAGCATCCGCGCATACATCGAGGCCGTCGTGATAAGGAACAGAAGCGCCGCAGTGATATGGCCGGTCTCGATCAGGGTCTCCCAGAAGCTTTTGACGTTAATCTTGCCGCGAATTGCGGCAATGAAGATGCCGATCAGGGAACCCGCTGCACCGGCTTCGACAGGCGTAGTCCATCCAAGATAAAGCCCACCCAGAACCACCACGATAAGAGAAACGATGGGCAAGGTCTTCGAGGCGATCTCGCGCCATTCCATCAAATCGGCATTCTCGATGGTTTCACCTCCCACGAAGGCAGGCGTGAAGCGTCCCATGAACCAGATCGCGCCAACATATGCGACGGCCAGAAGTAAGCCGGGCACAACGCCGGCAAGGAACATCTCTCCAACCGATTGCTCGGCCACAAAGGAATAGATGATCAACATTGCCGAGGGCGGGATAATCATCCCGAGCACCGAGCTGCCCGCCACCACGCCGACTGCAAAGCGCGGGTTGTAGTTGTGGCGCAGCATCTCTGGCACAGACATCTTTGAAAAGACCGAGGCAGAGGCGATGGATGACCCGGTTACGGCGGCAAAGACCGCGTTCGCGCCCACCGTTGCCATGCCGATCCCGCCAGTGATCCGCCGGAAGCCCTGGTTCATGACCGAATAAATATCAGCCCCAAGCCCGGCTTTTGAGACGATCAGCCCCATGAACACGAAAAGCGGGATCGTCGCGAAGGTATACTCCATGACGCTGTCGCCAATAGCGATTTTGGTCAGGGCAAAGGCCAGGTCGATATTGTCGCGCATCAGCCAGATCGCGATGAAACTCACCATGCCAAGCGCAACCGCGATATAAACCCCGGCCCAAATCAGCAGGACGATTGCGACGATCGACACGAGGCCGATTTCAATCGGCGTCATGGGGTGCGGTCTCCTCCCCTGGCTTCAATCGAGTCGTCGCCGCCGAAGCGCGCGCCAAGGCCGATTTCGTCATCCGGCTTTTCCTGCTCGGCAAGCACATGAACGATAAAGTGCAACGCACAAAGGCTGGCACTCAGAAAGATCACCAGCTTGACCGGCCACCAGGGCGCGGTGAAAACGCCGGGGATGCCGAAGAAATCCTGACTTTCCCACATGCCGACGAACTCGGGCCAGATCGCGATGGCGATAATGGCCATGAACGTCAGGCTGAAAATGTCGATTGCACGAGACATCAGATTGCCTGCGAAGGCGTTCCGCCGCCTCACGATGCCCAATAGCCCGTCCGAGCGGGTCAACCTTCCGACCCGGACCACGTCTGGCAATTGCAGAAAGACGATCAGCACCATTGAAAACTGCACGACCTCGACCGCGCCCAGGAACGGGCTGTTGAAGAAACTTCGCGCGATGGCGTCATAGTTGACGATGATAACCAAAGCCAGCACCACAAGTGTGCCGACGGCATTCGCAGATACCGCGATGCCGTCGATCAGTTTTCTCACCGCAGAAGAAGCGGAGCCAAGCACCTAGTTGGTCGCCGCAGCCCAATCGCGGACCGGCTGGTATCCAGCCGCGGCGAGTTTCGCGAGGTATGCGTTCAACATTTCGGTGCCAGGCTCGCCTTTTTCGTCCAGACCGGCGGCCCATTCCTGCGCAATGTTCGGCATGGCAGCGGCCCATGCTGCACGTTCGGACGCGTCCATCTCTACAATGGCACCTCCGCCGTCGACGTAGGCCTGCCTGCTTGCCTCGGCACGGTCCATCGCAATGCCTGCGACATGGTCGCGGTAAAGCACGGCGACCTCTTGCAGCACGTCTTTGACTTCGTCCGGAAGGCCTTCCCAGTAATCCTTGTTGACGGTGATCGTCTTGGAGTTCACCGCCCCCAGATCGGCCCGCAACATATAGGGAGCAACTTCGGCGATCTTGAAGGTCTTTGCCGCTTCCGGCCAAAGCATCGCGGCATCGACCAGGCCGGTTTGCACCATATTGTAAAAGTCGGTCAGACCGCCACGCACACCGGCCGCGCCCTCGATACCTTCCAGATACCGCAGGTTCATACCCGCACCCGCAATCTTCTTGCCCTCAAGATCGGACAGCGAATTCACCGGCTCGGTCGAAAACACCTGATAGGTATCAAGCACCACGCCGGTCGCCAGATAGACCTGGTTCTGCGCGGCAAATTCGTTCTGCATTGTTGGGTATTCCTTGGCAATCTCGTCCACCGCCTTGGCCACCGCGCGTGCATCCGGCGCAATGAACGGTGTCACCGCCGAAATCGCCTGTGTCGGAAGCTTGGAGCTGTGGAAGATCGTCGTGACGATACCGATGTCGCCGAGACCAAGTTTTATGCCTTCCAGCACGCCTTTTGGCTTTACGATGCTGCCGCCATAGCTTTCCTGCCATTCGATCTTGTAGTTGCCGCTTTCGGCCAGGCGTTTGTCTACCTCCGGAATGAAGAAGTCCGTAAACTCCTTCACCCAAAGTGCCCGGGCCGGATAGCCGTCGATGACGACCGCCTTGATCGTCTCGGTCGCCATTGCCGGGGCAGCGAAGACCGCCATTGAAAGCGCAAGTGCTGTGCGCCGTGTCAGTTTTGCGAACATCTCAGTTCCTCCCATTTTTGGCGCGGCTCAAGCCTTGCGCCATGTGACCGTCAGGTTTGTTCCCGACTGTTCGTAAAGTTTTGAAATTGGACAGTATTTCTCTGTTTCTTGCGCGACGTCGGCCAGTTCGGTCTCGCCCGCACTGCCATCGGACTTGACCAACAGCCGGATGGCCTTGAATGGCACGTCCACCTCCTCCATGAGCAAGACTCCACGGCGGTCGAAATCGACCTCCATCTCGAATGCAAGTTGGCCGATGTCGACGCCAAGCTTCGCCGCGCATTTGTGCCCAATCACATTCGTACACCCGATCAGCGCCGAATAGGCTGTTGCCGTAGGCGAAAACCCTTCCCCCGTACCGCCACGGGCGACCGGTTCGTCGATCACCGCCGTCAGCCCATCGGTCTCGGTTTCGCTTCGCGCATGGCTGGTGCCGCGCCCGGTGAGTTTGATGGTCATCTCTGTCTTTTGCCGTATTGCCATTGTCTATTGCCTCACGCGAATGAACAGACTTCGTCGAACGCAAAGCGCGGCAGCTTCTGGAACAGCGCAGATTCGTCGGCGTATCCGAGATTGATCAGAAAATTCGATTTGAGCGTGGTGCCGGAGAAAAATTCCTCGTCCACGATGTCATTCGAGAACCCGGACATCGCACCCACATCAAGCCCGAGCGCCCGAGCCGCAATCATGAAGTATGCGCCTTGCAAAGTGCCATTGCGGAACGCCGTCGTTTCGATATGCGCCTCTTTGCCTTCGAACAGGTGACGACGATCCTCGTGCGGAAAGAGAAATGGCAGATGCGTCCAGAATTCCTGATCATACGCCAGTATCGTTGTCACGGGCGCGCCTTCCATCTTGGCGACGTTCTTCGGTTTCAGCGCCTTGGCAAGCCGCGCTTTCCCCTCATCCGAAGTGACGAACACAAAGCGCGCCGGGCAGGAGTTCATGCTGGTCGGGCCAGCTGCCGTGATCTCGTATAGGGTGTCCAGTACATCCCGAGATACCGGGCGATCCGTCCAGGCATAATGACTGCGCGCGTCACGCAGAATCAAATCGATGCTGTCATCGTCAAGTCGCGGTTTGCGGTCGCGCAGGTCGCGAACAACGGCTTGCGCATTGGCACGGAGTGTATCGAGGTCTGCGTCGGTCATTGATGTCACGCCCGCCACCTCAACACGACAGATTGTCTTTGGTGATGGACATTTTTCAGTGACTCTCCCCCATTCATGTTCAAATTGCACCTCAATTTTTGCCCACGTTTCTTTTCCTTGTCAAATAAAATCGATATTTTATGATAGGTCGTCAACCTTGGAGGGATGGATGGTCGCCTGGAACGAATACAAGACTGTTGCACAAGAGCGCGGAGCACTGGCTTTCGAGGTTTATGTCGCCGAAAGCACGCCGCAAAAATCGCCCGAAGATGTCAAAGCCGTGCTGCCCGATCACCTGTCCTACATTCAAAGCCTGGAAAAATCCGGGCAACTTCTCATGGCCGGCCCGGTCTCCGACGCAAGTGGCGAGGAAATGCAAGGCGCCGGAATGATAATCTTGCGTGCGGAATCAATGGACGAGGCGCGCGAATTGGCGGCTAACGATCCTATGCATATCTCGGGCGCCCGCGCGTTCACCCTGAAGAAATGGCTTGTGAACGAAGGGCGCATCTCCATCTCGGTCGGCTTGTCGACGGGAGCGGTCGAATTGAACTAGTGATGCGGGTTAGGTGACATGATTGCAACGAACCCATTGAGCGAATTGCTCTCCACGCTTCTGGACCGGCGCAACTTCGGACGCAAGGATACCGACACGCGTCGGATTCGCGACGATTGCGTCAAGCTTTTGGCCGAGCGTGCCGAGATTTCCGGGCTGCAACTGGCCGCGAAAATATTCGGAAAATACGCCATTCTCACAGATGACGAGAAGCTGGCGTTCTTTGAGTTCCTCAACGAAGAACTCGACGTCGACCCTACGCTTGTTGCAAGCCTTGCCGAAACCTATCGCAACGCCCGCACGCCAGAGAATTACGCCGCGCTGTCGCGCGCCGCCGAGCCCGCCCGGCAACGCCTGTTCCGGCGGCTGAACGAAGCCCCCGGCGCGACGGCGGAAATCGTGCGAATGCGCGAGGACTTGCTTGCGTGCGTGAAAACCCACCCGCATCTGGCCCGCACCGATCTCGACCTGCAACATTTGCTTCGCAGTTGGTTCAACCGCGGTTTTCTCGTGATGCAGCAGGTGACTTGGGATAGCCCAGCTACGATTCTGGAAAAGATCATCACCTACGAGGCCGTTCACGAGATCAAGAACTGGGACGATCTGCGCCGCCGTTTGCATCCAAAGGACCGTCGGTGCTTTGCATTCTTCCATCCTTCCATGCCCACCGAACCACTCATTTTCGTCGAAGTGGCTCTGACCAAGGGCGTGCCGAACTCGATCCAGACGCTTCTCGACGACAACGGCAAGGCGCTTTTGGAAACCGAGGCCAACACGGCTGTTTTCTATTCAATTTCGAATTGCCAGTCCGGTTTGGCCGGTGTGTCATTCGGCAGTTCGCTTATCAAACAGGTCGCCCGCGACCTGTCGCGCGATCTGCCGAACCTGAAGACCTTCGTCACACTGTCGCCAATTCCCGGCCTGATGCGCTGGCTGTCAGCAGAGAACATCTCGGCCGACGAACTTGACGGGGCGAATCTGCGGGCACTCGCTGCGAAGTACCTATTGACCGCGAAAGACGCGAAGGGCCGCCCGGTCGATCCGGTCGCGCGGTTTCACCTTGGGAACGGAGCGCAGGTCCACGCATTGCACCACGGCGCCAACACTTCCACGAGTGGTCAACGCCAGTCAGCCACTGTCATGGTCAACTATCGCTACGATCTTGGCCGGATTTCGCAACGCGCGACTCAATACTCCAAAAGCAACACCATAGCGGCCTCAAGCGATACAAAGGCCCTGGCCAAGCGCGCGTAGCCCTGCGCGCACCAGATATTAGGCACTTCTCCTATGGGCTCAACGCGGTCACCCGACGGCTTCGCTCAGGGGCATTTACCCCGCCTCCGTCGATGGCGCTGTGCCAAGTGGCGCGCACTAAAACTCCGCCTTCACCCGGAAACTCATCCCCTTCCCGCCATCCGGGTGACGAAACCGGATCTCTTCCGAATGAAGCATAAGCCGGGGATGATCCCGCGCGTCACCGGTCGCATAGAAGGGGTCGCCCAGGATAGGATGCCCAATGGCCAGGCAATGGACCCGTAACTGGTGCGACCGCCCGGTCCTGGGATAAAGCCGCACCCGGCTTTCTTCGTCCGATGCCCGCAGCACGCGCCATTCAGTCAGGGCCGCACGTCCGTTTTCGTGATCCACCATCTGGCGCGGCCGGTTCGGCCAATCCACGATCAGTGGCAAGTCGATTACACCGGTCTTCTCGGACATCCGCCCCGATACCCGCGCCACATAGGTCTTTTTCACCTGCCGTTTCTCGAACTGCAGCCCCAGGTGCCGCTGTGCATGAGGGGTCAGCGCAAAGACCATCACGCCCGAGGTGTCACGGTCCAGCCGATGGACCAGCAGCGCCTCGGGATAGGCTGCCTGCACGCGCGCCAGCAGGCAATCGGCCAGATGCGCACCTTTCCCAGGCACCGACAGCAACCCCGCGGGTTTCACCGCGACAAGCACCTGGTGGTCGGCATGGATCACCTCAAGCGGCGTATCCGGTGGCGCGTAATCGTCACTCACGACTGCGGCACACCATCGCTGATCTGGTAATAATCGCCCTTGTCGGCAGTAAAGATGTGCTTTTCAAGCGAAAGCCCCGTCGCACCATCAAGCGAGCCGAGGGAAAACGACATGTGATCGTCGTCGGCGCTTTTCCAGAACAGGAACGACCCGCAGGTCGGGCAAAACCCGCGCCGTGCCTTGCCCGAGGATTGATACCATCGCACGTCGCCCTCGATCGCAAGGTCCGCATCCGGCACATGGGCCGACGACCAGACATGCCCCGATTGTTTGCGACACTGGCTGCAGTGACAGCACGAGGCTCCTTTTGGGGCCCCAGTGACCCGGTACCGGACCGACCCGCATAGACAGCTTCCGTTCATGGGGCGCTCCTTTCAAAGACATGCGCCAGAATGCCCGCCAGGGCATCCGCATCGCCCTCAGTAAAGGCGTCCGGTTGATCGCTGTCGATGTCGAAAACGGCAATCAGGGTGCCAGAGCCGTCCCGCACCGGCAGCACAAGTTCGGACCGAGTGCTGGTCGCGCAGGCGATATGCCCGGGAAAAGCGTCAACATCCGGCACAATCTGCGCCTGCCCTGTCGATGCACATGCCCCGCAAACCCCACGGGAAAACGGGATCGTCAAACGCCCATGACCACCCTGATAAGGACCGATCTTCAAAAGGTCAGGCGCCACCACGCGATAGAACCCGGTCCAGTCGAACCGCCCATCCGCGTGATGCACTTCGCAAGCCAGCGTTGCCATCAGGGCCACCTGATCGGTCTCGCCTTCGCTCAGGGCGACAATGCGGGCGGCAAGTTCGGGATAAGCAATGTTCATGGATGGCCTCCGGTGGATCGGCACCTGCTTACTGAATGGTAACGCCTTCCGTCTAGGGTCCCCTTCAACGCCGAAGCGGGAAGGAGCTTTCGTATGCAAATGACATCCAAGGAAATTGACGGTGCCC
The DNA here is from genome assembly GCA_013002465.1 of Silicimonas sp. Classification (GTDB taxonomy): domain Bacteria; phylum Pseudomonadota; class Alphaproteobacteria; order Rhodobacterales; family Rhodobacteraceae; genus JABDJO01. The sequence goes on along the minus strand of JABDJO010000008.1, from coordinate 7,025 downwards.
TTGTCGTGACCGTCATGGATCGTCGAATCGACGCGGCTGTGGCCGTCCGGTTCAAGGACCGGATGCAGGAATTGACCGGGACCACCGCGGATCGGGTTATTCTTGATCTCAGCCAGGTCGATTTCCTTGATTCCAGTGGCCTGGGCGCCGTGGTGGGGTCGATGAAACAACTCGGACGGCAGCGCACTTTGGACCTGGCCGCGCTTACACCGACAGTTGAAAAAGTGTTCCGCATCACCCGGATGGATCGCGTTTTCCGGATATTCGACACACTCGATGCGGCACTGGGGGAAGCAGCGGATGCCTGACGACGGGGTTATGCCAAACGGCGCAGACATCCCGCCGGGTCCGGCATTTGACGAAACATTTCCCTCTGACTTTCGTTGGGTGCGCCGCATTGTCCAGAACGCCGTGAATACCCTCGCCGACCTCGGTCTGAGTACCGAAGATCTCGGGTCGTTTGAAATCGTCCTGGCAGAGGCTTTGAACAACGTGGTGGAACACGCCTATCCGGCAGCATCGCCCGGCAAGGTGCGGCTTTTGATCAAGCGGCGGCCAGGCGCGCTGATGATCGAAATCCGGGATCGCGGGAAACCGATGCCCCAGGGACGTGCGCCCTTGGGCAATCACCCAATGACCGAGTTTCATCAACACGATGCGATGCCCGAAGGGGGATACGGCTGGTACCTGATCCGCGAAATCGTGCGCGATCTGGTTTACGATCGCCGTGACGATGAAAACTTCCTGGTCATCCGTCTGGGCATTGGCGACCCAATCCTCGATGCCAAATCTTCCGTCTGACAGATCTCGCGGCGTCGGGCGGCACCCCGCGAAACCCCAGGCATTACCCTGACAGGGCGACACCGAGACGTGTCATGCGCATTCCGCGCGTGCAAGACCCGCAAAGCTTGGGTCCGTCGATCCCGAAATCTTTCCAATGCCCATTCCGGAGCAGTCAAAGACATGCATTTTTTTCTCGGGCAAAGCGGCTAACGGCGATTCCACGTACTCCGGAAACGCCCTAGAAGGGCAGGCCGACATAGTTTTCGGCCAGTTCGCGGCGCGCAGTTTCCGACGTCTGCTGGTGTTCAAGCATTGCACCTCGCATCGCAGCGGCAAAACTGTCCTCGCCTTCGAACCGGTGCAGCATCATCGTCATCTGCCAACTGAACCGCATGGCTTTCCAAATCCGGCGCAATGCACGATCTGAATAGCTTTCGATCCCCGCCATGTCGCCCCGCTTGAGTGCCCCGATCAGCGCCTCGTGCAGGTAAAAAACATCCGACACCGCAAGGTTCAGACCCTTGGCGCCCGTCGGCGGCACGATGTGTGCGGCATCCCCGGCCAGAACCAGATTGCCCCAGCGAAGCGGTTCGGACACGAAACTGCGCAGGGGCGCGATGGATTTCTCGACCGCGAGACCCGTCGTCAGGGCCTCTGCCGGACCCGGTGGCAACCTGCGCGTCAACTCGCTCCAGAATGCAGCGTCGCTCCAATCCTCTGCCCGGTCCTTGATCGGCACCTGGATATAGTACCGCGACAAGGTCTTGCTGCGCATCGACGCCAGGGCAAAACCACGGGCCGAAGTGGCATAGATCAGTTCGTCATGACAGGGCGGCACCTTGGCCAAAACGCCAAGCCAGCCAAAGGGATAAGTGCGTTCGAATTCCCGCCTTTTTCCCACGGGAATGGTCCTGCGACTGACCCCGTGGAAACCATCGCATCCAGCGACGAAACGACAGCGCAGGTGCTTGGTGTCGCCCCCGTGGTGAAAGCGCACAACCGAGTTTTCCTGGTCAAGATCGTCGATCTCGACATCCGACGCCTCATGCAGGATCGGTGTGCCCATGGCGTCTTGCGCGGCATAAAGATCGGCCGTCATCTCGGTCTGACCATAGATTGTCATGGACGATCCGGTCAGCGCGCGAAAATCAATGTGAACCATCCGCTCACCGTCACTCAGAACAACGCCGTCGTGGATCAATGCCTCGCGGTCCAGGCGCGCGCTGACACCCGCAGATCGCAGCAAATCGACCGTACCTGCCTCAAGAACGCCCGCCCTGATACGCGACAGAACATGATCCCGGCTCACCCGTTCCAAAATCACCGTGTCCACACCGGCCCGGTTCAAAAGCTGCGACAGCAAAAGCCCGGCTGGCCCACCCCCGATGATCGCGACCTCTGTTCTCATGATGCCCCGCCCCTTCGCCACTCAGCATCCGCGAAACAAATTGACCAAGTCAATTATAATCCCGCCCATTGCACGGCCTCTCGCACGGGCACGCAATCGAGACGGTGATCGTCCGCCACCCCGATTGTTTCGAAGTCCACAACAACGCCAGAAAATGGCCAGAATCCTGCCACATTACGGTCGAAACGCCTTGTCATTCCGCAATTTGTAGCTGTGAAGCTGCCCTCGGCGTCGCGGATGTATTCAGCCCCCACCCAGCACGTGATGCCGAGGTTCACAGCTTTCTTTCCCAAAACCGCTCGGATACGATCGGCCCCGTTAAATCACGGGTGATTTCCATCATGCGCAACTTTCAGCATCCGGGCCGGTCGCCGGTTTACGCCGCCAACGGGATGGTCGCCACATCGCACCCCCTGGCCACCGCCGAGGCGCTTGATGTCTTGAAAAGTGGCGGAAACGCGGCGGATGCCGCCATTGCGGGGGCGATTCTTCTGGGGGTTTGTGAACCGCAGATGACCGGACTTGGCGGCGATTGTTTTGCGCTTGTGAAACCGGCGGGCACCGAAGATGTCACGACGATCAACGGCTCGGGCCGCGCGCCCGCCAGCCTTGACGCCGAAGCCTTGCGCGCTGAAGGGTTGGACAAGATCGAACCCGGACACCCGGCGTCCATCACCATACCCGGCGCCGTCGATGCCTTTTGCCGCCTAAGCGAACGGTTCGGCCGCATCGGGTTGGATCGGTGCCTGGCCCCCGCCATTCGGTACTTTGACGAAGGCGTGCCGATTGCGCCGCGCGTCGCCCGCGACATCGCACCGATGGGGCCTGCCATGACACCCGCCGCGCAGCACCATTACCTGAACGACGGACAGCCCTTTGGCGTCGGCGACCGGTTCCGCCTGCCCGGTCAGGCCGATGTGCTGCGCCGGATCGCCGCCAAGGGCCGCGATGCGTTCTATTCCGGCGAGGTTCTGGACGACATGCTCGGCGCGCTTGCCAAGATCGGCGCCGGTCACACCGCCGAGGATTTCGCCAGGACCGAGGCCACCTGGAGCACGCCTGTCACAGGCCAGTACGGCGGCTATGACGTGTTAGAGCATCGCCCCAATGGTCAGGGCGTCACCGCTTTGCTTTTGCTGAACATCCTCAAGCACTTCGACCTTGCCGCCCTGGATCGCCACGGCGCCCGGCGACTGCACATATTCGCCGAGGCTTCGAAACTGGCCTATGACGCGCGCAACCGGTTCCTGGCCGACCCCGACCACGTTTCGCGGCTTGACCACTTTCTGTCGCCCGAAACTGCCGAACGCCTGGCCGCCCTGATCGACCCGACACGCGCCATGGCCGCAGCCGCGCCCCTGACCGAAGAGGTCCACAAGGACACGGTTCTGATCTCGGTCGTCGATCGCGACGGCATGGCGGTCAGCCTGATCTATTCGATCTTTGCCACCTTTGGTTCCTCGGTCGCCAGCCCCAGGTTCGGCATTCTGTTCCACAATCGGGGCTCGGGTTTCAACCTGACCCCCGGCCATCCGAACGAGGCCGGGCCGGGCAAGCGGCCGATGCACACGATCATCCCCGCCATGCGCGCCAGGGACGGCAAGATCGACATGGCATTCGGCGTCATGGGCGGCCAGTATCAGGCAACCGGGCACGCGCGGCTGCTGACCAACCTCATCGACTATGGGATGGACCCACAACAGGCTGTCGACGCCCCGCGCGCCTTTGCCGATCCGATCGGCGGCACGCTTCAGGTCGAAGCAGGGTTCAGCGACCGGATTTGCACCGAACTTGAAGAGCTTGGGCATGTCGTCACCCGCCCGCCGGGCCCTTTGGGCGGCGCTCAGGTGATCATGATCGACCGTGAAAAAGGAACCCTGATCGGCGCATCCGATCCCCGAAAGGACGGCGCCGCAATCGGGTATTAAGGCGCACGGCCCTAGTTCATCTGCACATGCAGCGGATATTGCCCATCGTCGAAATCCCCGAAAAACTCGGGCAGGTCCGGATGTTCGACCGGCTCGCCGGAATAGTCGGCGACCAGATTCTGTTCCGACACATAGGCCACGTAATAGCTTTGGTCGTTCTCGGCCAAAAGGTGATAGAACGGCTGGTCCTTGGATGGACGGCTTTCTTCTGGAATGGCCTGATACCACTCCTCAGTATTGGAAAAAACTGCGTCTACGTCGAAGACCACACCACGAAAAGGATGCTTCCTGTGACGAACGACCTGGCCCAATGCGTATTTCGCACGTGACTTAAACATATCAATAACCCCCTGACTATTCCTAAGCGTCAGCCGGTTTTATGTCGACGAATTTTCAGGGAACTTCAAGAAACAGACTGTGAAGTGGTCTTTAACAGTCACCTTTGCGATGTTTCCAAGACCGCTTCCCCTCTGGCGCGGTTATTGTTATGATATTCGAAACAAATAAAAAGCGAGTGAGGCATGAGCAGATCCCTTCGCGCCCTGATTCTTCTTGGTTTTGTCGCCGCTTGCGGCTCGTCCAATTATGCGGCGCCGCGCAATTTGGACAACGCCTGTTCCATCGTTCAGCAACGGCCCAGCTATCTTCCGGCAATGTTGCGCACCGAATCCCGTTGGGGTGTGCCCGTGGCGGTGCAAATGGCCACGATCTATCAGGAAAGCAAGTTTATCGGCAACGCGCGCACCCCCCATGAATATGCATTGGGTGTCATTCCCATGGGTCGGCAAAGTTCAGCCTATGGATACAGCCAGGCCCTGGACGGCACCTGGGAAGAATACCAGCGCGAACATGGCGGCTTTCGCGCCCGACGCGACAATATCCGGCACGCCACCGATTTCATGGGCTGGTATTTCAAGAAATCCGAAGAAAGCCTCGGCATTCCCCTGGGCGATGCCAAGAACCAGTACCTTGCCTATCACGAGGGCCGCACCGGGTATGCGCGGGGCAGCTATCACCGCAAGGCCTGGCTCAGACGCGTTTCCGACGAAGTTGCCTTGCGCGCCGTGCTCTATGACACGCAATTGCGCAGTTGCGACATGATCTGACCCGAACGGTAGAGACCCCTCGTCGGGGTCACTTTCCGCGGGTCTGTTCCTCGATCTCGATGCTGAAAAGTGAATCGCGCAAACTGCTCGGTCGGGTCAACTGCCCCAGGACAACCGTGGTCCTGGATCCCTGGCCATCGGTCACCACCCATTGGCGCAGCTCGATCGGATCGCTGGTGAACTTCAGTTGCAGCGAGCCATATTCCGGATGCTCGGGATCCTGGGCGCGCACAATGGTGGCGGTCCCGTCAAAGTCGTGCCCAACCACCATGTTGCGCCGCGCCAGGTTGACGTTCTTTTCCAGGATCAGGTTCAAGGGCGTGCGCCGCAAGGGATAGCGCTCGGCCGATCTGAGATTCGACTTGCCGTCGAAAATGCCGACCTGTCCGCCCCCGGCCATCACCAGAAGATCCTCGGGCGGATTGTACTCAAACCGCATCCGCCCCGGGCGCCGAATATAAAGCGTGCCCGTCGACAGCGATCCATCGTCGTTGATCTGGGTGAAATCCGTTTGCGCCAGCGTGATCCCGTTCAGGTACTTCGACAGGGCATTCAACGACAGCTTGTCGGCGAAGGCTGGGCTGGCGGCGAAAGACGCGGCTGCGGCAAGAAAAGTTCTGCGGTACATGATCGCTCTCATCCTGGGTCACTGGCGATATAAGGCCAGTTTCCCTCTCTCGCCAGTGTTAGGCCATATCATCAGCACGTCAGCGCCTATCGCGCTCGTTCTTCTTGGAAAAATATCCCGGGGGGTGCGGGGGGCAGCGCCCCCTGCCACCGCGACGGGCACCGCCCGGCGCAAAACTTCACCCCTGTTCCGGCACCAGGATTTCGCGTTTGCCCACGTGATTGGCCGAGCTGACCAATCCGTTGTCTTCCATCTGTTCGACCAGGCGGGCCGCCTTGTTATAACCAATCGCCAGTTTGCGCTGAATATAGGACGTCGAACACTTGCGATCCTTGATCACGATGCCAACGGCCTGATCGTAAAGCGCGTCCTCGCCGTCGGTGTTGCCACCAAGGCCCAGCACCAGGTCAATGTCCGACTGGCTGTCATCATCCGGTGCTTCGACCACGCCCGAGACGTATTCCGGTGCACCAAAGCTTTTCAGATGGTTCACGACCTCTTCGACTTCTTCGTCAGCCACAAACGGGCCATGTACGCGGGTGATCTTGGCGCCACCCGCCATGTAAAGCATGTCGCCCTGACCCAGAAGCTGCTCGGCCCCCATTTCGCCAAGGATGGTGCGGCTGTCGACCTTGGATGTCACCTGGAAGGATATCCGGGTTGGAAAGTTCGCCTTGATCGTGCCGGTGATCACATCGACAGAAGGTCTTTGCGTGGCCATGATCAGATGGATGCCGCTGGCGCGCGCCATCTGCGCCAAACGTTGGATGCAGGCTTCGATTTCCTTGCCGGCGACCATCATCAGATCGGCCATCTCGTCGACAATCACGACGATATAGGGCAGGGTTTCGGGGGCGAATTCTTCGGTCTCGAACACCGGTTCGCCGGTCTCGTCGTCAAAGCCGGTCTGGACCGTCCGCTTGAACATCTCGTTCTTGGACAGCGCATCCTTCACACGGCCGTTGTAGCCGTCGATGTTGCGCACGCCCATCTTCGACATCCGGCGATAGCGTTCTTCCATTTCGCCAACGACCCATTTCAGGGCCACCACGGCCTTCTTGGGGTCGGTGACAACCGGCGACAGCAGATGCGGAATGCCGTCATAGACGCTGAGTTCCAGCATCTTGGGGTCGATCATCACCAGCCGCAGGTCATCGGGGCTGAGCTTGTAG
>JABDJO010000019.1 GCA_013002465.1 Silicimonas sp. | reverse complement strand
GCGCGGCTTCGGGTGTGAGTGGATCGGTTCCACCCAAACAGACCAACTGAGGGCGTGGAGCCACAAGCCCGGCCACCTGACCGATTTCCGCGATCCGCAAAAGCCCCGGCACGACGTAAGCCGGGGCCAGCCTTTCGTGCTGCCCGGCACCGATCAAGGGCAGGGCGTCGCCAAGAATGCAAAGATGCGCCGTGCCCGCCACCCGCCGGTCCATCGCTGCCAGCCAGAAGGCCAAAGCGCCGCCAAGGGACAAACCAAGGGTGAACACCCGGCGGTCATCCACGTCAGGACGGGCGGCAAGATAGCCGAGCGCATCCGACAAATCGTCCAGCATCATGGCAAACAGGCTTTGCCCCCACCAGGAAAGCGAAGTTGCGGTGGCTTGAAGGCTGCCTTCTCGGCGCCGATCGGCAAATCCGGTCATGTCTATGGCAAGGCTCGCAAATCCCATGGCCGCCAGAACGGGTCCATAGGCACCCTGCAAATGACCGCTGCCCCGGGTCAATTCGCGCCGCCCCAGGCCCGGGTCCTCGTTCTGGGCATGGGCATAGAGCACCGCTGGAAAAGGGCCGTGAGCATCGGGGCGCACCAGCAGGGCAGAAATCGGCGGTTGGCCTTCCAGTGTCAGGTCTTCAACCACAAACCCGTCTTTCCGGGTTTCGCGCCGCGTGCGTTCATAGGTCATGCCACCCGGCGAAAACCCCAGAAGGCACCCTTGCACCGCGGCACGCAAGGCCTCGGGATCCGGAGGTGCCATCAGCCTGCGAACCGGGTCTGTGGCATCCCCCTGACGCCAAGCCCGGTGACGGCAAAAAGCGATCCGGCTTCGGGTTGCGCGCGTCCTTCGCTTAAGCCGACCCCAAGCGAGGTCACAAATAGCGTATCCAGGCCCGGCCCACCAAACATCGGTTTCGAAGGGCGTTCCACCGGCATGTCCACCGTCATGTCGATCCGTCCCTCAGGCGTGATCCGGTACAACTGCCAGCCGTCGATCCCGGCCTGCCAATAGCACCCGTCGGCATCGACCGTGCCGCCATCGGGGCGGCCGGGAACGGTGCGGGTGTCGAAAAAAACCTCGGGAACGCCAGGCGTGCCGGTCTCGGGGTCATAATCGGCGCGCCAGATCGTGCGAACAGCCTTGTTGCTGTCGGAAAAATACATGGTCCGCCCATCAGGCGAAAAGGCCAGCCCGTTGGTGGTGAATATGCCGTCCTTCCAGGGTGTGACCTGTCCATCGGGGTCCAGCCGATAGAAGCGGCCAAGAGCCTCGGGCGAGCCGCCGTCCTTCATCGTTCCGGCCCAGAACCGCCCCTGCAAATCGGTCGTGCCGTCGTTGAACCGGTTGTGCTCAAGATGCGCTTCGGGGTCGTGGATGGCCTTGCGCTGATTTGTGGCAGGGTCGAAGAACCAGAACCCCGATCTGGTCGCCAGAACCAGTCCGCCCGCCTCGCGCACCGCGAGACAGCCGACGGGTTCACCGTATTCAATGGTTTCGTTCGTACCGGTCGAAGGATCATAGCAATGGATCAGCCCCGCCGGGATATCCACCCACCAGAGCATGTTCGCCCGGTCATCCCAAACCGCGCCCTCTCCGACCTGAGAATGACTGCTTACGACGCATTCAATCTGCATGGATCACCTTTTGCTTGCCATGGGCCGGGTTTGACAGGTTTCAGGGCAACTGTCAGCGCTATTCGGCGGGCAAAAAGCCGGTGATAAGCTGGCGCAGGCCAAGGGCCGCACCGGCAAAGATCGCGGCTGCGGTGACCGGCGCACTGAGGGCGAGGACCGAAAAGGCGGAAAGCCCCTGACCAACAGTACAGCCGATGGCCACGACGGATCCTATTCCCATCAGCACCGCGCCGAAGATCTGGCGCCTTAACTCGCGCGGGTCTTCGCAGGCCTCCCATCGGAAGTGACCCTTGATCAGACTACCGATGAAAGCACCCGCCAGAACACCGGCAACCGATCCGACGCCGAACGACAAGGATCGCCCGGACGCGGTCATCAGATAGAGCATGGTTTCGCCGACAGGTGCCGCAAAGGTATGCGATGTGATCGGCATGGCCGAAAACCCCGTCGCGGCGACCCAAGTGCTGCCGATCCAGCCGCTGACGATTGCAAAGCCGACCACTGCTGACCAGATCACCATCCGGGCCGAGCGTCGAAACTCGCGTGCCGAAAGCGCGAGCGCCATCAGAGCTGCGCCGACGATCATCGCCAGCGGCAGGACGGAAAGTCCGGTTGCCTGGCTCAGGACCTGGGGCAGGCCGGGCAGGGCGCCGTTGGCGGGATAAACCGGGAAAAGCGCCACGCGAAGTGCGGCAAGAGGCCCAGAAATCGTCGCATAGGCGGCAAGTCCCATAGCCAACAGGATCACGAAGGACCGAAAGTCGCCGCCCCCGACACGGGCCAGGGCACCAAATCCGCAGTTGCCCGCCAGTGCCATGCCATAGCCAAAGGTCAATCCACCCAGAATGCTGGCCAAAGGGTTCCATCCCAGAGCGAGATAGTGAGATTCCTCGATGTCAGCGATACCGATGGCGGCGGCGCCATAGGTGGCAATCACGGCAATGCCGATCGCAAACGCCCACATCCGCAAACGCCCGCCGTCGCCGGCATATAGCGCATCCTCGATCGCCCCAAGCGAGCAGAACCGTCCCATCCGCGCCGCCAGTCCCAAAAGCAGACCGCCAAAGGCACCGATCAATGCAATGGCCAGTGGGTCTCCGAGATAGTCCAGCATCTGCGGTCCTCCGGTTCCGGTTGTGCCCTAGCCGACATCCGTGGGTTTGCAAAACAGATCATAGACAACCTCGATGATCCGGGTAGAGCGCTCATCGCACAGGCTGTAGTAGATGGTTTTTCCTTCGCGCCGAGGTTTCACCAGCCCTTCGAGTCGCAACCGGGACAACTGCTGGGACACCGCAGCCTGACGCGCGGAAAGCAGTTCTTCCAACTCGGTCACCGACTTTTCGCCGCTGGCCAGATGGCACAGAATCATCAGGCGGCCTTCATGACTGATCGCCTTCAGAAAATTGGAAGCACGCTCGGCGTTCTTCATCATTTCGTCCAGTTCGGCATCGCAGGTATCACTGGTGAACACCGGCAAGCTGCTTGGTCCCGCATTCCCAGGTCCGTTTTGCGTGTCCATCAACCTTGTCCTTCCTGCCAGTCGATTCCGGCTTCGTTCATCATCCGCTGCAACAATGGCCAAAAGAAATCTTCGCCGGGATACCCTTCGAGCCGACTGAGTTCTTGCCCGTCGCGCATCAGGACAAAGGTCGGCGTAAACGTCAGCCGCGATTTGAACGTCATGCCCTTGGGCATATCGCCGTGAATATCGACCCTGTGCAGGGGCGCCGCCTTGCCTTCGGCGGTGATCGGGTACTCGCCGCCGACTTCTTCATTCCATTTCGCGCACCAGAGACAGCCGTTCTCCTCGGCCATGACCAAAAGTGTTTCGGCCAGAACAGAACCCGGCAAACTGACCAACGCAAGTACAATGGTCGTTCGGAATATCTTGAATATCGTTTCCATATTCGACAAACCTAATATGATTATATGTCTTGATCAAGGAACGCAGCACGATGTTCGACGTTACGGTACTGGGAGCCCTGGTTGCTGGCCTTTTATCTTTCCTGTCGCCCTGCGTGCTGCCGATCGTGCCTTTTTACCTGTCGTATCTGGCCGGGGTAGGCGTTGGCGCCCTGCAAGATGACGCACCCATACCGCCCGGCACGCAACGCCGCGCCATCCTTGCTTCGGTCCTGTTTTCTTTGGGTGTGGCAACCATTTTCGTTGCCCTTGGCGCCACCGCCACGGCGTTTGGCCAGATTGTGCGCGATTGGTTCGATGTGCTGCGCTGGTTTGCGGCAGCATTGATCATCATCATGGGCCTGCATTTCCTTGGCGTTATCCGCATTGGCCTTCTCTATCGTCAATTCGGCACCGATATGGGCGATACCTCGAACGTTTCGCTGGCCGGAGCCTATGTCATCGGCCTTGCCTTCGCGTTTGGCTGGACGCCGTGCGTCGGTCCGGTGCTGGCGGCGATCCTGTTCATGGCCGGCGGGCAGGGGGCCGTCAGTGAGGGCATGACGCTGTTGCTGGCCTATGCTGTCGGAATGACGGCTCCTTTCGTGCTGGCCGCAGTATTCATCAAGCCGTTTCTGCGTTGGATGCAGAAGTTTCGCCGCCATTTGCCCAAGATTGAAAAAGCCATGGGTGTATTGCTGATCGTATTCGGAGTGCTAATCGCGACCGAGACGATCAACGAACTGGCCAACTGGCTGGTGCTGTTCTGGCCACAGATCGGGTGACGGGAAAGGGGTGAGTCAAAGCCGCGGGGCTTTGCCCTCTTAAAGCCCGAGTTTCTGTGCAACCAACTGGTTCACCGCTTTCGGGTTTGCCTTGCCGCCAGTTGCTTTCATCACCTGACCCACGAACCAGCCAGCAAGCTTTGGGTTTTCCTTGGCCTTTTCGACTTGCGCCGGGTTGTCGGCGATGACCTGATCCACTGCCGCTTCGATGGCACCGGTGTCGGTGACCTGTTTCATGCCTTCGTTTTCAACGACCTCTTCAGGGTCGCGGCCCGTGGTATAGGTGATTTCAAAGACGTCCTTGGCAATCTTGCCGGAAATCGTATCGGCTGAAATCAGATCAATGATCTGACCCAACTGCGCCGCTGTCACGGGGCTTTCGGTGATGTCGTGGTCTTCCTTCTTCAGGCGCCCGAACAGTTCGTTGATGACCCAGTTGGCGGCCAGTTTGCCGTCGCGCCCCCGCGCCACCTCTTCGAAATAGGCGGCACTTTCGACGTCGGCGGTCAAAACCCCGGCGTCGTATTCCGTCATGCCATAGTCCGCGACAAAACGGACAAGCTTGGCGTCGGGCAGTTCTGGCAGCGAAGCTTCGATGTCATCGACCCAGGCCTGTTCGATTTCCAGGGGCAAAAGGTCGGGGCAAGGAAAATAACGATAGTCGTGCGCTTCTTCCTTCGAACGCATGGAGCGCGTTTCGCCCTTGTCGGGGTCGTAAAGCCGGGTTTCCTGGTCGATGGCACCGCCGTCTTCCAGAATGGCGATCTGGCGGCGAGCCTCGTATTCGATGGCCTGCTGGATAAACCGCATTGAGTTCATGTTCTTGATTTCGCAGCGCGTGCCAAGGTGCGAGAAATCCTGGGTTTCCTGATACTTTTCGTAATCTCCCGGACGGCAGACCGAGACGTTGACGTCGGCGCGCAGGTTGCCGTTTTGCATGTTTCCGTCGCAGGTGCCGAGATAGCGCAGGATCTGGCGCAGTTTCACGACATATGCGGCGGCTTCCTCGGGGCCGCGAATGTCGGGGCGCGAGACGATCTCCATCAGCGCAACGCCAGTGCGGTTCAGATCGACGAAGGACATGTGCGGGTCCATATCGTGGATCGACTTGCCCGCGTCCTGTTCCAGATGGATGCGCTCGATCCTGACTTTGCGGGCAACGCCGGGGGCCATGGACACCAGCACTTCGCCCTCACCGACAATGGGATGATAAAGCTGGCTGATCTGATAGCCCTGCGGCAGGTCGGGATAGAAATAATTCTTGCGGTCAAAAGCCGAGACAAGGTTGATTTCGGCCTGCAGACCCAGGCCTGTGCGCACGGCCTGAGCGACGCAAAACTCGTTGATCACCGGCAGCATGCCCGGCATCGCCGCATCGACAAAGGCAACGTTGGAATTGGGTTCGGCACCGAATTGGGTCGAGGCGCCGGAAAACAGCTTGGCTTTTGAAGCAACCTGGGCGTGAACCTCAAGGCCGATCACCAGTTCCCAATCACCGGTGGCGCCGGCGATCACTTTGGGCTTTGGAGTTTCATAGGTCAGGTCAAGCATGTGCGTCTGCTCCGGTGTCTTTCGCGCGTTCTGGGTTCTAGGCGTCAAGGAAGGCCTGAGCAAGCCCGAGTTGGGGATAGTTGGTTGGGAGCGCCGCGTCAGGGCGCCCCTTTGATCAGGACCAACTGTAATGTGGATCGCGCTCACCAGCCCAGAAGCGGGTGACGTCCACAGTGTCGATGAGAAACGACACCACATTTGTGGCAAATACCAAAGCTAGCCACAACTGCAGGTCGGGGTTCATGGCAATGGTGTCCAGTCGTGTTGCCAACCAGGCAAACATCGGGATCCACAACAGATGCGAAACGCCCAAAAGCCGCGTAAAACCTGTCCGGCTGTGAATGAGGGCCTGAATGACCAAGGCAAGCCCGGTTGTCGCAAAAACGACCTGGGCTTCCAGGTGCTGGATAAAGGCAAGACAGGCCATGTTCACGGCAACAAGCCATATGGCCCAAATTCGCGACACGGGGCGAAATCTGAGGAACACGACGCCGGCGATTTGGAAAATATTGATCATTAGGTCTTTCATGGGTTGGGTTTCCTTTCAAAATGCTGATGTCGGCACTTTTGACGGGAAGACTCTGGCCAGAATACTGCGCGGGATGTATGAAAGAACTACGGAATACGTAGTTGGGTGAACCATGGCGAAATACGGACAATTCTGCCCAGTCGCAAAATCCTCGGAAATTTTGGGCGACACATGGACCTTGCTCATTGTGCGAGAGCTGTTGCTGGGCAGCACTCGATTTTCCGTACTTCAAAAGGGAATGCCGCGCATTTCCCCCACGGTGCTCAACACCCGCCTGAAAGACCTTGAAACCCAAGGTGTGATCGTCAGACGACCGATCAGCGGTCAGCGCGGGCATGAGTACAGATTGACACCGGCCGGAAAGGAGCTTGCGCCCGTTATCGAGGCTCTTGCGGTCTGGGGTATGAGATGGGCCCGTGACGAATTGCACGACAACGAGGCGGATGTATCTTTTCTGATGTTCGATATCGAACGCAGCATCGTCGCCGATGAATTGCCCGACGGAGAAACCGTGCTGTGCTTTCAGTTTCCCGATCTGGAAGACTTTTCGACCTGGTGGGTGGTCTGTGACGGCGGGCAGCGTGACTTGTGCTATCAGGATCCGGGAAAGGACGTCAGCGCCTATATCCGAGGCAAATCGCGTGATCTGATTGGTGTTTGGATGGGGGATATCCCGATGGCAGAAGCCTTGGGGGATCAACGCCTGACCATCCACGGCGAAAGCCTGATTTGCCAACGATTCAGCAAGTGGTTTCCACTGTCGTCGGCGGCCGCGGTCCCACGGCCCGCTTCACGGGTGGAAAGAGATGTCAGTCGAACTGGATCATGATGGCTTCGAAATCGTCGTCTCCGAGGACACAAGTGTGGTGCCCTTTGCCTGTCCGGTCCTCCATCCGCCAGACATCGCCGGGGCCGATTTCGCGTGTTTCACCGTCGCTTGCGGTCACCGCGATGCGGCCCTTTAGGGCGGCAAGGAACTGTCGTTTCGGGGTTGGGTGAATTGGTTCGTTCCAGCCTGCAGGCAGTCGTAGAAACAGCGTTGCCTTTGCGGGTTCACCTTCAGAGACGAATATGGATTTGGCTGGTGGTGCAAATGCCTGTTCGCTGAGGTCCACTTCAACCCGGCGCCAACGACTTTCGCCAGCCTCATCGCTGTAAAGGTGGTGATAATGCATGGCCGTCCCTTTCACTGACACTTTGGCGATTGTTTCAAAAGGGTGCCGGGATGAAAAGGTTGTCTGAAATTCGGTCGATAATTGCCGATTTGTCATCGGGTAAGGCCGACTGACCCGGAAATGCTTGGCAGGCCAGATCGGATCGTGCAATGTGTCCAGGCGGGGCGCGACATGGACGACAAGACACAACATGCGGCGGATCGCGCTTTCCCTTCTTTTTCTGACACTTTCAATCGTGGCATGCAGTCGCGCGCCCGTAGAAGTGGCTGCACCATCGGCCACCCTGCCACGTTCGCTTTGGGATCATCGCCCCGAAGCCGAGCAATGGACGAAATCCGCACTTGCTGCACTGAATGGCCACGGGGCGGCGCTGGTCGGGACGGTTCCTCGGGACATCGACAAATACTGCCCGGGCTACCGGGTGGCGGGCACCGACGGACGGGCGGCGTTCTGGGTGCATTTCCTGTCGGCGCTGGCCAAACACGAAAGCACCTGGCGGCCCGAGGCTTCGGGAGGTGAGGGCAGGTGGCACGGGCTTTTGCAGATTTCGCCCGCCACGGCCCGTGGTTACGGCTGTCGGGCACGCACGGCGGACGATCTGAAGAACGGGGGATTGAACCTGGCCTGCGGCATTCGCATCATGGCCATCACGGTGCCGCGTGATGGGGTGATTTCACAAGGAATGCGCGGTGTCGCCGCCGATTGGGGGCCGTTTCACCAGGAAACCAAGCGACTGGATATTCAAGCCGCCACCCTGGCACAACCTCAGTGTGCGCGATGAAGCGGCTGGTTGCTCCGTTGATACTGGCCATCGCGCCGCTGGTGGCAGATGCGCAGGAACGCCCTGCGACCCGGTCCATCCCGATTGTCGAAGAAGACCCGATCACGCTTGATCTTTCCGGGCGTCCTGCGGCGCGGAGCGCGGACTTGCCGCGCGCCAGATGGGAGTATCGCCGCAACGGCCCTTTGTGGTCACGCGTTGCGCTTTCGGCGGTTAATACCCACGGGGCAGCATTGCTGAAGGTCGTGCCAAAAGACATTGCCGATTGGTGTCCGGCCTACCCGGACCACGATGCCGAAACCCGGGCGGCGTTCTGGGTCGCGCTCATGTCGACGCTGGCGCGCTATGAAAGCACATGGAACCCACGGGCGGTTGGCGGTGGCGGTCGTTGGTTCGGGTTGCTGCAGATTTATCCACCTACGGCCGAGTTCCGCGATTGCCGGGTGCAAAGCGGGACGGCCCTGAAGAACGGGCCCGACAATCTGAACTGCGCTGTGCGCATCATGGCCATCACAGTGCCGCGCGACGAGGCGATTTCGCTGAAAGACACCCGCTGGCGCGGTGTGGCCGCCGACTGGGGCCCGATCCGCAACGATTGGATGCGCCGCGACATGCAGCGCTATACCAAGCGTCAGGCCTTTTGCCGCCCACTGTCCGAGGTGCGCCCTAAGCGGCGGCCCTGAACTTACTTGATGCGGAAAGCGCGGCGGATTTCGTCCAACGCCTCGCGTTGCTGGTCGGTCAAGGGATCGGCCGAAGCCGCTTTCAGGATCTCCATCAAAGGACCAATGTCGCCACCCGTCAGCCGATAAAGCTGCCGTGCGGCGCGCGAGATCGCCGGGGCCGACCCGTGGCATTCGTTCATCAGCCAGCGGCCCAGGATCAAAAGTTCCTCGGCATCGGGTTTCGACACGTGAAGTTCCGTTTGCAGGGATCTGAGAAGCGCGTTCTTGGTTTCCTCGGTCGGCAGTCCGTGCAGTTCCAAATAGGCCGTAGCGACCGTGGCTGCTGCCGTGTTGACATCTTCTATCGCATCGACCGGGTGGACGGCCTTGTTACGGCGAAATCCGAAGCGGCGCGCAGCCGCACGCACATCATCGGCCATATCGAGCAACTCAGACGTCATTTCAGCGGCATTTCTGGCCCGCATGATAAGGAAATAGGCGGCTGTGATCAGCCCGACGACGGCGATGACGATATGCATGTACTTGGTCCTCTGTCAGGCAGCTTCTGACATGCGAGTGTGGTTTTCATTAACTGCGGTGTCGCCGACAGGAACCGGGATGACATCGGCAGCTTCTTGTACAAGGGCCTGCACATCGTCTTGGGGCAAGGTCCAGAGTCGGGGATAAATCACCTCTAGATAGTCCTGAATCACCATGTAGAGCGTGTCCGACAATGCCAGGTTCTGGTTGTGATCTGCACGCACTTCGGCGGCCAGAGCATTGGCGGCCTGGTTCACTTCCGCCTGGCTGGCTTCCAACGAAGCCAGATCAAGCATGGCCGAGGCAAAGAGATCGGCGTCCAGAAGATGCCGCGCACCGTCGCGTCGTTCCAGAAGTGGCAGAAAAAACAACGCATAGCCGCCAAATCCAAGGGTGTCGTCAGTGCGCTCTAGTGCCGCGTCGGCCTCGGCCAGAATGGCTTCGTCACTGAAAATATCCGGGTCGGCCAGGTGGTCGGCGTGTCGTTCGTAGATGGCAGGGTTCGCAGGGTCCAGATCAACCCACTTTTCGAACAACCGGGGCAGGCGGTGCGACCCGGCGGGCGAGCCAAGCGCTTGCAAATATCGCGCTTCGGCCAAAAGCGGCGACATATGGGCCAGGGGGTCGTAATTGCCCAGGATTTCGCCGGCGTCGACAAAGTGGCGTGCCATTGTACGCCACGCCTGCCGCCGCTGCGGCTCGGGCCAGAGATCAGCGCGGCAGGCAGCGCCGATGGCCAGGTGCGCCCGCGCAG
Source organism: Silicimonas sp. (assembly GCA_013002465.1). Taxonomy (GTDB): domain Bacteria; phylum Pseudomonadota; class Alphaproteobacteria; order Rhodobacterales; family Rhodobacteraceae; genus JABDJO01. The sequence continues at coordinate 48,247 of JABDJO010000019.1, read as the reverse complement.
CCAAGAGGGCCAGCACATGGCTTTCGGTGGCCCTTTGGTACGTGTCGATGAAGTGCCCCAGTTCGATCTCGGCTTCGCGAAGGTCGGCAAGGCTTTGGCGGGGAGCATTGTCGATCAGGGATTGCAGCCCCGAAAGGGCAACGTCAGTCGCGATGTCGTGGTAGCGCAAGCCGCTTGGGGTCGATGCAAGCTGGCTTTCCCAATGTGCGATTTGATCGCCGATTTCGGTCCACTCGTCGGCCAGCATCAGATCGGCGATATATCGTGCGACGGCGGCCCGTTCCGCCAGATCGGGATCGTTCGTTTCAATGGGCAGGGCACGCGGGCCCGCAGGCGACGCGAATGCTTCTTTTTCTGCAAGTTTTGCAGCCATCCGGCGCTCGGCGTTTCGATTTCGCCGCGTTCCGATGTAGGTCGCGATGCCAAGCGAGACCAGAAAAGCCAGAAATGTCAGGCTGGTCAGGCCGCCGAAAAGGGTTTGCAGTACTGCCATGTGCATTCTCCCGGAGGGCTTAAGGGAGAAATTGACCATCCATTTCGGCAGCTTTATGGCAAATTCGAGTGAATTTAGCCCTATTTCACCAGAGGGTTAACGCGCCCAGCTTGGCAAACGGGTGTTCTGCACCAGCGAAACGGTTGGCGCATAGCGTCCACCAAGGGCCAGTGTTGCGCGCTTCATGACCTCGATGGCTTCGTCCGATTTGGCGGGCATGGCGGCAGGCGAAATGGGCTCGCCGATGTTCAACCGATAGGGCTGCCGGTCCTTGTTCAGCGTTTCGTAGAACAGCGTGATATCGCGCAATGTGGGGTGGATCAGGTCGAAGAGATAAAACAGGGCCGAGTTTCGGGCCCGGATGTTCATCGGAATCACCGGCAAATCGAACTTGCGCGCGATCATCGCGGCCGAGGCCATCCAGTCGCGTTCATGAAGCTTTAGCCCCCGACGTTTGGCCAGCCGCCCCGAGGGGAAAATGACCCCAAGTCTGCCTTCGTCGATGGCCCTTCGGGTGTATTCCATGGTTTCGCGCGTCTTCGCACGGGTCCGCTTTTCAACCTGCCATTCGACGGGTGCGATAAGGCTTTGAAACTGCGGCAGAATCTTCAAAATATCCGAATTGGCATAAATGAACAGATCCGGTCGGATCGGACTGATTGCGTGGTGCAGCATAATTCCGTCGGCAATGCCGGTTGGGTGGTTGGCGACAATCAGCGCAGAGCCTTGCCGTGGGATATTTTCCAAGCCGGAAACGTCGACATCGCGCGCCAAAAGCCCTGCCACATGGTGCATTGTGCGGTCTGTTGGCCAATCCTGGTACAACCTGCCCAGTTCAAGCGTTTGCCGATAGCCAAGAAGTGACATCAAGAACCGTCGCGACAAGGCGGCCAACGGCGTTTGTTCGAAGAGCCAGGGAGCACGTTCGGCGATCAGAGGGTCGATGCGGTCTTTCATGGGCAAATCATCAACACGATTTTCACAACATCTTGGGGCTAGTTTAACATCTTGCCCCGATGTGCCCCAGAGGGTCAGTGTCGCAAACGGCGGGATTTGGCCAAATCGCATGAAGTAAGAGGCATAACATAATGTAATTAATGAGAGTTACGTCTTTTCACTGACTGTGGATAACTTCAACCCATCAGCCCAGGATCCGCGCCGTGATCTCGTCCATGTCGCGGCTGGGGTTCTTGCGCAGACGTTGCAGCGCGTCACGCATCTTGCTCTGCCGGTCGCCATCAAACATGGACATGGTTTCAAAAACGGTCGCCATGCGGGCGGCAGTTTGCGGATTGACCGGATCGAGCTTTGCCAGCCAATCGGCTACAAATGCGTAACCCGAACCGTCAGCCCGGTGGAACCCGGCAAAATTGCCCGAAAGTGAGCCAATCACGGCCCGAAACCGGTTCGGCGTCTTCCAGGTGAACTCCGGCAGTTCGGTCATTTCCCTTGCAACGGTGGCAGCGCGCTCGGGGGAGGCGTTGGCGATCAGGGTCGAAAACCACTTGTCCAGCGTGTTGGGGTCGGATTTCCAGCGATCAAAGAATTGCGACGCTTCGCTATTGCCGTCGCCCGATTTGATCAAAATCCCGAGGGCGCCGATGCTTTCGGTCATGTTGTCGGCTTCATCGAATATGTGCTTCGCACAACTCGCCTCTCCCGCGGCGGCGAGGTAGCTGGCGGCTTTCAGGCGCAAAGAACGACGACCTGCATCAACAGGGTTCGGGTCATAAGCCTTGGGATTGAACAGTGACTTGACCATCTGCTCGAATGTGTCCCTGTGGGCCTCGCCAATGGCCCGCAAGAGGCTTTCGCGTTTTTCATGGATGCGGGCGGGATCCGGCGATTGCCCGGCGTCAAACAGCGATTGCGCAAGTTCGCTTTCCGAGGGCAGACCAAGAGCGAAAGCGCGAAAAGCAAAGTCGAGGGTTTCGTCCTGCAGCAATCGACCAAGTGCGTCCAAAAAGGCTGAATCCGGGCCGGTGTCTTCGGTAATCAGACCGATCAACTGTTCTTTGGCAAGCGTGCGCCCGGCTTCCCACCGGTTGAAGGGGTCGGTGTCATGGGCCAACAGCGTCAGCCGGTCCTTGGTCGACAGCGCCTGATCCACGATTACCGGGGCGCTGAACCCGCGAAAGGCCGAGACAATCGGCGGTTCGTCGGTGTCGATGGTTGTCAGCACGGCTTCGGAAGTTTCCAGCACCACGGTTTCCTCATCGCGAAGTTGCGTGCCGGATTTGTCGAACAGCGCAAGCCGAACGGGGATCACCAGGGGGGATTTGGCATCCTGTCCCGGCGTCGGCGGCGTATGCTGGGCGGCGATCACCTGCCAGCCGCTGTTGGTCTGCTCGGTGGTGATCGTGACACGCGGCGTTCCAGCCTGCCCGTACCACAGCTTGAATTGAGACAGGTCGCGTCCGGTCGTGTCTTCAAAGACCTTCAGCCAATCTTCGATGGTGCAGGCCTGCCCGTCGTGGCGGCTGAAATACAGATCCAGCGCTTCACCATAGGCCTGATCACCGACCAGGGTTTTCAGCATCCCGATCACCTCGGCACCTTTTTCATAGACGGTTGCCGTGTAGAAGTTGTTGATCTCAATAAAGCTTTCCGGCCTGACCGGATGGGCGAGGGGGCCATTGTCCTCGCGGAACTGGCGCGCGCGCAGCATCAGAACATCGTCGATCCGTTTCACCGCGTGGCTGCGCATGTCCCCCGAGAATTGCTGGTCGCGAAACACGGTCAGCCCCTCTTTCAGGCAAAGCTGAAACCAGTCGCGGCAGGTGATGCGATTGCCGGTCCAGTTGTGGAAGTACTCATGGGCCACGATGCTTTCGATCAGTTCATAGTCGCGGTCGGTGGCAGTTTCGGGCGATGCAAGAACGTACTTCGAGTTGAAGATGTTCAAGCCCTTGTTTTCCATCGCGCCAGCGTTGAAATCGTCAACCGCAACCAGGTTGAAGACATCCAGATCATAGGCGCGTCCATAGACCTTTTCGTCCCACTCCATGGACTGTTTCAGCGCATCCATGGCAAAGGCGCATCGGCTTTCATCGCCCGGCCGCACCCAGACATTCAATGTCACATCACGCCCTTCAGACGTGCGATGTGTGCCGGTTTGCGCGCGCAAGTCTCCGGCAACGAGGGCAAAAAGGTACGACGGTTTCGGCCATGGATCGTGCCATTCGGCCCAGCCCTCGCCTGATGCTGTTTGGTTGCCGTTCGACAAAAGCACCGGGGCGTCGCCTTCAAGTCGCACCGTGAAGGGAGCCATGACATCAGGGCGGTCGGGGTAGTAGGTGATCTTGCGAAATCCCTCGGCCTCGCATTGCGTGCAATACATGCCGTTCGAAATGTAAAGACCTTCCAGCGCGGTATTGGCCTTGGGGTTGATTTCGACCTCGCATTCCCAGGTGAACGGGCCATCGGGCACCGCAACGCTGAGGGCGTCGTCCTGAACGCGTGGGGTAACCGGGTGGCCGTCGATCATCGTGCGGATCAACTGCAAGTTCTCACCGTCAAGGTGGAATGTACGGTCGCTGCTGGCAGGGTTCGGGCGAAATGCGATCCGAGACTTCACGCGGGTCGCCGTTGGATGGAGCTGGACAGTCAGATGCACGTTGTCCACCAACCATGGCGGGGCTGCATAATCGGCAAGATGAACGCTTTTGGAGGTGGCATCCGTCATCGAGGGTGACCTTTTGGGAACCTGAGGGAAGCCACATGTAGCGCGGGAACTTGGGTCACGCAATGTCCGCCCGGGTTCGAATGAGTGGTCTTCCAATCGGCCCGGGACGTGGAGTTGAATGAACGGTTGCAGCTGTTTTGAAGGCTGGCTGAATTGCCTCTGTTAAGCGAAAATTAGCACTCATATGTGTGAAATCGTTGCTGGTCTTTGTGAAATGGGCCATTAAGTTGGGCGGGGCAAGCAAACACGGGACGTATCATGCCGGTTGTCGGTATAACAGGCAGTGCATTTCTGGTGAACGATGAATACCCGGTTCACATGGGGGGCCGTATGAACTGCTATGCCATCCGCCATGTGGCGGGGGCGCAGCCGTTGATCATTCCGTCTGACCCCGATCTTGTTGATCCAGACGAGCTTTTGGAGGTTTGCGACGGTTTTCTGTTTACCGGCGCACGGGCCAATGTTCACCCCGAGGAATACGGCGAACTGGCGACCGAGGCGCATGGAGACTTTGATCGCGCGCGCGACAGAATTACCCTTCACTTGATCCGGGCTTCGGTCGAGCGGGGTCAGCCGATTTTGGCAATTTGTCGAGGATTTCAAGAGCTGAATGTCGCCATGGGCGGCTCGCTTTATCCCGAAATCCGCGATTTGCCAGGGCGCATGAACCACAGGATGCCGCCTGATGGCACATTGGAAGAAAAGTTTGAGTTGCGCCACGACGTTACCGTGACCGAGGGCGGTGTCTTTCATCAGATATTCGGGGCGACAAGCGTTCGGACCAACACGCTCCATGGTCAGGGGATCAAGGAAAAAGGCGAGCGGATTGTCATTGACGGCCGCGCTGATGACGGAACGCCCGAAGCGATCTATGTGGACGGCGCGCCGGGCTTCGCCGTTGGGGTGCAGTGGCACCCTGAATACAACGCAGAAAGTGACCCCGTGTCGCGACCGTTGTTCGAGGCATTTGGAGACGCGGTACGCAAATGGGCCACCGGGGCACGACCCCGGCGGCTGAAAAGCGCCTGACCTGTTCTTTCGTCGAAATCAGGGAATGATGCGCGCGTATTTGGTGCCTTCGACTGACGCGCCAGCCAAAAGCCCGGCCTGTCCGAAGACAACGGCGATGACAGGTGCCAAAACCGTCGTGGTTTCCGCCGACAGATTGCCACCCCTGTCGTTCACCGCATATTCCACATCAGCGCCCGCAGCCCATCCGGACGAGGCCCGGAATTCCGCAAGTGCTTCCTCGGTCATGAAGTAAAGGACATGGGCGTATTGCTGTGCGCCGATCTGAAGGCCAAAGCTGGCCTGCGTGGCCGAATAATAATCTACCGTGATATCGTTGACTCGAAGTGCGCCGCGTCCATAAGACCCGCCAAAGCCAAAGCCTGCCTCTGTGATCAGTGGCATTACCAGCATGCCAACGGATTTTTCGCGCAAGTCGCGGGTTCCGGGAAAGTTCGTGTCAAGATAGTTGAGTGTTGCATCGACCCGGGCGTCGATATTGGCTCCGCCCGGACTACCGATGCCATTTCCGCAGGCGGAAAGCGCCAGTGTCGCGGCTGCACCGGAAAGAAGTGCGCGGCGGGGAATGCGTGTCATGGGTATCTGCCCTTTGTATCTGAAGCCTCGTACGACGGTCTTTTGTGACCGCTCTGGCACCAAGTATAGGGGAGGCTTGAAAGAGAGTCACCCTCTATAGTGGTCAAATCACTCTGCCCCAAGGGTCACAAAACCGGGATCGCGCGGGAAATCGCCTGTGGATTAACGGGGGCATTGCTGGTCATTATTTGACAGCTTTGGACCACAGGGTTACCCATGATGCGAACCTTGGAGATTGAATGACCTGGTGATCTTGTGAAAGGCCCGTTGGCCTTTCGACCGCAACAGACCAAACATCGCGCCGCTGTGCTTTTGCGGCGCCCCGGGCGGTTGCGCATCGCTTTTCCAGATTTCCATCGGCGATTGGGCGGATGCCCGGCGTCTGAAAACGAAGGTTCTTCCAAACATGGTACGAGATTACTCAGAATTTCTTCCCGGTGCGCAAGGGTTGGCCCCGGAAAAACGCGACCCGCTGATCGCTTTTGGCTGGCAGAATTTCTTTGCCCAGCAATTAGACCCCGCAGACCTGGACGAATTGGTGCCAGTGCGGGTTGTCGAGGTGCATCGGACCGGATTGCGGGTCGTAGGCGACGGAATCGACAAGGTTGTTCCGCCTGGTGTCGAAGCCACGGTGGGCGATTGGCTGTTGCTGAAAGATGGCCAGGAACAGCCGGACCGGGTGTTGGAGCGCAAGAGCCTGTTTCGACGCCGTGCGCCGGGAACCGGGCGCGAGGTTCAGCTTATTGCCGCCAACGTCGACACAGCCTTTGTCGTGACGTCCTGCAACCACGATTTCAACGTTGCGCGGTTGGAACGCTATCTGGCCCTGGTCTTCGAGGCCGAGGCGACGCCGGTCATCGTTTTGACCAAGACCGATCTTTGCGAGGACGTTTCGGATTATATGGATGCGGCCCGGGCGATTTCGGATCGTGCGGTCGTGGTGGCCCTGAATGCACTGGGAGACGAACCGGTGCAGCGGCTTTCCGGCTGGTGTGAACCGGGGCAAACGGTGGTGTTCTTGGGCTCGTCCGGGGTGGGAAAATCCACTTTGGTCAATGCCTTGATGGAATCCGAGCAGGCCCAGACCGCGGCAATCCGCGAGGATGACAGTCGGGGGCGGCATACCACGACGGGGCGACACCTGTTTTTCACGCAATCGGGCTGCGGTATCCTTGATACTCCGGGCATGCGCGAATTACAGATGGCGGATACCGAAGCGGGGATTGCCGACGTCTTTGCCGATCTGGCTGAACTCGCATCGCAGTGCAAATTCAACGATTGCGAGCATGACAGTGAGCCTGGGTGCGCAATCACCGCCGCGATCAAATCGGGCCAGATCGACGCTGCGCGCCTGAAACGGTGGCGAAAGCTGGTGGCCGAAGAACGTTTCAACACGGCGTCCCTGGCCGAGAGAAGGGCGGCGGGAAAGGCGTTTCAGAAGAAGATCAATGCGGTCATGAAAAACAAGCGCAAATAAGCGTGCCTAAGCAGTTGAAAAACCGGCCACGAGCCCCTCATTTTGCAGATTTTTCCCCTGTGCCTCTTTTGCCAGCCTCCTTTTGATCAAAACGGCCACCCGACTTTGGACTTGACCAAAGTCAAGTGTGGATGTCCTGCTCTGGCCACGAAAACAAAAAAAATGGGAGAGGGACAGATGTCAGATGCCTCGATCGGCACGCCGGAACAACTGCGTGATCCGAACTACATGCCGCCTTTGGAAAAGGCGATACCGCTGGGGATCCAGCACGTACTAGCCATGTTCATATCCAACGTTACTCCGGCGATCATCATTGCTGGCGTTGCCGGGTTTGGATTTGGTTCACCCGACGTGGGTACATTGATCTACATGATCCAGATGTCGATGCTGTTCGCGGGTATCGCCACCTTGATCCAGACTATCGGAATTGGCCCTGTCGGGGCGAAACTGCCGATTGTGCAAGGCACGTCGTTCGCCTTTTTGCCGGTCATGATCCCGGCCATGGTCGGTGCTGGCACCGCTGGCCTTCCGGGCCTGATGGGCGGTGTCATCGTTGGCGGTCTGTTCCACTTTTGTATTGGCTTCTTCATCGGGCGCATCCGGTTTGCCCTTCCGCCTTTGGTCACTGGCCTGATCGTTCTGATGATCGGTCTGGCTTTGATCAAGGTCGGGGTTGAGTATGCCGCCGGTGGTGCAGGGGACTTCAATCGCTCCAAACCCACCTGGGGCGGGATCGGAAACTGGTTCCAGGCGCTTATTGTGATCGTGGTGACCCTGGGCATCAAGTTTTATGTTCGCGGGTTCCTTTCGGTCGCCGCTGTTTTGATCGGTCTGATCGTCGGCTATCTTGTCGCTTTGGTCATGGGAGACGTCAGCTTTGGCGGTCTTGGAAATGCAAGCTGGTTTGCCTTGCCACAGCCATTTGCCTTCGGGTTCGAGATCAATTGGGCGATTGTCGTCGGCATGTGCCTGATGGCCTTTATCTCGGCCATTGAGACGGTCGGTGACACCAGCGGTATCACGAAGGGTGGCGCAGGCCGTGAAGCGACGGACAAAGAGATCGAAGGCGCGACATTTGCCGACGGTCTTGGTACTGCCGTTGCCGGTGTCTTTGGCGGACTGCCCAACACCTCGTTCAGCCAGAACGTCGGCCTCATCGCGATGACCGGGGTCATGAGCCGCCACGTGGTCACCTGCGGTGCGCTTTTGCTGGTGGTTGCCGGGCTTATCCCAAAGATCGGCGCCTTGGTGAACACCATTCCGATCCAGGTTCTGGGCGGCGGCGTGATCGTCATGTTCGGCATGGTTGCTTCGGCCGGTATCAATATGCTGTCCGAGGTGAACTGGAACCGCCGGAATATGGTGATCTTCGCGGTTTCGTTGAGCGTCGGTCTTGGCCTTCAACAGGTGCCGGATGCCATGCAGTTCCTTGGCAACACCATGCGGATCCTGATGACTTCGGGTCTGTTGCCAGCAGCGATCCTGGCGATTGTGTTGAACCTTATTCTGCCCGAGCACCTAGAAGGGGATAGCGCGGAGGATGTCGGCGACAGCGCCTGACGCCGCCTGAAACAGAGTATTGCCCGTCCCTTCGGGGGCGGGCTATTTTTTTTGTGTGTTGTATATAGGAAAGACATGCGCATGACCGACGCACCCAGGTATCCCCGTGACATGACCGGTTATGGCGCGAACGTGCCCGATGCGGCCTGGCCGAACAGCGCGCGGATCGCGGTGCAGGTCGTGGTGAACTACGAGGAAGGGGGCGAAAACAACATCCTCCACGGCGATGCCGCCTCGGAAGCTTTTTTGTCCGAGATCGCAGGGGCGGCGCCCTGGCCCGGGCAACGCCACTGGAACATGGAATCGATTTATGAATACGGCGCGCGGGCGGGGTTCTGGCGGCTGCACAGGATGCTGTCGCAGACCCCGGTTACCGTTTTGGGCGTGGCCACCGCGCTGGCGCGGGCCCCCGAACAGGTCAAGGCGATGAAGTCCGCGGGCTGGGAGATCGCGTCGCACGGGTTGAAGTGGATCGAATACAAGGACGCCCCCGAAGACGTCGAACGCGCCGATATGGCAGAGGCGATCCGGCTTCATACCGAGGTCGTTGGCGAACGACCCCGGGGCTGGTACACAGGTCGATGCTCTGAGAACACGGTGCGGTTGGCTGCCGAAGAGGGCGGTTTTGCCTATGTGGCCGACACCTATGCCGACGATCTGCCCTATTGGATACGGATTGCCGACAAGGACCAGCTTATCGTGCCCTACACCTTGGATGCCAACGATATGCGCTTCGCTGTTCCCGCAGGCTTCGGGGCGCCCGATGAATTTGAGAGATACCTGAAGGATTCCTTCGACATGCTCTATGCCGAGGGCGGGCGCATGTTGTCGATCGGTCTGCATTGTCGTCTGATTGGTCGGCCGGGTCGCGCCCTGGCCCTGAAACGCGCGCTTGATCACATGGCCGGGCACGAAGGCGTCTGGTTCGCAACCCGGGCAGAGATCGCCGAACATTGGGCCCGAACCCATCCGCCCGTGACCTTTGAGCGACCCTCGGAAATGACACGGGCACGCTTTGTCGAGGCCTTTGGTGGTGTATTCGAACATTCGCCCTGGATCGCCGAGCGCGCGCATACACTGGAACTTGGCCCGACCCACGACACCGCAACGGGCGTGCATTCCGCCCTTGTCCGGGTGTTTCGCAGCGCCTCTTACGACAAGCGGCTTGGGGTTCTGAAGGCGCATCCGGACCTTGCGGGCAAGTTGGCGGCGGCGAAGCGTCTAACGGCGGAATCGACGACCGAACAAGCCTCGGCTGGGCTCGATGCATTGACGGACGACGAAAGGGCGGCGTTTACGGAAATGAACGCGGCCTATACCGAAAAGCACGGATTCCCCTTTATCATTGCCGTCAAGGATCACCAAAAGGCCGGGATTCTTGAGGCATTCAGGCAGCGGATCGGCCATGACGGGGAAACAGAATTTCAAGAGGCCTGTCGTCAGGTCGAACGGATTGCCGAACTGCGGCTGGAAACGATGTTGGGATGAGCCGACAATACCGCCGACGTTTCTCGCCGAAGTCGGTCAGGAGATCGTGCCTTCAAGGTTTCAGTTGCCGCCGCGTTCGAACCGCCCGGCTTCTTCGGCGGCTTTTCTAAGTGCGCGGGATTTGTTCACGGTTTCCTGCCACTCGGCTTCCGCGTCGCTGTCCCAGACCACGCCGCCACCGGCCTGAACATAAAGTTGTTCGTCTTTAAGAACCGCCGTGCGCAGGGCGATGCACATGTCCATGTCACCTCCGGCCGAGAAATACCCGACGCCGCCGCCATAAACGCCGCGTTTCTCGGGTTCCAGTTCGTCTATGATCTCCATGGCGCGCACCTTTGGAGCGCCAGAAACCGTTCCGGCAGGCAAACCGGCCAATAGAGCCGAAAGCGCGTCATGGTCGTCGCTGAGTTCGCCCACCACGTTGGACACGATGTGCATGACGTGGCTATAGCGTTCGATGACGAATTCCTCGGTCGGACGCACCGTTCCAATCTTTGAAACACGCCCGGTGTCATTGCGGCCAAGATCCAGAAGCATGAGGTGTTCGGCCAGTTCTTTTTCGTCGGACAGAAGATCGGCCTCCATCGCGCGATCTTCCTCGGGAGTTGTCCCGCGTGGGCGGGTTCCGGCAATTGGACGGATCGTCACTTCGCCGTCGAAAACGCGCACCAGGATCTCGGGGCTTGCGCCGATCACCTGGAAGCCGCCAAAGTCGAAGTGGAACATGAAGGGCGACGGATTAGTGCGCCGAAGGGCGCGATAAAGCGAAAAAGGCGGCAGCGGAAAGTGCTGTTTCCAACGCTGTGACGGTACGACCTGGAAGATATCGCCGGCCGCAATGTATTCGCGCGCCTTGGCGACGGCGGCCTTGTAATCGTCCTTGGCGAAATTCGACACCGGCTCGGGCACCTGGACGCCGTCGCCGAAATCGCGTCCGGCGTCAGGCAGGGGGCGATCCAGATCGCGCACGGCGTCCATCACACGTTCGGCGGCTTGGGCATATGCCGCCTTGGCCGACAGACCCGACGACACCCAGGCGGGGGCGACGACGATAACCTCGCCTTTCACCCCGTCCAGCACCGCGATGACCGAAGGGCGCAGCAAAACGGCATCGGGCAGTCCGATGGGGTCGGGATTGATGTTCGGCAGATCCTCGACAAGCCGGATCATGTCATAGCCGAGATATCCGAAAAGTCCCGCCGAAGCGGCCGGAAGATCGGCAGGAAGGTCGATCCGGCTTTCCTCGATCAATGCCCGCAACGAGGTGAGCGGATCGCCCGGATCGTCTTGGAAATCGGAACGGTCAAAACGCGCGTGGCGGTTGATGCGCGCCTGCGTGCCGTGGCATTCCCAGACCACATCGGGTTTCATGCCAATGATCGAATAGCGGCCCCGCACTTCGCCGCCCGTCACGCTTTCCAGCATGAAGGCATCGGCGCGTGCCCCTGTCAGGCGCAGCATCAGCGAAACCGGTGTGTCAAGGTCAGCAGCCAACCGGGTATAGACCAGTTGGTTCTTGCCCGCGTCATAACCCGCCGCGAAGGCGTCGTATGAGGGTTCCAGCGCCATGTCAGGGGCGTTGAGCGCCGACAGCGTTCAATGCGGCCTGGTTCAGTTCGACATCGGCGTTGTTGACCAGCGCCTGCGTGAAAGCGGCAGTGATCCCGGACGAAAAGTCGATGGCGGTTCTGGATGCGAAATCGTTGCGCAGGGCCTCGGCTGCTGGCGTGCTTGCATCCGGGGCGGCAATGGCGTCAAGGCGCAAGAGCCACGCGTCACCGTCCGCCGAGAGCACGCGAAGTTCGTTTGGTTCCATCTCGAAAAGCGCGGTGGTGAAATCGGGCGGTGTGCCTTCGATAAAGGCGGCGCGTTCCAGTCCCCGATTGGTTTCCAGACGCAATCCAAGCGCGGCCATCTCGCGGCCATTGCGGATTTGTTCGGCCAGGGCTTCGCCCTGTTCGACCAGGGCCTCACTGGTTCTGGCTTCTATCCAGGCGGACGTCACGTCATCGCGAACCTGGTCCAGAGGGCGAAGTTCTGGCGCGCGCACGTCGTCCACCGAAAGCGATACGATACCGCCATCATCCAGGTCGATCACCTCGGCAAAGCCGCCCTTCTGGGCGGCGGCTGCGGCACTTCGAAAGGCTGTATAAGCTGCAACGCCTTCAAAAACCTGCGCATTCCACTCGATGGTGCCGGCTTCCATGTCGGTGCGTTCGGCCAGGACCGACATGTCGGCACCACCGGCCAGCAAATCCTGGATCTGGGGCACGGACTCAAGGATAATTCGTCGTGCGCGATCAAGTGCGGCTTCAGTTGTGAGATCGGCGCGCGCGTCCTCGAATGTGGTTTCCTGCGCCGCCAGAATACCGTTCATGCGAAACAGCGCCGGGCCAAAGTCCGACGGCAGGGGGCCTGCCACACCAGGTTCCTCAAGGGCAAAAATGGCATCAGCGGCGGGTCCAAGTTCATCGCGGGTCACGTCGCCAAGGTCCACGTCGGCCAGATCAAGCCCACGCAAGGCCACAAGCACGTCAAAGCTGGTTTCGCCCGCGTCGATCTGATCGCGCGCGGCCTCGGCCTGTGCTTCGTCGGGAAATACCAGGCGTTCGACAAGGCGGCGTTCGGGTTGCACGAATTCGTCGATCCGCGCGTCATAAAGCGTGCGCAACTGATCCTCGCTGACCTCGATCTGGCTGGCCAGCATTTCGGGCGTCAACAGGGCATAGGTGATGACCTTGGTTTCCGGGCGAGTGAAATCCTCGGGGTTCTCCGTGTGATAGACTTCCAGATCGGCTTCGCTTGGCTCTGCGATTTGGGTTTCAAGGTCGTCGCTGGTCAGGCGGGCCCAGGTCACATCGCGGGTTTCGCGGGCATAGTTGAAAAGCGTATCGGTGAAAATATCGGGGGTGCGCACACCTGCGGCGACGGCGCTTTGCAACAGACCTTCGGCGATGTCGCTGCGTACGCGGGTCTCAAAGTCGTCGGCATTGGTTCGACTGCGCTCAAGCATGAGTTCGTAGATCTGGCGGTCGAATTCGCCGGATGCGTTGCGAAACTCTTCCGATCCCTGGATGCGCCGTCCAACGGTCTCATCGCCCGCCGAAATACCGATGCTGGCCACCTCGTCTTCAAGGGCGGCGTTGCCGATCAACTGCGCCAGCGCGATCCGATCCAGACCGAAAGCGCGAGCCTGTTGAAAATCCATCTGCTGGCCAGTCTGCTGTTGAAACGCCCGCATCTGGGCGTCGATGGCACGGGCATAGTCATTGGTCGTGACCTCGGCCGAGCCCACGGTTGCGACCGAGCGAACCGAGCCACCAAAGTTGGTGACACCAAAGCCGGCCAATCCCAGGATCAACAGGAGCAGGATTGCGAATGTGACAACACTCGTTCCCTTTTTCTTAGCCATGTGCGCGCGCCTTTTCTTAACGATCGAGGTGTCGTAACTGAGGGCCGGTGGCAGGGCAAGGGTTGGCCGAGCGTCTGGCTGGGAAATCGGGCCTTATCGAACCGTCCGATACGAAGGAATGCACTTGGTGTTAGAGGAAATCTGGCAGAGTTTCTGGCGACTGCCGGTTTGGGTCCGGGTCTGGATCGTGTTCGCACTTGGTCCGGCGAACCTGGCGAGCGTCTTCTTTCTGGATCAGCCCATGGGAAGTGTGATTGCCATGCTGGCTTATTGTGGCATCGCCCCCAATTTCGTTCTTGCCTTTGTTCTCAGGGGCCTATCGCGGCTGATGGCCTTATCGCACATTCTGTTCTGGTCGCCGCTGATGCTTATCCTTGCACCTCTTTTGGCATACTCGCACGAATTGGTGCCCGCCTATGCGACGTATGTGACAGTGTTGTTTGTCGTCAATGCGGTGTCGCTCGGGTTCGACTTTCGCGATACCTACAGGTGGTTTCGAGGCGATCGCGCCGAGTTCTAGTGTCAGTCGGTGCCCCGATAGGGTTCGACGTATTGCAGCGCCATATCCCAGGGAAAAAAGATCCAGGTGTCCTGACTGACACCGGTGATGAACGTGTCGACCAAGGGCTCGCCGCTAGGCTTGGCATAGACCGTCGCATAATGCGCATTTGGATAATGCTCGCGCACCAATTCCAGCGTTTTGCCTGAATCGACCAGATCGTCGATCACCAGGATGCCAGTGCCGTCGCCCATCATCTCTTCGTTGGGCGCCTTCAGGATCACGGCTTGCGACTGTGCCTGATGGTCATAACTTTTGACGCTGATCGTATCGACGGTGCGCACGTCCAGTTAGCGGGCGATGATCATCGCGGGTGCCATGCCGCCCCGCGTTATGGCGACAATCGCTTTCCAGCCACCGTCCATGGGGCCGCGTCCGTCCAACCTCCAGGCCAGGGCGCGTGCATCGCGGTGGATCTGGTCCCAGCTGACGTGAAACCCTTTTTCGTGTGGCAGTCGGTCGTTCATTCGGCACCTCTTGGATTGAGGAATTGAGTATTGATGCAATGCGCAACCTGCCCGACCGTCGAATACGCCGAAAAGCGCATCATTCGATCATGCGGCAGGCTAGTTGTCACGGCACTTATTCCTTCTTGTCGTAGGTCATGTCCGGGGCGTCGAGCGCCTTCATGCCGACGACATGGTATCCTGCATCGACATGATGAACCTCGCCCGTCACAGCAGCGCCAAGATCAGACAACAGATACAGAGCGGATCCGCCCACGTCTTCGATGGTGACATTGCGGCGCAGGGGCGAGTTGTATTCGTTCCACTTCAGAATATAGCGGAAATCCCCAATGCCAGAGGCGGCCAGTGTCTTGATGGTTCCAGCACTGATGGCATTGCAGCGGATTCCGTCTTTTCCCAGATCCTCGGCGATATAGCGCACGCTCGCCTCCAGGGCCGCCTTGCAGACGCCCATGACGTTGTAATGGGGCATGACGCGTTCCGCGCCGTAGTAGGTGAGCGTCAGAAGCGATCCTCCATCCGGCATCATTTCACTTGCGCGCTTGCAGATGGCGGTAAAGGAATAGACCGATATGTCCATCGACATCGCGAAATTCTCGCGACTGGTGTTCACGTATTTGCCGCGAAGCTCGTTCTTGTCGGAAAAACCGATGGCGTGGACGACGAAATCCAGCTTTCCCCAACGTTTCTCGATTTCGGCGAAAAGAGCGTCCAGGCTGTCCATGTCGGACACATCGCAGGGAACCACGAAATCCGACCCAAGCTGCTCGGCCAGTGGTTTAACCCGCTTTAGTAACGCATCGCCCTGATAGGAAAAAGCCAGTTCGGCCCCTTGGTCGGCAACTGCTTTGGCGATGCCCCAGGCAATGGATTTGTCATTTGCCAACCCCATGATCAGGCCACGTTTGCCTGCCATCAAACCCGTCGTCATGATTTCTCCTCGCCCCCCATTTATCTTGTTGCGGGTCTATGCGATCACGTCAGACGCATCAAGAGTGTGACCGAAGGACAAAAGGTGCCCGATATGACGGATCGAAGTGGCAAGTTCGAGGGCGACGATCCCTTCCAGATCGCCCGACGCTGGATGGCCGAGGCCGAGACGACCGAGATCAACGATCCGACAGCAATGGCCCTGTCGACGGTGGACGCCTCGGGGATGCCAAACGCACGGATGGTGCTGCTAAAAGAGATCGAGGATAACGCCTTTGTCTTTTTCACCAACTACAACAGCGCCAAGGGTCAGGAACTGGCGGCGAACGCCAAGGCGGCCTTGGTGATCCACTGGAAATCGCAGCGCCGACAGATCCGGGCGCGTGGTACTGTGACGATCGAGGACGGCCAGCAGGCAGATGCCTATTACGCCTCTCGCGCCCTGAAAAGCCGGATCGGGGCCTGGGCGTCACGCCAGTCGCAGCCACTGAAATCCCGCGAAACCCTGATGGCAGAAGCGGCGAAAATGGGCATTAAGCACGGTCTTTCACCGAAACGACCCGAGTTTTGGGGTGGTTTTCGCATCACACCGGTCGAAATCGAGTTTTGGGCCGACGGTGATTTTCGCCTGCACGACCGGTTTCGGTGGACCAGGGAAGCAACGGATCGTGCTTGGGATGTCACACGTCTGTACCCCTAATGGAAATCTGCACATAAAATTGACGCCCGGTCAGGCTTTAAAGTTGCATTAGTTCACGCCAATAGACCAAACTATTGAAAAAATGATGGGTGGAAACCCGAGGGATGATGCAAGAGATGACCGACGCCGAAAATGACGGGGCGCGCGTCACCGGGACTGTTAAATGGTTTGATCCGTCGAAGGGATTCGGCTTCGTCGTTTCGGATCAAGGAGGACCGGACATACTGCTCCACGCCAATGTTCTACGGAACTTTGGACAATCTTCTGTCGCCGACGCGGCAGGGATTGAAGTGATCGTGCAGGAGACAGCGCGCGGGATCCAGGCCGTGGAGGTTCTTCAGATAGATCCTCCCGCGGCCATCGAGATGGAAGAGCCGATGGCGGCCGGCGGCGAGATCGCCGAGCCGGTCGATCTGTCACTTCCACTGATGCCAGCCCGGGTCAAATGGTTCGACAAGGCCAAGGGTTTTGGCTTTGCGAATGTCTTTGGCCGGGACGAGGATGTCTTTCTGCATATCGAAGTCTTGCGCCGCTCCGGGCTTGCAGACCTGCAACCAGGTGAAGCGGTGTCGTTGCGTGTGGTGGAAGGAAAGCGGGGCCGGATGGCCACGCAGGTAACCTCTTGGGAAGCAGCTCTCAAATCAGACGAGGACGAATAGCCGCCCTTACGGCTGTTCTGTTTGTTTGCGCCGGTCAGCTTTGGGCCGGTTGTTCGCCTGACCGGGTGGATCTGCGCGGCGACTGGGGGCAGGCGCGGTTTTCGGTCGAGGTGGCCGATGACGGGGCCGAACGGTCGCAAGGCCTGATGCATCGCGAAAGCCTGCCTCGAAGTGCCGGAATGCTGTTCGTTTATGACGCGCCGCAGTTTGTCTCGTTCTGGATGCGCAACACACTCATTCCGCTGGATATGATCTTCATGGATGCCACCGGTAAGGTTGTTCGGGTCCATGAAAATGCGATTCCACTTGACGAAACCGGCATCGAGGGCGGCGAGGGCATCCAGTACGTTCTTGAGATCAACGGTGGTCTGGCGTCCCGACTTGGGATCGAGGTCGAAAGCGAACTGCGTCATCCGGTGATTGGCAAGGATGCGGCGTGGCCCTGTGAATAGGGCGACGTGTCCGGTCGCTTTGACTTAACGCGATCCACGCGCTGCCCCTTTCGAAGCAATGTGGCCGGAACTTAATGCCTGAGTTTGCGGGTCAGCGAGTCCGAAATTGCTGGTAGGTATTGCATGCTGCAAGGATCGGAAATTGTCCCGTCCGAGGTTGGCGCGGCCGCGCATTGTAAGGACGTTCTGGAGCATAAAGGTCTGTTTTGCGGGGCAAAGCCCCAGTTCGCCGCAATCACGCAAACGGCCGGTTTAAATACTTCGCGACGTTAGCGAAAAGCAACTGGGGCGGAGAACAGAGAACCGCCGCCGTCGCAAAGAGTCTGAACAAGAATGCCCGGCGCCAATTTTCTGGAAGTGCGCTGATATTGAGCGGGCTGATTGGCCACAACAGATGAGATTCACGGGTCCTCGCGGCGCGACAACCGTGCATTGGCGAATCCAGTTCTAGGACTGTCGGCTTGGGGAAGGGCTTGAAATTCAGCGCTTTAGTCTCGAAAATTCAAGCCGAATTGCTCTTGCCAAGTCCATCTTTTGGATCGGCTTGGTCAGCATAGTGAGATGTGCCAACTGGCCGTTTCCATTTTCGGTGGCACCTTTGGGATAGCCGCTCATTAAAATGACGGGTAATCCAGGCATCTCGGAAAGAACTATCTTGGCTAATTCCGGCCCCTGCACTGCTCCGTCCATGACAACATCGGTCAATACAAGATCGAATTGCAGGCCCTCCGATATTTGCCGGACAGCGTCGTCGCCATTCACTGCAAGCACGACATCATACGCCAGGTTTTCAAGGTGCCGAGCCATCGTCTTGCGAACGCCTTCGTCGTCTTCAACCAGCAGAATCGTCTCTGTTCCCAACGATGGCTTCGGGTCGGCAGAAACGGTCTGGGGTTTTTGATCTATCCTTTCAGTTCGTGGGAAATACAGTTTCACCGTCGTTCCGACGCCCATTTCACTGTAAATCATGGCGTTACCGCCGGACTGTTTGACCAGTCCAAACACCATCGCAAGCCCCATACCGGAACCCTTGCCGACCTCTTTGGTTGTAAAAAACGGCTCGAAAACACGGTCAATGTCTTCTGGCGGGATACCATGGCCCGTGTCGGTCACTGCGACCATCACATAAGGCCCGGGCGAGATTTCAAGCCGGTGGCCGAGGGCGTATTCGGTATCCAAGCGAATATTTTCGGTTTCAATTGTCAGCGTGCCGCCTTCGGGCATGGCATCACGTGCGTTAATCGCAAGGTTCAAAATAGCGCTTTCGACCTGTGTGCGGTCAAGGAAGGTCGGCCAGACCTTGGCGCTTAGGGAAGTTTCGATGTCAATGTTCTCGGGCACCGCCCGTTGCAGCAGTTTTCTCACGTCGGAAACGACTGCGTTGATGTTCAGAACTTCTGGGTTCAGCTCGGCTTTACGCCCAAACACAAGCAGTTGACGCGCCAGGTTTGCCCCGCGCAAACATGCCTCGATGCCGGCATCGGCCAGGTCCTGTTGCGCCTCGTCCAAGTCGGAGTCTTTCAGTAACTCTAGATTGCCCATGGAGACTGCCAACAAATTGTTAAAGTCATGGGCGATGCCGGCCGTCAATTGTCCCACAGCGTCCATGCGTTGCATGGTCCGTACTTGCGATTCCAGCCTCTGGCGTTCGCTGACGTCCCGGACAACAAGAACGAACCGCAATCCCTCATCGGCGGCATAACGCCCCATGGACACTTCGACCGGCGTCAAAGTGCCATCGGCCAGCCGCGCGCTGAGCGAGATTTCTCCTCCTCCGATCAACCCATTTCGACCTTTGTCCTCCTCGCTGAAGGCAAAATCCAGGAATGGCACGTCTTCCCCGGTATCAAGCAAGGAAGAGATGTTGCGCTGTTCATCCGGTGCCTTCCCGAAAAGTTTGTCGGCGATGTTGTTTGCCAACAAAATCTGCCCATCTTGGGCAACCAGAAAGATTGCATCACTGGCGCTATCCATGATCGATTTCAGCCGTTTTTCACTAGCTGCGTATTCGGAAATCGTGTTGGCCAATTGTCGGGTAAGGGACTCAAATGACGACCCCAGTCGTCCAATCTCATCCTCGCCGTGGACTTCTATAGTGCGGTTCAGATTGCCGCTTGCCATATCTTCGGCGGCTTCGGTCATGCGTTGGATACGACGGGTCACCAGCACCCATAACAGAGCCAACAATACAATCGACAACACCGCCAGCAAGCCAATCGCGGCGAAACCATTGCGCTGGGAATAGGTGCTGGCGACTGACTCCCACACCCAATAGTCATAGGCGACCAGCAGTGAGCCCCGTTCCGAAGAGATCAGCTCGCCTTCTTTTGGCGGAAGCCGGACCGATACCGCAACCCAAAGTGTGCCGGTGGCGGCATCGAGCCGCGCAAGGGATGCAGCGCGCGGCACATAGTCTTTTAGGTCGGTCACAAGACGATCTGACCCAATTCCGGCAAAGCTTTCGCCCACCTTTTCAAGATCGGTCGAGTAGATGATCTTTAGCGAACCATCCATAAGATAGGCCGCGTCAACCGGTTTGCTCAGTGGCATCCGCATGACCTGTGCGCGGGCTTCCAACCGGTTTCCGTTGCGCAGCGCACCTTCGATCGCACCCGCCAGCATTTGGGTAAAACCTAAGCTCTGGCGTTCGGCAAGTTGGCTGATCTGCTGTTGTGCCTCTTGCCGGATCAGCCAAAAGCCGACGGCCGAAATGGTCCCGCCGACCCCCAGTACAGCCAACATCACCAGAACAAGTAGCGGTCGCTTTGGCGTCACTTATCGACCGCTTCAATGTAGCGAGAGTCAAACATCGTGCTCACGTCCGGGGCCTCGGGCAAAAACCCCAGTTCAACCATCTTGTCGCGGTGGCTGGTCAATTGTTCCAACAGGGCAGGTTCGGCCCCGGCAAGGAATCTTCGATTGGTTTCCAGATCAATCAACTCCACCCCTTCGAAGGTTGCCAGGAAATCCTCGACACTCAGCCCCTGCCGATCAACGACCCGGGCGGCGGCGTCTTGCGGGTTTTCCCGGAAATACGCCATGGCGCGGAACCAGCCTTGCATGAAGACATGAAGCTTTTCCTGCTTTTTCGGCGACAAACTGTCGTGAGACAACAACACGTCGATGATTTCAAAGGGAATTTGTGAACTGTCAAAAACCACCGCGTGCCCGTCAGTTTGCAGTGATGTCACGGTCGGCTCGTAGGTCACGACCCCGTCAAGATTGCCAGCACGGAACTCCGCCTCTTGGTTCTGGATATCTGTGGGCGCAAGCACAAAGTCGTCTGGAGTCAGGTCGTTGGTCTCCAGAGCGCGGCTCAGCATGTAACCACCCAGGGCGCTGGCTTCGTATCCAAGGCGCTTTCCTTTGATATCGACAAGGCTTTCGGCCGGTGCGCGAACGACCACCGCGTCGCCGCCGACGGAATGGTCGATCATCAGCACGACCTTATGGACGGGGTCGGCCAACTGCATTTCGATCGCATAATCCAGTACGGTTCCAACCGCATCCAGTGATCCCGCCTGATAGGCCACCACGAATTCGGCCGGAGAGCCATAATCGATCAGCTGTATATTATGGCCGTCGAAATACCCAAGATCCTCAGCAAGATAGGCCATCTCATACGGTGGCCAGACCACAAGACCTATACGCAACGGTTCGTCCGGTTCGGAATTCCGCGATGCCAACAGGAAGACCGCCACAAGCATCGCAAGTATCACCGCACCTATGGATGCCCACATTCTATTACGAAACACTTTTTCCCCACCATCTTTTAAAGGAATGCCGCGTCAACCGATTCAATTGACCGCCCAAATTGCCGAAATTCTAGAGTGAGTGGTACGGATTGCAACAATATCCAAGCAACCTTGATGATTCCACCAGGATCAGCCGACAAAAACCGAAATCGCCATCCGGCTCCTCTTACTGCGACGACAACGGGCGGATCCCGAAAATTAAAAAAAGGCGCAACTATTCTGGGACGGTGAATGCCGACATTTTGGGGCAGCGACTTCTGCATTGACTCGTCGGGTTGAGTGACCGCAATTGGCGACCTCGCAATGGCCAACGGCAACTATGCGCGCTTCCTACCCGTTCATGCTTCAAGCAGCATTTGTCAAATTGGGCTCGAAGCCGACCTTGGACCGGTGTTCCATCGCTCCGACCTGACCAAACGAACCCGGACCTGCAATCGATCTTCGCTTTCGCGTGTTTTGGGATTTGCGCCCGCCAGATTTTCCCGCTAGGAGGTTCCCCGTGTCGGGGCGTGGCGCAGTCTGGTAGCGCACCTGTTTTGGGTACAGGGGGTCGTGAGTTCGAATCTCGCCGCCCCGACCACCATCCACCTTTGCGAACCACTATATGTAGCGGTCGTCGGTATCGGGCGTCATAATGCAGTGGGGGGGGCGAAAGTTCGCCTACGGCGTTGCCGTTTTGCACGTTGAAGGCAGAGATTTCTGTGGACGGGATTCGCGGATTCGCTTCGCCTGATACCCGAAGTCTTGCAGCTAAGTCCCTGTTCCGAACTGCCTGTTTTCGGCCCCTACCTTACCATGAGTTAGGCGCGCCGAAACGCAGTCACGGTCGGACGCGTTCGTCAAGCCAACTTTCTTGGAAATTACCTGTTGACGAATCCGTTACCAATGCAGCAAGTTGTGCGAGCCGGTCGGGAGGCCACTAGATGTTGTGGTGATCGGCAGGGACAGAAGTTCAGCAAAACGATCCTCAGGAATTGAGGAACGGCCATGCAATTGCACCAGTGGCGGTGCATGGCGCGGGTGATTTTTTGTCTCTGGTACCCGGACGGTGAACATTCGAGGCACGACCAATCGGGCCACATCAGAACGGCCTAGTAAAAACAGGACTTGGGGCATGAAAATCGAACGCACCTTTACCGAGGCAGGTAAAGACGCTTACGCGACAGTAGACTTCACGACGACCACATCCGAGATCAGGAATCCCGATGGCACCGTCGTGTTCAAACTTGACGACATTCGCGTGCCGTCCAGCTGGAGCCAGGTGGCGTCCGATGTGATCGCGCAGAAGTATTTTCGCAAGGCCGGCGTGCCCGCACGTCTGAAGAAGGTGCGCGAAAAGGATGTGCCGTCGTTCCTGTGGCGTTCGATTGCCGACGACAAGGCCCTGGCGGAATTGCCCGAGGAAGAACGTTACGGTGGCGAGACCCAGGCCGCGCAGGTATTCGACCGTCTGGCAGGGGCCTGGGCATATTGGGGCTGGAAAGGCGGCTACTTCACCACCGAAGAAGACGCCCGCGCCTATTTCGACGAGATGCGCTATATGCTGGCGACGCAGCGCGCTGCGCCGAACTCGCCCCAGTGGTTCAACACGGGGCTTCATTGGGCCTATGGCATCGACGGACCCAGCCAGGGTCACTTCTATGTCGATTACAAGTCCGGCAAGCTGACGAAATCAAAAAGCTCTTACGAACATCCGCAGCCGCATGCCTGTTTCATCCAGTCCTGTTCGGACGATCTGGTGAACGAAGGCGGGATCATGGACCTTTGGGTGCGTGAGGCGCGGTTGTTCAAATACGGGTCGGGCACGGGGACCAATTTCTCCCATCTCCGTGGTGAGGGGGAAAGCCTGTCAGGCGGAGGCAAGTCCTCCGGCCTGATGGGCTTTTTGAAGATCGGTGACCGGGCGGCGGGCGCCATCAAGTCGGGCGGCACGACGCGTCGCGCGGCCAAGATGGTGATCTGCGATGCCGATCACCCGGACATCGAGGAATTCATCAACTGGAAAGTGATCGAAGAGCAGAAAGTTGCCTCGATCGTCGCCGGGTCCAAAATGCACGAGCGCGAGTTGAACGGCATCTTCGCCGCCATTCGCGAGTTCGACGGTTCGGAAGAGGGCGCCTATGACCCAACCAAAAATGACGCCCTGAAGGCTGCCATTCGGTCAGCCAAAAAAGCAGCGATCCCCGAGACATACATCAAGCGCGTGCTGGATTATGCGCGGCAAGGGTACGGCTCGATCGAGTTCCCGACTTATGACACCGATTGGGATTCTGAAGCCTATTCAAGTGTTTCGGGGCAGAACTCGAACAACTCGATCCGGGTCACCGACGCTTTCCTGAAGGCCGTGAAAGACGATGCAGATTGGGAACTGGTGCGCCGCACGGACGGCAAGATCGCCAAGACCATCAAGGCGCGCGATCTCTGGGAACAGGTCGGCCATGCCGCCTGGGCCTGCGCCGATCCCGGCATTCAGTACCACGACACGGTCAACGCCTGGCACACCTGTCCGGCAGACGGCCCGATCCGGGGATCGAACCCCTGTTCAGAATACATGTTTCTTGACGACACCGCCTGTAACCTCGCGTCAATGAACCTTCTGACCTTCCACAAGGACGGCGAGTTTCAGGCGCAGGACTATATGCACGCCACACGACTTTGGACCCTGACGCTGGAAATCAGCGTGATGATGGCGCAATTCCCGTCCAAAGAGATTGCGCAGCTTTCCTATGACTTCCGCACCCTTGGTCTGGGATACGCCAATATCGGCGGTCTGCTGATGAACATGGGGCTGGGATATGATTCCGACGAAGGCCGTGCCCTGACCGGGGCGCTGACCGCGATCATGACCGGCGTCAGCTATGCGACCTCGGCCGAGATTGCGAAAGAGTTGGGTCCCTTCCCAAGTTACAAGCGCAACGCCAATCATATGTTGCGCGTCATCAAGAACCACCGTCACGCGGCCTATGGCAAGACCGAAGGCTATGATGCGATGAACGTGAATCCGGTCGCTCTGGATCACGCGAACTGCCCCGAACCGAAGCTGGTCAAACTGGCCACCAAGGCCTGGGACGAAGCGTTGAAGCTGGGCGAAAAGCACGGGTTCAGAAACGCGCAAGCCACAGTCATTGCACCCACGGGCACCATCGGTCTGGTTATGGACTGCGATACAACAGGGATCGAACCGGACTTTGCCTTGGTGAAGTTCAAAAAGCTGGCCGGTGGCGGGTACTTCAAGATCATCAATCGGTCGGTTCCGGCGGCGTTGGAGACCCTCGGATATTCATCCTCCCAGATCGAGGAAATTATCTCCTACGCTGTCGGTCATGGCACCCTTGGCAATGCACCTGGCATCAACCACACCGCTTTGTTGGGCCACGGGTTTGGACAGGCCCAGATAGACAAGATCGAAGCAGCGCTTCCTTCGGCCTTTGACATCCGCTTCGTGTTCAACCAATGGACACTGGGCGAAGAGTTCTGCACCGGCACCCTGGGCATTCCGGCCGAAAAGCTGAACGATCCGTCGTTTGACCTTTTGCGCAGCCTTGGTTTCAGCCGCAAGGACGTCGAAGCCACCAACGACCACGTCTGCGGGACAATGACGCTGGAGGGTGCGCCGCATCTTTCCGAGGATCACTATCACGTCTTTGATTGCGCCAACGCCTGCGGCAAGAAAGGCAAGCGGTTCCTTTCGGTCGAAAGCCACATCACCATGATGGCGGCGGCGCAATCGTTCATCTCGGGCGCGATCTCTAAGACGATCAACATGCCCAATGACGCCACGATCGAGGATTGCAAGGAAGCCTATGAACTTTCGTGGTCGCTTGGTGTGAAGGCGAACGCGCTTTACCGCGATGGCTCGAAGCTTTCGCAGCCTCTGGCTGCCGCTCTGGTCGAGGACGACGACGAAGCGGCCGAGATCCTCGAAAGCGGATCGACCCAGGAAAAGGCTGCCGTGCTGGCCGAAAAGGTGGTCGAAAAGGTCATCGTCAAGGAAATCGCCAAAGGCCGCGAGCGGATGCCCGAGCGGCGCCGGGGTTATACCCAGAAGGCGATTGTCGGGGGCCACAAGGTCTATCTGCGCACTGGCGAATATGAAGACAGCCGGTTGGGCGAGATCTTCATCGACATGCACAAAGAAGGGGCCGGTTTCCGGGCCATGATGAACAACTTCGCCATCGCGGTCTCGGTCGGCCTGCAATACGGGGTGCCGCTGGAGGAGTTCGTCGATGCCTTCACATTTACCCGGTTTGAACCGGCGGGCATGGTGCAGGGCAACGATTCAATCAAGAACGCGACCTCGATCCTTGATTACATCTTCCGCGAGTTGGCCGTCAGCTATCTGGATCGCACCGATCTGGCCCACGTCAAACCCGAAGGCCCGACCTTCGACGACATGGGTCGCGGCGAGAACGAAGGCAAGCGCAACTTCACCGAGGTACCGGGCTCGGGCGGGTCGGATGCGGTCGAGGTTCTGAAAAGGGTCGCTTCGGCTGGCTATACCCGGGGCCGCGTACCGCAGGAACTGATGCTGGTTCATGGCGGCATAGGGGCCACGGCGCTGAAAAACGCCGCTGATCCGGCAGCCGCGCTGCAGACATTGGTGCCCGAAGTGGGCGCTCCTGTGACGCCCGAAACGGCGGTCGGCAGTGGCACAATGTCGATGGACGAACGGGCGAAGGCCAAGATGCAGGGTTATGAAGGCGACCCCTGCGGCGATTGTGGGAACTACACACTGGTGCGCAACGGCACCTGCATGAAGTGCAACACCTGCGGCGCGACGTCGGGGTGTAGTTGAGGATTTGGCCGGGCGCAAGCGCCCGGTCATGACATGGACGGGGCCTGCAGGTTTCCTTGAAACCCGCTTTACCCCGTTCCGCAAGTTCGCGAGTGCGAACTCGCGGTGGGTGGGGCGACCATAGTCGTCTCCCCACTCGAACTGGGCGAGGCCCGAGGTGTACAGGACCTCATGCCTCGTTCGTTGAAAGGCGCAGCCTTTTGACTGGGATGGGTGCGCTCATCCTGAACGCGGGTCAGGCCGCAGGCAGAAACCGGGCGGTACGAAAGAGTGAGCCTGACAAGCGAAACTGGGGGGCCTTCGGGTCCCCCATCTTCTTTTTCGGGTTGGGCCTGGCCGGTTGAATTGAAGCGACCGGGTCTTTGCCGCCCTGCGAAGCGCCATTCTGCGACGGACAGGATCAGGACGGTTTGTCGTCTGCCTTGCTGCGTGCCAGTGCGGCGACCCCGGTACGGGCCAGTTCGCTGAGGCCCAGGGGGCGCATCAATTCGGCGAAGGCATCAATTTTTTCCGAAGTGCCGGTCACCTCGAATACAAAGCTTTCCAGTGTCGAATCCACCACATTGGCGCGAAAGATATCTGCAAGCCGCAGGGCTTCGACCCGGGCATCGCCCTTTCCGGTGACCTTGAACAGGGCAAGTTCACGCTCCACGCTTGGGCCTTCGACGGTCAGGTCATGAACCTCGTGAACCGGCACGATCCGGCCCAGTTGCGCCTTGATCTGTTCGATGACCGAAGGTGTGCCGGTGGTGACAACCGTGATCCGGCTGCGGTGCCCGGTGTGGTCGATCTCGGCCACCGTCAGGCTTTCGATGTTATAGCCGCGACCGGAAAACAGCCCGATGACACGCGCCAGAACTCCGGCTTCGTTATCGACAACCACAGCCAGCGTGTGCCGCTCAATCGTCTGTTCGTGATAGTCGCGTAGGTCGTAAGCCGAATGGCTGGAAGACCCGCGTTTGATTTTAAGTGGGGACATGGTCTTGTCTTCTGTCCTTATACTTCAGGGTGAGCCTTATGATGGAATGGGTCATGACCTCAAACCAGCACCGCCCCGCCTTCCTTGATGGCGGATTGGGTGTCGGCGTTTTCGCCCAGGATCATTTTGTTATGTGGCTCGCCTGACGGGATCATTGGGAAGCAGTTTTCGTGTTTTTCCACAAGGCAGTCCATGATCACCGGCCCGTCATAGGCCAGCATCTCTTTGATCGCCTCGTCAAGATCGTCGGGGTTGTCGCAATAGATGCCCTTGGCGCCGAAGGCTTCGGCTAGTTTGACAAAGTCGGGCAGGGCTTCGGACCACGAATGCGAGTAACGCTCGCCGTGCAGCAGTTCCTGCCACTGGCGCACCATGCCAAGGCGTTCATTGTTCAGGATGAACTGCTTTACAGGCAGGCGGTACTGGGCGGCGGTGCCCATTTCCTGCATGTTCATCAGCCACGAAGCTTCGCCCGCGACGTTGATCACCAGAGCATCGGGGTGGGCCATCTGAACGCCGATCGACGCGGGGAACCCATAACCCATTGTGCCAAGGCCGCCGGATGTCATCCAGCGGTTCGGGTCGTTGAAGTGCATGTATTGCGCGGCCCACATCTGGTGCTGGCCAACCTCGGTGCAGATGTAGCGGTCGGGGTGATCGCGGGTCAGGGCCTCTAACCGCGCGATGGCGTGCTGGGGTTTGATCGTCTTGCCGATTTGCTTGAATTTCAGACAATCGACCGAGCGCCAGTCCTCGATCTGGTTCCACCAGGCCTTCAATGCGGCGCCGTCGGTCTTGGCTCCGCGCGTTTTCCAGACCTTCAGAAGGTCTTCCAGAACGTGGGCCACATCGCCAATGATCGGCAATTCGACGTGGATCACCTTGTTGATCGACGACGGATCAATGTCGATATGCGCCTTTACAGACCCCGGGCTGAAATCCTGGATGCGCCCGGTGATCCGGTCATCGAACCGGGCGCCGACATTGATCATCAGATCGCAGTCGTGCATCGCCAGGTTGGCTTCATAAAGCCCGTGCATCCCCAACATGCCCAACCAGTTCTTGCCATTGGAGGGATAGGCACCAAGCCCCATCAGCGTCGATGTGATGGGAAATCCAGTCATATCAACAAGCTGGCGCAGCAGCGCGCTGGCCTTGTTGCCGGAATTGATGACACCGCCACCCGTATAGAAAACCGGGCGTTTCGCCGTTTCCATGGCTTCGGCAAGCGCTGTGACAAGCTCGATGTCGCCTTTAACTTTTGGCGTGTAATGCGTGGTCTTGACGTCCTTCGGGCCGACGTAGGTGCCGTTGGCGAATTGCACGTCCTTGGGGATGTCGACCAGAACCGGGCCAGGACGCCCGTGCGTGGCGACGTGAAAGGCTTCGTGGATGGTCCCCGCCAGCACGTCGGTTTCGCGGACCAGCCAATTGTGCTTGGTGCAGGGCCGAGTGATGCCCACGGTGTCGGCTTCCTGAAACCCGTCGGTGCCGATCATGAACGTCGGCACCTGACCGGTCAGAACAACGATTGGTATCGAATCCATTAACGCGTCGGTCAGTCCGGTCACTGCGTTTGTGGCGCCGGGGCCTGAGGTGACGAGGACGACGCCGGGTTTGCCGGTCGAGCGGGCATAGCCTTCGGCGGCGTGGACCGCGCCTTGTTCGTGGCGCACGAGGATGTGGCGGATCCGGTTCTGCTGGAAAATCTCGTCGTAGATCGGAAGGACAGCGCCGCCCGGATACCCGAACACCACATCCACTCCCTGATCCCTCAGGGCTTCCACGACCATCTTCGCGCCGGTCATCTGTTCTTCGCTCATCGCGCCTAATCCTTTGTCTTCGCGCAAAAAAAAGCCCCCGGTCATTCGGGGGCGCATGGGGGACCAAACAGGGTGTCCGTTACCGGCCCATGCGCCATGTTCCTACAAGGACGACGATTTCCGTTCCCATGTCGGGGCTCCTTCTTCGGGCTTGGACACTAACAGGGTCGATAAGAGCGTCAACAGTCAAATTTCGGTTTCTTGCGTGAAAGAGGCGTTTTGTGAAACTTCCTTCGCCCTTGTCACCTCTGCGCCAACGCTCAGAAGAGTTCTTCATTTAGAAATGTACATCTATTTCTGCACAGTCAGACGCAACGCACTTATGTTTTGTACACACCAGAAGACCCTTGGATCCACTTTTGTACGCTTGCCCGGGCGGTGTGGTTTAAAATGTATGTATCCCTACAGTTGGTGGAAGGCGCCGCAGCTTGAGCTCACAAGGCAGTTGTCCACAAGCCACCTTTTCGCGGCTTGCGCGACGGTCAGAAACCGCTATCCCGATTCCATGGTTTGGATGCGTCTACTGTGGCGGTTGGCCAATCGGGTGGGGTCGGCGCAAGTCAGCCTGCTGGCGGCGGGTGTTGCGTTTTACGCGTTACTTGCGGTCTTTCCGGCGATCGCGGCGGTACTTGCTTTGGCGGGGTTGTTCACTGAACCCGGCGCAGTCGTCACCCAGCTTGAGGGGGTTGCCGATCTCGTCCCGAAAGAGGCTGCCGACATTCTGTTGAACCAGGCCAGCCAGGTGGCCGGAGCCACGGTTGAGGGGCTATCGGCGACGCTGTTGTTGGGCGTGGCGTTCGCGATCTATCTGGCGACGCGGGCCACGACGGGACTGATCCACGGGTTGAACGTGGCCCATGACCAGGATGAAACCCGGGGCTTTTTCGTCTATTGGGGCACGGTGATATGGCTGACGGCATCGCTGTTTTCCGGCACGGTGTTGTTGTTCGTTTTGCTGGTGGTGACGCCGGGCGTGCTGGCGTTCCTGCCCGAAGAGGTCTTGTCGTTGGAGTGGGTCGACACGGTGCGCGCCTTGCGCTGGTTCGTCGTGGCGGCGGTTTTTGTGCCCGGATTGGCCATGCTTTATCGGTTTGGTCCAGCGGGAGGTCGGGGGCGGTGGATGTCGGCGGGGCTGATCCTGGCCGCGGCGATGTGGTTCGGGGGCAGTTACGGTTTTTCGCTCTATGTCGCGAATGTCGCCCACTACAACGCCAGCTTCGGGAGCCTTGGCGGCGTTGTCATTCTGCTGACCTGGCTTTGGCTGTCGGCCTATATCGTTTTTCTTGGCGCTTTTCTTGACGCCGAGGTTGCGCGCCGAACTTCGACCTGAAGCCGCAAAGGGTACGGAACGGATCGGCGCGAAACGCCGCAATGCGATGATTTAACTCACCGTAATTGCCGGAGAATGGTGAACTTGCTGTTTCCTCGGGCGAAATCCGTGTTTATGTTCGCGGTACTGAATGATCCGTCCGGGACAACCGGGCATGAACGTATGGGAGGAAATACCAATATGGATCGTCGTTCTTTCTTGAAGAATACCGCCCTTGGTGGCACGGCAGCCGCGGCAGCAACCACGCTGGCCGCACCAGCCTATGCCCAGGGCAAGCGCACACTGACCATGGTCACGTCCTGGGGTCGTGGTCTGGCTGGCGTGTTCGACGCGGCTCAGAAAACCGCTGACAACATCACCGCAATCACCGACGGTCAGCTGACCGTTGACGTGAAAGCCGCGGGCGAACTGGTTGGCGCGTTTGAAGTTTTCGACGCTGTAACATCCGGTCAGGCCGATATGTATCACGCGGCTGACTATTACTTCATCAACCAGCACCCGGGCTTTGCCTTCTTCACAGGCGTTCCGTTCGGCATGACAGCAACCGAGCTGAACAACTGGTACTATCACGGCAACGGTCTGGCCATGCACGACGAGTTGGGCTCGATCTTTGGCCTGAAGTCGTTCCTGGCGGGTAACACTGGCACACAGGCCGGCGGTTGGTTCCGCAAGGAAATCAATGGTCCCGAAGACTTTAACGGTCTGAAGTTCCGGATGCCGGGTCTTGGTGGTCGTGTTCTTGGCAACATGGGTGCATCGGTGCAGAACCTTCCCGGTGCGGAAGTGTACCAGGCGCTGGCCTCGGGTGCGATTGACGGCACCGAGTGGATTGGTCCCTGGGCGGACGAAAAAGCCGGTTTCCAGGAAATCACCAAGTTCTACTACACTGCTGGTATGCACGAACCTGCCGCTGGCCTGTCCGCTGCGATGAACCGCGACGTCTATGACAGCCTGTCGCCTGCCCATCAGGCGGCCTTCGAAGTCGCTTCGGGTCACGCCAACGTCTGGAACCTGTCGCAATATCTGAACAACAACGGTGCCGCACTTGAGCGTCTGAAATCCGGTGGCGTTCAGGTTCTTGAATTCCCTGACAGCGTTTGGGACGCCATGTTCGAAGCCTCGAAAGCGGTGTACGCCGAGTTCATGGGCGACGAATTGTTCAAGAAGATCAACGACGATTACTTCACTTCGATGGTGAATTCGTCGGGCTGGCTGACCCAGTCGATCGGTGCGTACCGCGCACAGCGCGACCGCGTTCGCGCCTAAGTCTTCGTGACACTCTCAAGGGGGCCATGCGTGGCCCCCTTGTGCTAACGTCCCCAAGGGGACGACGGAGGAGGGGCCAATGATCGACGCAGTCGTGTGGTTTTTCACGAACATCGCCATGGCGTTCTATAACCTGTTCTATGCCGTGAGCCATCCGGGGCTTTGGCTGGACTGGTCGAACAAAGAAGCGATCATGCGGTTCATCTATTACGGCGGATCGGTCGAGTTCTTCTTCGTTATCTTCACAGCCTTTCTTGTTCTGACGATCATCGGGTTTTGGAACAATGCCATCATGTGGCGCTCGGTTCGGGTGTTCGAGGGCATCGGCAACACCGTGGGCCGCCTGGCCGCCTGGGCGGGACTGATCATGGTTCTGCAACAGGTGATGATCGTCTTTGTTCAGCGGGTCTTTGCCAGCGCGCAAATCTCGCTTGGGTTCGGTCTTCCGTTTTCCAAGGACATTTCCTGGTGGGCGGAAGAATTGAAGTTTTACAACGCCTTGGTGGTTTGTCTTTGCGTGTCCTACACGTTCATCCAGGGCGGTCATGTGCGCGTTGATCTGGTCTATTCGGCGGTTTCTTATCGCTCCAAGAAAGTGATCGACATGTTCGGATCGCTGTTCTTCATGATGCCGGCGGCGATCCTGACGTGGATGTATGGCTGGTATTTCCTGTGGCGGCATCTGGTGGTGCCAAAACCGTCGGCGTCGGATTCGCTTGAGCGATTGCTGGCAAAATCGCGCGCCTTGCGCTGGAACGTTGAAACCATCGGGTTCAGCCCGAACGGGTTCAACGGGTATTTCCTGTTCAAGGTCCTGCTGGTTATGTTCACGGCCTTGGTTTTCATCCAGGCCATGGCCTTTTTCTATCGCTCGTATCTTGAGTGGAAAGAAGGCCCCGAAAGCGAGGGCAAGTTCCTCGACCGTGACTTCCTTGGCGATAACGAAGCCGAGTTGGTCCATGCCATCGAAGAAC
Organism: Silicimonas sp.; assembly: GCA_013002465.1. Taxonomy (GTDB): domain Bacteria; phylum Pseudomonadota; class Alphaproteobacteria; order Rhodobacterales; family Rhodobacteraceae; genus JABDJO01. The sequence continues at coordinate 15,838 of JABDJO010000019.1, read as the reverse complement.
ACCACTAGGGGGCCGGCAGCATGTTTCTTGGGTTAGACGGCGTCGAGATCGGGCTTCTAATCGTGTTCCTGAGCCTTTTCGGGGGCATTCTTTCGGGGTTCCCGGTTGCCTTTGCCATCGGCGGGGCGGCGGTGATTTCGTTCGGGATTATTGCCGGGCTGGATAGTGCCGGGCTGCTGATCCACCAGGCGATTGACACGGGCAGTGCGGAATATGCCGCCGTGATTGCCGAGGGCATCAGGCCCGACAAGATATCGTTATTCACCTTTCCCGACCTTCCAAAGGTTGCGCAGCCGGTCTTTTTGCAGGGCTGGGAAACCGCCTTGGACCGGAACGTCAGCTTTATCGTCAACCGGATGAACGAGCGTGTGCTGGCGGGGCAGTCGATCGAGACGCTTCTGGCGGTTCTGATGTTCGTGCTGATGGGGATCACGCTGGAGCGCTCGAAGATCGCCAACGATCTGTTGCTGACGATGGCGCGGGTGTTTGGGCCCTTGCCGGGTGGTCTGGCGGTGTCGATCGTGGTTGTGGGAGCGTTTCTGGCCGCGTCGACCGGGATCGTGGGCGCGACGGTGGTCACCATGGGTCTTCTGGCCCTGCCGACGATGCTCAGGAACAACTATTCGCCGGAATTGGCAACGGGTGTCATCGCGGCGTCGGGCACATTGGGGCAGATCATTCCGCCGTCGATCGTGATCGTTCTGTTGGGCACCTTGGCCGGGGATCTCTATTCGGCGGCCCAAGAAGAGCGTGCCCAGTCTGTCGGGTGTTCTGATGCGCTGACCTATCTTGGCGAACCGGCGGTTGTTTCGGTGGGTACGCTGTTTCAGGCAGCGTTGCTGCCCGGCATTCTTCTGGCGTTTCTTTATGGGCTTTATGCTTTTGGCTATGCGCTGCTGAACCCCTCGAAGGCGCCAGCGGTGCAAATGGGGGCGACCAATTCCGAAGTGATTACCCGGAACGAGGCGTTGACCTGGTTCCTGTTCGCCCCGATTGCGCTGATCGGCGGCCTGGTTCTTTTGTCGTCGGCCGGGTTCGTCGGCAATCAGGACGTCCATGTGGACAGCTTCAGCGAGGCGGGCGAAACCGCTTCCTTGCGCACATCGGTCGGCGATGAATGCTCTGCGGCCATGATCGAATTGCATGGCCAGGAGGCCTGGGATGCCGCCCTGGCCGAGCAACAGGCGATCAACGATGCCGGGGGCGTGGTTCAGGCCGTTGAACTGACAGAAGAAGAACGCGCGGTGCAACTGGCCGAAAACATCTCTAATGCCGCACCGGTCGGAACTGGTGTCGCGGTTGGCTTTTTGGTGCTGGCACTGGTTCTGACAACGGCACTTGGCATATCGCCCAGTGCCGATCCAAGACCGATCTGGATCGGACTTGGCGGTGTTGCTTTGGCGCTTATGGTCGATGCGCTGTTGATTTCGCCTATCACCTCGCCGGGACGTACATTCCTGTTGCTCGTCATTCCACTGGCCATCGTACTTTGGTCCTGTCGCGTCGCCTCGGGACGGCTTGGGCAGAACGAACTTCTGCGCGTGGTATTTCCGCCCCTTGTCCTGATCGTTGCCGTGCTGGGGTCCATCCTTGGCGGGATTACAAACCCGACGCCCGCTGCCGCTCTTGGCGCGGGCGGTGCGATCATGCTGGCGGCCTATCGCAAGCTGAAGGACGAAAATTCTTCCGGCAAGATGATCATCTGGTCCAGCTTCGCCTTGGTGATCATGCTTCTGGTCGGGGTGAATTTCGATCTGAGGGTCAATCAGTCGGGCGTCGGTGCCGAGAACTGGATCGCCTTCTTCGTCGCTCAGGGCGCCTATCTGTTCACGATGTTCGGGTTGTTCTATGCCTGCTGGACTTTGTTCAGGTCAGGGGTTCTGAAGCCCGTGGTGCGTGAAACGGCCAAGGTGACCTCGATGGTGTTCACTATTTTGATCGGGTCACAGCTTTTGAACCTTGTGGTGATCTCGTTTGGCGGCGAGCATTACATTCAGGAATTCCTGAAAAGTTTCGATGACGAATTCACGGTCTTCCTGATCGTGATGCTGGTCTTGTTCATCCTGGGCTTTGTGCTGGATTTCCTTGAGATCATCTACATCGTGATCCCGATAGTCGGGCCGGTGATCTATGGCGGCACCTTCGATCCGAAATGGGTCACGATCATGATTGCGGTCAACCTGCAAACCTCGTTCCTGACGCCACCCTTCGGGTTCGCGCTATTCTATCTGCGCGGCGTTGCGCCGCCCGAGGTGACCACCCAGCACATTTACCGGGGGATCATTCCCTTCGTGCTGATCCAGGTGGTCGGGTTGGCCTTGCTTTGGTTCTTCCCAAGCGTTGTGACCATCCTGCCGGATCTTATTCCGAACTGATGCAAAAGGTTTGCGTCGTCGACGGCGTGGCAGGGAGATCGCGGGGCGGTGACGTCAGCGCGTTGGTCGGGTGTCGGGCAGCGAAATCTGCGCCACCTGTTCCGCGATTGGGTCGGTTGATAGTGGGTGCGTATCAACACTGAAGGCTTCGGGGCTTTCCAGCGAACGCCAATCCCCGGCGACATAGACTTCAAGGGCCGAGAACTTGGCCTTGTAATCCATCTTGGTCGATCCAGGCACCCAATAGCCGAGATAGACGTAAGGAAGACCCGCTTCGCGCGCGATCTCGATATGGTCCAGAATGACATAAGTTCCGAGGCTGGCCGAAGTGAGGCCGGGGTCGTAAAAGCTGTAGACCATGCTGAGGCCATCATCCAGAACGTCCGTAAGGCAGACCGCATGCAGTGATTTCTGACCGCCTTCACGGGTGGAATACTCGACGACCCGGCTACGGATCGGGGTTTCCTCGATCATGGCTGCAAACTCGAAGATATCCATGTCCGCCATGCCACCGTCGGCGTGACGGCTGTCTAGATAGGTGCGAAAGAGAGCGTATTGTTCTTCGGTCGCCCACGGGGACGTCGCGTCGCGGCGCAGGGCCCTGTTCTTGCGCAAAGTGCGTTTCTGGCTGCGCGACAGCGAGAAATCCTCGACCCTTATTCGGGCGGAAAAGCAAGCCGAACAATCGGCGCAGGAGGGTCGATAAAGCACATTTTGAGAGCGCCGGAACCCTTGTTTGGACAGTGAATTGTTCAGGCGTTCGGCATAGTCGCCCTGCAACGACGTGAACAGTTTGCGCTCCATGCGGCCCTCAAGATAGGGGCAGGGTTGGGGCGCGGTCACATAGAATTGCGGTGCAATGGGTAGCGAGTGACGCATGAACGGTTGCCTGAGGCGGTGTTAGAGTTCGTCCGTTAGAGTAACAACACTCGCACCGCCCGCCAATCCCCCAAAATCGGGGATCAGTCAGCCAGACGATTGACGGCCACAGTGCCCAGAACGGTGTCGCTAAGGCCTTGGTTGCGCGCGGTTCCCAGCATCATGGCAATCGAGACCAGTTGCAGCGGGAATGTGACCACCGAGACGAAGTAACCGGCAGTGTGCAAAAGTGCAGTTTGTCCGTCCAGGCGATGGCCTTCGGCGGTGAGAATTTGGATGGCCATAAAGCGCATGCCGAGGGTGGCCGAGCCGCTGGCAAGAGCGCTCCAACGATAAAGAAAGCTGACAGTGCCATAAAGAAGCGGAAGGAAAAACAGCGCGGTGAACAGGCTGAAGAACGTCAGCACCAGGGTGATCATTGCGATTATTGCGATGTCGATCACCCAGGCGAAAAAGCGTTTCGTGGGCACGTCCTGGTACATTTCGCGCCGGTATTCGGGGTTAGGCAGAGGGGATGTTCGCATCTGTGTCATCGTCATGTGAGAGGGTCCCTGAATCAAAGGGCAGGTTTCGGCGGCCCCGGGAGGGGACAGTTGGGTGGGGCCGCCGCCGAAAGGGCGGGGCCCCTCCGGGATCAGGCGTCGACGGTTTCGCCGTCGATGTCTTCTTTCGCGGACTTCTTGGCGCGGTCGTCCATGAACTGGTCGAACTCGGCCTTGTCCTTTGCTTCGCGCAGGCGCTGCAGGAAGGCTTCGAAGCTGTCCTGCTCTTCTTGCAGGCGTTGCAGCGTGTCGGCCTTGTAGGCGTCAAAGGCCATGTTGCCGCTGGTTTTGAAGGCGACGCGGGCGTTTCTGCGCGCCGAGCAGTTTCCACTAAACATTCGTTTGCTCCAGATCATATAGGCCAGAAGGGCAAGGCCCACGGGCCAGAAGACGATAAAGCCAAGGACCATTGCCGCGATCCATGCGCCCTTGCCACGCTCGTCCAGCCAGCGTTCGCTCCGCCTGATAAAACCGTCGTTGTGTGACGGGGTGGCAGTGAGTGTCGCGGTGGTCATCATTTAGCTCCTGTTATTAGGTTCGGTGTGTATGTGAATGTCTTTCACATTACCAATATCGGGAGTGGGGGGCTTGGGTTCAAGAGATAATGTGAATGATATTTACATAAATCGTATAAGAGTCTGAACTGAAACGATAATTACGAGTCGATTTTTGTGAAATTCGCGATGTTCGCGGCTGAAATACGGTGCAGATCCGAAGGATTGACCGGAAAAATATGCCGTGGTGTACCTGCGGCAGCATAGACCACGTCAAACTGAAGAAGCCTTTGGTCCATGAACACACGCGAGGGCGAAAGGTGTCCGATGGGGGCGACACCGCCGATGGCGAAACCGGTTGTGGCGCGCACGAAGGTTGCATCGGCCCGGCCAAGTGGTTCTCCGGCGACCGCGGAGGCGTAGTCGGGGTCGACGCGATTGCCGCCTGCGGTGATGAACAGGACGACCGTGCCGCTGGTTTCGCCCCGGAAGATGATCGATTTGGCGATCTGGTCAATCTCGCAACCCGCTTCGCGGGCGGCATCTGCGGCGGTGCGGGTTTCACCGTTCATTTCCATGATGTCGGTGGTCACTCCGGCCTCGGCGAGGGCGGTTTTCACACGTTTCAGGCTTTTGCTCATGAAATCCTTGCTGCCCGGCAGGGAAGTGCGATGCAAGCCCTTTCCGGGCGGGCGTGGGCTTGTTAGCCATGGACCATGAACAATTTCGCCGACCGCATCACCCGCACGCCTCGGGTACACAATACTGAACGCGGAGACGAGGCCGTGGCCCAGGTGGCGGGACTGCCAAGCGCGCTTGCCGAAATTGTGCGAGGGGCCGCGGGATCGTCGCCGCATCTGGCGGATTTGGTGCGGCGCGAGGCGGAATGGTTGAAAAGCGCTTTGACAGGCGCGCCGGAAGCCGCCTTTGAAGCGGTTCTGTCAGAGCCTGCGGCAGAGGAGGCACGCGCCCTGGGCCGCCAGTTGCGCCAGCAAAAGGCACGGGTGTCGCTTTTGGCGGGATTGGCCGATCTGGCGGGTGTCTGGGATTTGGAGGAGGTGACCGGCGCACTGACGCGGTTTGCCGACCAGGTAGTGGACCGGGCGTTGTCATCAGCCATCTCGCGCGAGATCAAGCGCGGCAAGCTTCCGGGGCAAGGCGAGGACGACCTGGCGACCGCAGGCGGACTGGCCGTCATCGCCATGGGCAAGATGGGCGCAGGAGAGCTGAATTATTCGTCCGATATCGACCTGATCTGCCTTTTCGACGAGACCCGATTCAAGGTCGACGACTACGGTGAGGCGCGCACCAGTTTCGTGCGCGCGGTGCGCGCAATGTGCCAGACCCTGAGCGAGCGCACGGCGGATGGATATGTGTTTCGAACCGATCTGAGGCTGCGCCCCGATGCCTCGGTCACGCCTGTGGCGATCTCGATGGAAGCCGCCGAGCGGTATTATGAAAGTTTCGGGCGCACCTGGGAACGGGCGGCGTTCATCAAGGCGCGGATCTGTGCAGGTGACATCAAAGCGGGTAACCGGTTTCTGAGGACACTGGATCCCTTCATTTGGCGGCGCCACCTGGATTACGCGGCCATTCAGGATGCCCAGGACATGCGATTGCGGATCCGTGAACACAAGGGGTTGCATCAGGCTCCATCCCATTTGGGGCACGATCTAAAGCTGGGTAAGGGCGGCATTCGCGAGATCGAGTTTTTCACTCAGACCCGACAGATCATTGCGGGGGGGCGCGACCCCGACCTTCGGCTACCTGGCACGGTTCCAGCCTTGCACCAACTGGCAGCGAAGGGATGGGTTACCGAAGATGAAGCCGAAACGCTAAGTGCTGACTACCGCGCGCATCGCGAGGCCGAGCACCGCGTGCAGATGGTGGCAGATCAGCAAACCCACACTTTGCCGGAAACCGAAGCGGATTTCGCGCGGTTGGCAGCCCTGGCCGGGCGCGATCCAACGGACTATGGGCGTGAGATCGAAGAGCGACTGGCGCGTGTGGCCAAGCTGACGGACGTGTTTTTCAAGCCGATGGGGGGCGAAACCGACAAGGTGCCCGAGGCCCGGATCGAGGGCGCATCCGAAACCACGGCCCGTTGGACCGGCTATGCCGCCTTGCGCAGCCGACGCGCGAACGAGATCTTCAAGCGCGTTTGGCCCGCCTTGCAGGCTCGGTTGGCCAAGGCTTCGCGCCCGGACGAGGCCTTGTCAGGCTTCGATCAGTTCCTCAAAGGGCTTCCCGCCGGGGTTCAGCTTTTTTCGTTGTTCGAGGCCAATCCGCAGCTTTTGGACCTGGTGGTGGACATAGTCGATACGGCGCCCGGGCTTGGACGGTATCTGGCGCAGAACTCGGCCGTGTTCGATGCTGTGATCGGGGGCCAGTTCTTTGCCGACTGGCCGGGGCGCGACACGTTAGAGCAATCGCTTCGAGCGGCTTTGGCCGAAGAGCAGGACTATGAAAAGCGCCTGGATCGGGCGCGGATCTGGGCGCACGAATGGCATTTCCGGATCGGGGTGCATCATCTGCGGGGGCTGATAGATGCCGCGCAGAGCGGGCGTCAGTACGCCGATCTTGGGTCCGCAGTGGTCGCCGGGTTGCTGCCCTCGGTGTTGGAACAATTCTCTGCCAAACATGGGCCTCAGCCCGGGCGCGGAGCTGCGGTGGTTGCCATGGGATCGCTTGGGGCTGAACGGTTGAATGCCGCCTCGGACCTGGATCTGATCACGATCTACGACGGGGCTGGCGTGGATCAATCCGAGGGCCCGCGTCCCCTGGCGACACGGACCTATTATGCGCGCCTCACTCAGGCCCTTGTGACGGCCCTTTCGGCGCCGACGGCAGAGGGGCGTCTTTACGAGGTCGACATGCGCCTGCGTCCATCGGGCAAGCAGGGGCCGGTTGCGACCTCGCTGGATGCGTTTCGGACCTATCAGACGGATGAGGCCTGGACCTGGGAGCATCTGGCCCTGACCCGGGCGCGTCCTCTGGCGGGCGATCCTGACCTGTGTGATGCGATTGAGGACTTTCGATGCGATCTTATTGCCAGCGAAGGTGATGCCGGCAAGGTTCTGGCGGATGTCGCGGACATGCGTGCGCGGCTTGCCGGTGCAAAGCCGTCCACGGGGCTGTTGGATGTGCGTTCGGGGCCGGGACGGTTGCAGGACATCGAGCTTTTTGCCGAGGCGGCGGCGCTATTGTCGGGGGTGCCGACGCGGCATCTTGGCGATCAGATCGAGGCGACACGTGCGGTATTTCGACTGTTGGAGGATGAGGTCGGGATGCTGTCGGAGGCGGCCCGGTTGTTCTGGAGCGTTCAGGCGGCCTCCCGCCTGGTATTTGCAGGCAAAGCTGCCGACGACATTGGGTCGGGCGCAACGGATTTCCTGTTGCGAGAAACAGAATGCGCGAGCATCGAAGCGCTTCAGACGCGTATTGCAGGAACTGCCGCGCAGGTTGCAGAATTGATTTCGCGACATATTGGCAGCGCTGGCACAAAAGGGTAGCGTCCGGCGAAGTTATCGAGGCTGAACCCGCAATGAGCACTGACGACATCGACCCCAAGGGCCTGATCCGCGACAGTTACCGGATCGACGGGATTGGTGCGCCCGAGTGCCGCTCGATCTTTCTGGATTGGGCGATCTCGGTCCCGGATGGGCAGGGGACGGCAAGCCTGGTGGCCGAACTTCTGGCCCGGCATGAAGAAGCGTTTCCCGATCATCCGATGACCCGAGTTTTGCACGACGCCCAAGAGCCGGCCTTGGTAAAGGGCCGCCGTGGTGGTGCTCGCGGGCGGCGGAGTTGAGCTGCCTTTAGCCTGTCTTAAGTCGTAAGGCTCGCCGCTTCCCGAGCCAGGGTTTCGATCCCGTCCCAATCCCCGTTCGCAATTTTCGTGGCCGGTGCGACCCACGATCCTCCGACGCAGACGGTGTTGGGAAGCGACAGGTAATCGTCGACGTTGGCAAGGCTGACTCCGCCGGTGGGGCAGAATTTGATCTGTGGCAGGGGCGCTGAAATGGCCTTCAGGGCAGGCGCGCCGCCCGAGGCTTCGGCCGGGAAGAACTTTTGCACGCTATAGCCGCGTTCCAAAAGGCGCATGGCTTCGGTCGCCGTTGCAGCACCAGGCAGCATGGGCAGGTCGGCATCCTCGGCCGCATCCAAAAGTCGGTCGGTTGCTCCTGGCGAGACACCGAACAATGCTCCGGCATCCTTTGCAGCCATCACATCGTCTGGTGTCAGCAAGGTGCCCGCCCCGACAACGCCGCCTTCGACGCTGGCCATGGCGCGAATGGCATCAAGCGCTGCGGGTGTTCTCAGCGTCACTTCAAGGGCGGGAAGGCCTCCCGCCACGAGTGCCCTGGCAAGGTTTTCCGCGGCGTCCGCATTGTCGATCACCAGGACCGGGATTACAGGCGCCAAAGCGCAGATTTCTAGGGTTTGCATGCTTGCTTCACTTGCTGTCATCGTCAATCTCTCTGGTCTGTACGACAGGCCCGGGCCCTACACAACCAGTGCTGCACCGTCTGCTGCCGCGCCGCAGTTCTTGCGGAACGCGTCAAATAATTCGCGGCCCAGACCGACCTGATTGTCCGTCAAATCAGCCTTCACAACTGGCCTGTCGGCAAAATCGCTTTCCAATACTTCAAGACTACCGGTTTCAGCATCGACACGCAAAACATCACCGTCCCTGATCCGGGCAATCGGGCCGCCGTCCGCCGCCTCGGGCGTGAGGTGAATGGCCGCGGGCACCTTGCCCGAGGCACCCGACATCCGCCCATCGGTCACAAGCGCGACCTTCAGTCCGCGGCCCAGCAGGACCGAAAGCGCCGGGGTCAACCCGTGCAGTTCCGGCATGCCGTTCGATTTCGGCCCCTGGAAGCGGACCACGACGATCGTATCCTCGGTGAACTCACCAGCCTGAAACGCGGTCTTGACCGAGGCCTGATCATGAAAGACGCGGGCCTTGGCTGTGATCACCCGGTGTTCCGGGGCGACGGCAGATACCTTCATGACCGCGCGGCCGATATTGCCTTTCAGTTCCCGCAAACCGCCGGTTGGTTGAAACGGGTTTGAAACGGGACGCAGGATTTTGTCGTTCTGGGTCGTCACAGGGCCATCTTCATATGTGATTTCGCCGCCAATCAGCTTGGGGTCGCGGGTGTAGTGCAAAAGCCCCTCGCCGACGATGGTCTTTGTGTCCGGGTGTAGGTAACCGCCGTCCAGAAGCTCGCTGATCGTGAACGCCAGCCCGCCTGCTGCGTGGAAATGGTTCACGTCGGCCAACCCATTGGGATAGACGCGGGCCAGCAAGGGGGTGACGGCAGAGAGATCGTTGAAGTCTTCGACATCCAGAATGACACCCGCTGCGCGCGCCATGGCGGGCAGGTGCAAGACAAGGTTGGTCGAACCGCCGGTGGCCATCAAGCCGACGATTCCGTTGACAAATGCCTTTTCGTCCAGAACGTCGGCGACCGGTCGATAGGCATTGCCCTGGGCGGTTATTGCAATCCCCAGCCGGGCCGCTTCGCGCGTGAGTTCGTCGCGCAATGGCGTGCCGGGGTTCACGAAGCTGGAGCCAGGCAGGTGCAAGCCCATGAACTCCATCAACATCTGGTTCGAGTTGGCCGTTCCATAAAACGTGCAGGTGCCCGGCCCGTGGTACGAGGCCATTTCGGCCTCCATCAGCCTGTCGCGGCCGATTTCTCCGGCGGCGAATTTCTGGCGGACCTTCGCCTTTTCGTCATTGGGCAGGCCGCTGACCATGGGGCCGGCGGGCACGAAGATGCCGGGGATATGGCCGAAGGTCGCTGCGGCGATGACAAGGCCCGGGACGATCTTGTCGCAAACGCCGAGGTAAAGGGCGGCGTCAAAGGTGTTGTGGCTGAGTGCGACGCCTGCAGCCAAAGCGATGACATCGCGCGAAAACAGGCTGAGTTCCATGCCTGTTTGCCCCTGGGTAACTCCGTCGCACATGGCAGGCACGCCACCTGCCACCTGGGCGGTACCGCCGACTTTGCGCGCGGCGTCCTTGATCAGATCGGGGAAATCCTTGAACGGCTGGTGGGCCGACAGCATATCGTTATAGGCCGTCACGATCCCGAGGTTGGGCGCGCGGTCGGCGACCAATGTGGCTTTGTCGCCTGCCATCGCGGCATAGGCGTGGGCCTGGTTGCCGCAACTGAGGTGGGCACGTTTCACGCCAGCGTCCTGGGTCCGCGCAATCTTGTCGAGATAAGCGCTGCGGGCAACGACTGAACGCTCGACGATCCGTGCGGTGACCTTGGCAACGGTGTCATTCATCGAAGCAGACATTGAGTGTCCTTTCTGGGCCTGGGCGCCTTCTACCGTACATTGTTATCGCTAACAATGCTGATTTTGCATACCGGGCATGCGCATTTTGCACCTAGTCGAGCCGGGTCCAAAGGCACAGGTGAGAGGCAAGACATGAAAGGAATACCCCATGACTTTTGCTCACACCGACCTCACTCTCATCGACCGAAAAGCCCGCAAGTTGCGCGCGGACGCATTGCGGTCGTTTTTTGCACGGATGCGCCGCCACTGAGGGCTTTCAGGCCAATCACCAAGCGGTTAAGGGAAGGGCATGAGTGCGCGACCCGTTATCCGACTGCGACCCAAGACAGACCCCCGCCGTATCCGACGGGGGTTTCCTTGGGTCTACGACAATGAACTTGTCACCGACCGGCGCACCCGCGCTCTTGCCCCCGGGACCATCGCAACCCTGGAGGACGCCGAACGGCGCGCGCTTTGCACCGTGGCGGTCAATCCGAACTCCAAGATCATGGCGCGTGTGCTGGATGCCGATCCCGAAGCCACAATTGATCGCGCCTGGATTGGCGCACGCCTGAGCGCCGCCCTTGACCTTAGAGCAAGGCTTTACGACCGTCCCTTCTATCGTCTGGTCCATGCCGAAGCTGACGGGTTGCCCGGCGTTGTTATCGACAGGTTCGACACGGCGGTTGTCATCCAGCCCAATGCGGCCTGGGCAGAGGCGAGGTTTCAGGACCTGTCCGATGCCGTGGCCGAAGCCGCCGGTGTGTGCACGATCGTCAAAAACGCTTCGGGGCGCGCGCGGGGGCTGGAAGGATTGGACGATCAGGGTGGCGTGATGATGGGTGCGCTTGCCGGGCCGGTCGATGTGCCGATGAACGGCGCGGTCTACAAGGCCGATCTGACGGGCGGCCAAAAGACCGGTCTGTTCTTCGATCAGCGTCCGAACCACGCGTTTGTGGCCGGTTTGGCCCGGGGAAGGGGGGTTCTTGACGTTTTTTCCCATGTTGGGGGCTTTGGATTGGCGGCCTTGGCGAATGGGGCCGACCATGCGTTGTGCGTCGATGGTTCGGCCCCGGCCCTTGAGTTGGCCGAAGCGGGAGCCAGGGCATCGGGCGTTGCGGACCGGTTCGAAACGATGCGGTCTGATGCGTTTGACGCCTTGGGTGACCTGGTGGGTGAGGGGCGCAGATTTGGAACGGTCATTTGTGATCCTCCGGCCTTTGCCCCGTCGAAACCGGCCTTGGAAGCGGGGCTTCGGGCCTATGAAAAGCTGGCTCGTCTGGCGGTTCCCCTTGTCGAGCCCGGTGGCACGCTGACCTTGTGTTCCTGCAGCCATGCGGCTGGTCTGGACGCGTTTCGGACGGCCTCCTTGCGCGGCATCGGACGGGCCGGAGGCAGGGCACAGATCCTGCGAACCGGGTTTGCCGGTCCGGATCATCCGTTGCACCCAAGCCTGGCCGAAAGCGGGTATCTGAAGGCGATCACGTTCCGGCTTTTGCCGTGAGGGTCGTGATCGACGCCTGCGTGCTGTTTCCGACAGTGTTGCGGGAACTTGTGATCGGAGTTGCGGAAACCGGCACCTTCACCCCCCTTTGGTCGCTGCGTATTCTGGAAGAATGGCGCCGGGCCGCGGCGCGCTTCGGGCCGATGGATGAAGCGATTGCAGAGGCCGAAATCGCCCGGCTTCGGGTGCGGTTTCCAGACGCCGATGTCACGGTTCAGGACGAAACCCAAGGCCGGCTGACTTTGCCCGACCCGAACGATGTTCATGTGCTGGCCGCGGCGGTTGACGGGAAGGCGGACGAGCTTTTGACGCTGAACACCAGGGATTTTCCAACCAATGCGCTGGCGGCGGAAAACGTGATACGGCGGCACCCGGACGAGTTTCTTCTTGAGTGGTTTCACGATGACCGACAGGCGGTCGAACAGGTCGTGTCGCAGGTGCTTACGCGGGCCCGCGATCACGGCATCGACATCTCTAACAGGCGGGCGATCCTGAAAAAGGCGCGTCTGCCGCGCCTTGGCAAGGCATTGGATCAGGTCTGAGCCGCCTTTGCCCACCGGGTTTCGAGCTTTTCGATGGCCGCGATGCGTTCTGCCGTTTTTGGGTGGCTCAAAAGCCAGGCGGGGGTCGCGGCCCCGCGCGCGCCGGTCAGTTTTTCAAGCTTCTTGAACAGGGATTTCTGCGGGTCGGTGCCGATCCCGGATTTGACCAGAAGGGCCGAGGCATAGGCGTCGGCCTCGTACTCGTCCGATCGCGACAGACGCGCCGCCAGCATTGTGGACAGGAGATTGGCAATCAACACACCAATGCCTGGAAGTATCCGCCCGAGCACCATCATCAGGGCTGTTCGGATGGCATTCTGGCCGGAAAAGTCGATCATGCGCCGCCGGGCGTGACCAAGGGCCACATGGCCCAGTTCATGGGCGATCACCGAGGCGATTTCGGCATCCGTCACCTCGCCATCGCGGTACTTTTGGTAGAACCCGCGCGTAAGGAAGATGCGCCCATCGGGGGCTGCCAGCCCGTTCACCGGCTCGATCTCATAAAGATGAACACGGATGCGCGGCAGATCGAGGGCGGCGGCCATCTGGTCGGTCAGTGCCTTCAGCCTGGGATCCGCGAGTTCGGAGGATTTATCATCCAGCTCGGCGGCGGTTTTCCAGGCCGAGAACTTGTACATGACAAGCGCGTAAAGGATCGCAAGGACAATGGGGCCAAACTTCAACATGAGCCTAATATGGGGGCAGTTGTTGGTGGTTCCAAGCAGGGATTGCGCCGGACGTTGTCCGTCGCGGGGGGCGATTTTTCGGCGAAAAATCGTGCCTCCGGCGGGCATATTTTGCGCAAGATGAAGGGATTAGCCGAGTTTCTTCATGCCACGCGTCAGCCCTTCAAGCGTCAGGGGCACCATACGGTCTGTTCCGATGACTTGGCGGATCATGGCGATGGATTGGGTATAGGGCCAGTGGTTTTCGGGCACGGGATTGATCCAGAGAACGTCCGGCCATTGGGCGACGGCACGTCTTAGCCAGGTTTCTCCGCTTTCCTCGTTCCAGTGCTCGTTGGCGCCACCCGGAATCGCGATTTCGTAAGGTGACATGGAAGCATCGCCGACAAAGATGCATTTCCACCCCGGCCCGAAGCGATTGAGGATGTCCCAGGTTGGTGTGCGTGCGTTCCAGCGTCGGGCGTTTTCGCGCCACACGCCTTCATAGAGACAATTGTGGAAATAATAGTGGTCAAGGTGCTTGAATTCGGTGCGGGCCGCCGAAAACAGTTCTTCGACCAAGGTGACATGAGCGTCCATGGAGCCACCTGCATCCAGAAGCAGAAGCACGCGAACGGCGTTGCGGCGTTCAGGGCGGGTCTTGACATCGAGATACCCCTGTTCGGCGGTCGAGCGAATTGTGCCGTCGAGATCCAGTTCATCCGCGGCACCTTCGCGCGCCCATTGGCGCAGGCGTTTCAAGGCAAGTTTGATGGTGCGCGTGCCGATTTCGCGGGTATCGTCGAGGTCTTTGAAGGTGCGTTTATCCCAGACCTTGACCGCCCGTTGATGGCGCGATCTGTCCTGACCGATCCGCACGCCTTCCGGATTATAGCCGTATGCTCCAAAAGGTGACGTTCCGGCGGTGCCGATCCATTTCGAACCGCCCTGGTGGCGCTTTTGCTGCTCTTTCAGGCGTTCGCGCAGGGTTTCCATCAGTTTGTCGAATCCGCCCAGGGCTTCGATCTCGGCCTTCTCGGCTTCGCTCAGGTGTTTTTCGGCGAGTTTTTCCAGCCAGTCCGTTGGCAGGTCCAGCGCGTCGATCACCGCCTTGGCCGGAATGGCTTCGATCCCGCTGAAACTGGCGGCGAAGGCCTGGTCGAACCGATCGAGGTGGGTTTCGTTTTTGACCAGGGTCGCGCGCGCCAGATAATAAAACCCGTCGACATCATAGGTGACCAACCCGGTGTCCAATGCGGCCAGGAATGACAGGTATTCTCGCGGCGAGGCGGGGACGCCGTGTTCTCTGAGGGTTTCAAAGAACGTCAGAAACATCAGCCTGCAAGGTGTTCGATGATCAGGGTCAGAAAGACCCCGAGAAGGGTGAAAGCGATCCCATAGCCTGCGGCGTATTGCGCCAGGTCCAGCCGATTTCCGTTGCGGCGACGGGCGGTGAGGGAGCCGTAGATGACGCCAAAAACCAGGCCGGCCAGAACGATCATGCGGCACCTCCGTCGCGCGAGCGGGGCGAGATGGCCAGGATTTCTTCGGCGCGCTTGCGAATTTTCTTTTCGTCGCCGAAACCATAGCGGGCCCACGCCAATGCGTCGCGCTGAATGCGCGCGGCGTCGCCCGGGCGGCCCTGTAATTCGAAGGCTTCGGCCTTGACCATCAGCAAAAGCGACAGGAGGGCGGCGTGTTCGGCCTCGCGCACAACATCAAGATGAGCATCCACCAGGGCAATGGCCACGTCCGAGCGGCCTGCGGCCAGCTGGAACGCAGCAATCTGAAGCGCCACATGGGCTTCGTGAATGGCGGTGTCGGGGCGGTTCTGATAGATGCGCCCCGCGGTCAGAAACGCCGCAAGGGCCTTGTCGGGGTCGTGAGTCAGGCTGACGCGACCCTTGAGGTAGAAGGAAAGGCCCAGGCGGATATCAGTAAGCCCAGCCTGCTGGGCCAGGGCCACCGACCGATCGGCGGCGGCGCGGCGGCGGGCCTTGGGCGCGCTGAGGGCTGTTGCGTCGTTGACCGTACTGACCCAGGCTTTTCGGGGTGGCACGGGGGGCGCAATGCCCTGGCGGCCACCGGCGGGGTTCAGCCGCAGAAGGATATCGGGCAGGCGTTCGGCCACCTGGAATTCTGACATGCCTGTGCGCAATGTGCCCTCGTAATAGGTGCGCAGGATCAGCATGTCGTATCCAGTCAGGACGGTGTGGAAGTTGTCGTCGTTGAAGACCGACTGGCTGAGGCGATAGAGGTCGTTCACCGGGCCAAGGGCCTGGGCGATTTCCTCGTGCAGGCAGTCGCGGATTTCTTGTGGCGCCACATCATGGGGCAGGAAAACCGTCATCCGAGTGCGCTTGGTCAGGCGGTTCCAATAGGTGTCGCGGTCGTTTTTTCGGGCGCGGTACTCTTTCCAGCTTGAGACATTGGGGCGCACGAAACAGGCCGCCGAGGGGGCGACACGCTGGATTTGCGCGCGCGTTACGGGTTCGATCACGATGGAGGCAGTCCCGGTGCCGCTAGTTCGGGTGATCGGG
>JABDJO010000132.1 GCA_013002465.1 Silicimonas sp. | reverse complement strand
ATTCGATGTAGTCGTTCATCACCCCGCTGCGGGTCATCGTGACAGTGTTCCAGGCCGAAACGAACAGGTTCGGTTCCTCGCCCGTTTCATCTTCCCAGGCGTCCAGGATCCACTGTAACTCGTCGATCCGGGGATCAATTCCCTGAGGTTGATAGGCAAAGCGGTGGTGGATCAGCGTATCGACGTTGTCGATGGAAACCTCGCTTAAGGCGTCGCGAATTTCGACGTCATCGGCCAGCGTCTTGCCGGCCTGCACCGCGATGGTGATGTCGGCGCCGATCTGGTTCACCTGCGGATCCGCCAGGGCCAGAGCAATTTCCGAGATCATCACCTCGGCGACGGCCCCATATTGCGCCGCCTGACTTGTCGCGCCGTCGGTAAAGTTCGCGAAATACTCGCTTCCGACCTCAAGGATCAGTTCATCGGGAAGCGGGCCAAAATCCCCCGCCAGTAGCTGACCCAGAAATTCCGACAAATCGACCTGAAGCCCGGCAAGATCATCAGTGTATCGCGCGGTTGGCAGAACGACCGAAAGTGCTGCGCCCTGATCGACTGCAATCTCCATCATGTCGGAAATCGAGGGTTTGTTGTTGTCGGGGTTGTATAGCCCTTCAAATTCGAAGCCAAAGCGATCGTCGCGGGTTTCGGCCAGTGTTCCCCCCGGCCAAACAATCAATCCGATATTGGCATCATCAATCTGATCCAGGAAACGATCGACATTTCGGTAACTGATGTAGCGCGCCCCGAACATCAGGTCGGAAATCGCGTCAGATCCATCGGCATAGGCAGAACTGCCTGTTTCTAATAACAAATTCACGGGCACCCCCAAAACACACACAACAAACCATGTCCGTCTTAAGATTGTACCAATTCCGCCGGAATCCCGCCGCATTTTAATCAAAATTTCGTCTAATTTTAACAGGTCAGCCTCAGTAGGCCGCGTCTTCCAGAACGCCGTCGCTGGACATCTGGGCGTACAAAAGGCCCTCGCGCAGGCCCCGATCTGCGACCGAAAGGCGATCCGTTGGCCAGACCCGTAACAGGGCCTGCAAAATCGCGGCCCCCGACATGATCAGCGCATGCCGATCCCGACCGATCCGAGGGTCCGCACGACGGCCTTCGGGGCCAAGGTCAAGGTAATCGCGGATCACCTTGTCGATCTGGTCCGAGGTCATGCGCAGACCGTCCACTTTCGAGCGGTCATATCGCCTGAGCCCCAAATGGCTGGCGGCAACCGTTGTGACGGTGCCCGAGGTGCCGATAATCTGGAAGGCTTCGCGCGCCTGCTCGGACGCGTAAGGCGAAAACTCCGACAGGTTTTCTTCGAAAAACCAGCTCATCAAGGCAAAGCGCGCGGCGTCGTTTTCCACATCGTTGAACTGATCCCGCAGAGTGGCGACCCCAAGGGGCACCGAGATCCAGTCGACCACACGAGCAGCGGGAAAAGGCGAGTTCGGGTCGGGCACAAACCCGGTATTGATCCGCATCAGGGCCCGCGGGCGTTCGATCCTCGGCACCCGAGAAATGTCGATCCAGACAAGCTCGGTCGATCCGCCGCCGATATCGACCACCAGAAGTTGCTCGGTCTTCGTCGACACCAACGGCGCACAGGATATGACCGCCAGACGCGCCTCCTCCTCGGGCTTGATGACTTCCAGCTTCAGGCCTGTATCTCGGGTAATCGTCCTTAGAAAATCCGGACCGTTCTTGGCGCGCCGGCAGGCTTCGGTGGCCACGAGACGCATCCGAGTGACACGGTGCTTGTCGATTTTCGAACGACAGATCTTCAAAGCCTGCGCCGTGCGCCGCATAGCGGCCCGTGAGAGACGCCCCGAGGCTTCCAACCCCTGACCCAGTTGCACCGATTTGGAAAAGCTGTCGACCACATGAAACTGATTGCCCTTTGGCTGAGCAATCAGCATCCGGCACGAATTGGTGCCGAGATCCAGGGCCGCGTATAGCTCGGCCGGATCAGCTTTGCCGGTTGCGCCCTCTTCAACCTTAAGCGGGAGAGGGTCGGCGCCCGGCGGACGTTTGGGCGGCATATCGCCCTCCGATATCTGGTTAGCATCACCCTAGGGGATGGATTGTTGCTCACGCAAGGGCCGAGTTCGGCTTGGACGGGTTCCCCTGCCCGGCAAAATGCGTAATAGAACAGCCATTGATCAAAAGGAGAGGACCGATGCACGACATCCGCGCAATCCGCGAAAACCCGGACCAGTTCGACGCCGCAATGGCGCGCCGGGGGCTTTCGGGCGTGTCGTCCGAGGTCCTGGCGATTGACGAAGCGCGGCGCGCCAAGATCACGGCGGCCGAGGCGGCACAGGCCGAGCGCAATGCCGCATCGAAGGAAGTAGGCGCCGCCAAGGGGCGCGGCGACGACGCCGAGTTTGAACGTCTGCGTGCCCTCGTGGCCGAAAAGAAGGACGAAATCGCCCGGCTTGAGGACGAGGCCAAGGCAGAAGATCTCCGCCTGCGCGAATTGCTGATGGGTCTGCCCAATCTGCCCTACGACGACGTACCGGACGGTGCCGATGAGGATGACAATCTGGAAATCCACCGCTGGGGCGATTTGCCGACCTTCGATTTCAAGCCGGTAGAGCATTTCGAAATCAAGGGCGTCAAACCCGGCATGGATTTCGAAACCGCCGCCAAGCTTTCGGGCAGCCGGTTCGTGTTGATGTCGGGGGCCGTGGCGCGGGTTCATCGCGCGTTGGCCCAGATGATGCTGGATGTGCATACGCATGACCACGGGCTGACCGAGGTCATTCCGCCGATTCTGGTGCGGGACGAGGCGATGTATGGCACGAACCAGCTGCCGAAGTTCGCCGAAGACAGCTATCAGACTCGCGAGGGCCAATGGCTGATCCCGACGTCCGAAGTGCCGCTGACCAACATCGTCGCAGGCCATATCATCGACGCCGAGTATTTGCCGCGCCGATATACCGCCCATACCCAGTGTTTCCGCTCGGAAGCCGGGTCCGCGGGCAAGGACACCTCTGGCATGTTGCGTCAGCACCAGTTCGAAAAGGTCGAAATGGTGTCGATCGTACATCCCGATGCCTCGGAGGACGAACAACAGCGCATGCTGGTTTGCGCCGAGAACATTTTGCAGCGTCTTTGCCTGGCCTATCGAACGGTGTCGCTATGCACCGGCGATCTTGGGTTTGGTGCGCGCCGCACCTATGACATCGAAGTCTGGTTGCCAGGGCAGAACACCTATCGCGAGATCTCGTCGGTCTCGACCTGTGGCGATTTCCAAGCCCGCCGGATGAATGCGCGCTTTCGCGATGGCGAGGGAAAACCCCAGTTCGTGCATACACTGAACGGCTCGGGCGTGGCCGTCGGCCGCGCGCTGATCGCGGTTCTGGAAAATGGCCAGACGTCGGATGGTGGTGTCGTTCTTCCCCAGGGGCTTGGGCCCTGGTTGGGGGGTGCGACACGGATCACACCCGATGGCGAACTGGCTTGAGCAGGCACTAAAAGATTCGGGCCGCCCTCTGGGAAAGGCAAAAGAGGGCGGCCCGGGCCGGTTTAGCTGGCCGTCAGAAGGCCAGCGGCCTCGGCAGCGGCCAGTTCTTCGGCGTCGATGGCACCGTCCGCGTTCAAGTCGGCTTCCTCGAACGCCTCGTCGGTGATCTCAGGATACGCCGCCTTCAGTTCCTCCATCGAGTAAACGCCATCGCCGTCAGTATCTTCGACGGCCGCCATGGCCGTGGTTGCGCCAAGCCCTAAAACAAGCATGAGCAGAATAGGTGTCGTCTTCATTGTCTTGGTCTCCATCTGACTGGAGGCCGGGCCCGAGCCTCGGTTAGAAGCTTCGGTAACAGAGCTAGAAACCCGGCTTGCCTTGCGCAATAGGCCGTGAACCGTCGGGAACAAATGCGCCACGGCTTGTCGACTTCGGCCTCCTGCGGCTCGCGGTTTCGTGCCGATACTCAGGGCTGCGCCAAATTCTGCCGGAAGAAACTCGCGCGATATGCAGGCTTTTGCCGATCTTCAAGCTTAACGGTTCGCGCCCAGTCCAAGGCGGGCACGATGTACGATCCGCTCTACGCGAATCCGAAGCCGTTGAAGAAAGCCGGGTCTGTAATCCTGGCGAAACGCGCGCCCGTTGTTCACCGTCAGGCCCTTGTCGATCAAGGCCTGGTAAGCGGTTTGAGAGCCGTCGAGGGCGTGGGCGCCATGCAGATTGATCCAATTCAACCGCTCCATGCGGGTCGCGGGCTCAAGGCTTTTGATCTGCGTCGTTCCGATATCGAGACGTCTAAGTTCCGGCATTTTGGTCAGGGGTGCGATGTCCGAGATCCAGGTTTCCCCGACATCGAGCGTATCAAGGGCCGGCAGTCCCGCCAGCGGGTCGACATTGCGAAGAAGCGTGCCGTGCAGGTTCAGTATCCGCAGGTTCTGAAGACCGGATAGGACCGACACATCCGACACAAGCGTGCCGCGCAGATCCAGTTGGATGAGATCCGTCATCTCGGCGATCCTTGGCGGCAGATGGCCAAGATTGGACAGGTCGGACAGGCGCAGGATACGGGCTTCTTCGGCAATGGCGGCGTCGATACGCGATTCGGCGGCTGCATAGGCTTCGTCGGTGCCGGGGTTCGCGGTCCAGATCACTCCGGCCCCGAGGATCAATACGAAGATGGCAAGAGCGACAAGAAGACGACGCATCAGCTTTCTTTCAGGGGCGGTTTGCCCAAATGCTTGCGCAGACGGGAGGGCGTGGATTTCTTCCTGTTCTTATAGGGGTTCTTGTCGCCCTGCCCGCGGAAGGTCAGCCGGATTGGCGTGCCCGGCATATCAAAATCGTCGCGCAGACCGTTGATCAGGTAACGTTTATAGCTTTCGGCCAGCTTGTCGGGGAAAGACGCCATGACGACGAAACCGGGGGGCCGTGTCTTGGCCTGGGTGGCATACCTGAGCTTGATCCGTCGCCCACCCGGCGCCGGGGGCGGATGCGCTTCGACCATGCCGGTAAGCCAGCGATTGAGCGCAGCGGTCGGCACGCGGCGGTTCCAGACGTCATAGGCGCGCTGCACCGCTTCGCGCAGCCGGTCCATGCCGCGCCCGGTCTTGGCCGAAACCGTGACCAATGGCGCGCCGCGCAGCTGCGGCAACAGGCGTTCGAAATTTTCCTTCAACTCGCGCAGCTTTTCCTGCCGATGTTCTTCCACATCCCACTTGTTAACGGCGACGACCACAGCACGCCCTTCCCGCTCGGCCAGATCGGCGATGCGCAGGTCCTGTTGTTCGAAGGGAATGGCGGCATCCAGAAGGACGATCACGACCTCGGCGAACTTGACCGCGCGCAAGCCATCCGCGACCGACAATTTTTCCAGCTTTTCCTGAACCCGCGCTTTTTTGCGCATACCCGCGGTGTCAAAGATGCGCACCGGCAGCCCGTCCCAGTCGAAGGGCAGCGAAATTGCGTCGCGGGTGATCCCGGCTTCGGGGCCAGTCAAAAGCCGGTCCTCGCCCAGAAGCTGGTTGATCAATGTCGACTTTCCCGCATTCGGGCGACCGACTACGGCGATTTGCAAGGGGCGCTCGGGCGTCGGCTGGCGCACTGGGGTGTCAGCGTCTTCGTCGATCTCCAGATCAATATCGGGCGCCTGGTCAGCGGGTTGATTGATATCTGACGTATGAGCCTCGATCAGAGGCCGCAGAACATGGGCCAGTTCGCCCATCCCCTCGGCGTGTTCAGCCGACATGCGCAAGGGTTCGCCAAGCCCAAGGGAATAAGCTTCGATCACGCCGCCATCGGCGGCCCTGCCCTCGCCCTTGTTGGCGGCAAGGATGACGTTGGCGTTTTTCTTGCGCAGGATGTCGGCAAAGACCTCGTCGGCAGGCAGAACGCCGGCCCGTGCGTCGATCATGAAAATGCAGGCATCGGCCATTTCAACGGCACGTTCCGTCAACCGTCTCATCCGCCCCTGCAGGCTTTCGTCTGTCGCCTCTTCCAGCCCCGCGGTGTCGATGACGGTGAAACGCAGATCGGCCAGACGCGCCTCGCCCTCGCGCAAATCGCGCGTAACCCCCGGCTGGTCGTCGACCAAGGCCAGACGTTTGCCAACCAGACGATTGAACAGCGTCGACTTGCCCACATTGGGGCGTCCGACGATTGCCAGGGTGAAACTCATGTCGATACCGAACCTGTCAGCGAAGGGCGTGTAGCTGACCGTTTTCGGTGACAATGTAAAGGGTCCCGCCCGCGACCACGGGATTGCGCGCCGCGCGCCCGGGCAGTTCCGAAGCCGCGATAAGATTGCCGGTCACCGGATCGAATTGGCGCAGCATTCCGTCGTCGGAAACAACCAAAAGCCGCCCGCCTGCCAAGACCGGCCCGTAATGGGCAAAGGTCGCCTTTCGCCGCTTGATGCGCTCGCGCGTGAAGAACGGCAGATTCTGAGCCCAGATAACGTCGCCCGTGCTGGCGTCCAATCGGATCAAGCGGTTTTCATCAGAGACCAGAAAGACCGAGCTTCCGACAACCCAGACCGGGCTGATCGAGCCTTCGCTGCCGCGCCAGATCGGCTGGCCCGTGGCGCTGTCGAAGGCGGCCACGCGGCCCGCATGGTTGCTGGCATAAACCACGGTGCCGACAACAACCGGGGCACCGGATAGATCGGAATAGCGTGAAAACGCCCGGCCGCGCCTTTTGCCTGCGACACTTGCCGCCCAGGTCTGCGCGCCAGTTCCCGCGACGGCGGCAACCATCTGGCCGGACGCCAAGGGAAAGATCACCACAGGCCCGGCGACACTTGGGGCCGGACCGCCCGCGATGCCGGTAATATCCGTGGCGCCGAAGACCTGCCAAAGGATGCGCCCGTCGGCGGCGTCAATCGCCCAGCCGATGGAATCTCTGGTGACAACGTAGACCACACCATCGGCAACCGTTGGCGCGCCGGTGGACGCGGCATCCAGATCCTGCACCCAGATGGTCTCACCCGATGCGGCGTTGAGCGCCGTCAGTTCGCCAAACCCGGTCGTGGCGAACACCACACCGCCCGCGACCGCCAATCCACCGCCCGAGGCATCGTCTTCATTGTCCGAAGCAGGCGTCAGGTTGCGCGCCCAGACCGCCGCACCGCCCGTTGTGTGGGCGCTGACGGTCGAGCGGCTGTCCATTGTATAAATGCGGCCACCTGCAACCACGGGATCGGCAGTGATCCGGTGCTTGCGATCATTGCCCTGACCAATCGTGACGCTCCAGCGCCGCGCCAATTCACGGCCAAGGGCCGGATGGTTTAGCTGGTGACGGGCATTTCCGTTGGCATGGGTCCATTCGGCGTTCACCGACGCAGCCGGCAACGCCAGAGGTGCGGCGCGGTTCACAACTTCCTCAGCTGCGGTGCCTTCCAGATCGAAGCGTTCGCCTTCCAGGATCAACTCCTGGTCGCCACAGGCCGACAAGGCGGCCAGCAGAACCACAGATTTCGTGAGGTGTTTCACGTGCTTGCCCCTCGTTTCGTTGCCACCTAGCCTTGTTCGAGCGATCCGCCCAAGGCCACAATCAACTGCGAAACACGTCGGCGCAAGCCTTCTGTCCGATCCGCATCCGCAAGGATATCGGTCAGTGTCTCGATGGCCGTATCGGTCTGGCCCAGTTCGATTTCCGCAAGTGCCCTCTGTTCGATGGCCAGAAGCCGAAAAGGATTGCCGGGCTGCATCAGGGGCTGCAAGGCGGCGATCCGGTCTTCAGGGGGGATATCCTGCCCTAGCATGACCCGTTTCAGGATCGCCAGATCACGATAAATTACTGGTGTTTCGGGGTCCCCAGCCAGGGTCTCCAGCGTCGCCAGCGCCTTGGCATCTTCGCCCGCCTCGGCTTCCGCCGCAGACAGCAAAAGCGCCGCAATGGCGCGTTTTTCGCCGGTATCGGCCACTGGCAAGGCCGCAAGAGCAGTCGCACGCGCCTCCGCCGTTTCTTCCGACAAGGCCCCCAAAAGAGCCTCGCCCGCCGCCTCTGCCTCGGCCCTTGCGGCGGCTTTTCGCCATTCATTGAACGCGGCACCGCCGACAACGACGATTACCACCAGAATTGCGATCCAGCCATAGCGGCGCATCAGTGCGAAAAGCCTGTCGCGACGAACTTCGTCGGTGACCTCGTCAATAAAGGAATCCTGGTTAGACACCGCGCTTTGCCACCCTGTTTGGACCGTGTTTCGCTCTCTTATCCCGTCGATTCCCGGATTGCAAAGAACTGAACGTAACGAAAGGGTTGAAATCTTGCAGTCGTTAACTGATTTGTATAATCTGAACTAAACAGTTTAGAATTTTGATCAACAGAAACCCCGATTGGGGCCTGCCGGAAATCTAAGGACACGAACCAGAAATGAGACTCCTATCCGTTCTGACAGCCGTTCTGGTGGTCGCAGCGTTGTATTTCGTGGTTTTGCAACGGGATGCCTTGCTGGAATTTGCAGGCGCTGGCACGGCCGAGGCGGTTGCTGCCGAGTCCGCGAGCGATACCCCGACCGATGTTGAAACAGAAGAAAGCAACGCCGTATCGGTTGTTGCCATGCGCTCGACCGCGAATACCGTCGATGGGGCGGTCATTCTCAGGGGTCGGACCGAAGCTGTCCGCCAGGTCGACGTCAAGGCGGAAACATCGGGCCAGATGATCAGCGAACCGGCGCGGCGCGGTGCATTCGTGGATGCCGGAGACCTTTTGTGCGAACTTGATCCCGGAACCCGGCAGATCATTCTTGTCGAAACCGAAGCCAAGTTGCGCGAAGCCATGGCCCGCGTCCCCGAAGCCGAGGCCCGCCTGGCCGAAGCACGCGCCCGTCTGGCCGAAGCCGACATCAACGACCGCGCCGCCTCGCGTCTGGGCGAGGAAGGTTTTGCCTCGACCACGCGTGTCGCCCAGGCAACGGCGGCCGTCGAAGCCGCACGCGCAGGGGTGCAGTCGGCCAATTCCAACCTTGAAGCCGCGCAATCGGGCATCCAGGCCGCCGAAGCCGCCGTCGCCGCGGCCAAGAACGAACTCAGCAAACTGGAAATCCGTGCGCCCTTTGCAGGGCTTCTGGAAACCGATGCCGCCGAACTTGGCTCGCTTTTGCAGCCAGGATCGCTCTGCGCGACCATCATACAACTGGATACGATCAAACTTGTCGGTTTCGTGCCCGAAATCATGGTCGACCGTGTCGAAGTCGGCGCCATGGCCGGCGCGCGCCTTGCTTCGGGGCGCGAAGTTGTCGGGCGCGTAACCTTTCTTTCACGCTCGGCCGATCCCACCACCCGGACCTTCAGGGTCGATGTCGAAGTTCCCAACAAGGACCTGACCATCCGTGACGGCCAGACCGCGGAAATCGCGATCCAGTCCGACGGCCAGACCGCACATCTTTTGCCTCAGTCGGCCCTGACGCTTGACGACGAAGGTCATCTGGGCGTGCGTCTGGTGCGCGACAACAAGGCCGAGTTCGCCGAAGTTGGCGTGATCCGGGATACAACCGAAGGCATCTGGGTGTCTGGTCTGGATAACCGTGTCGACATCATCGTCGTAGGTCAGGAGTTTGTCACTGATGGTGTCGCAGTCGCTGCCACCTACCGGGAGGCCCAGGAATGACTGGCATCGTTGACTGGGCCGCGTCCCGGGCACGCATGGTTATCGCCTTCATTATCCTATCGATCATGGCAGGTGCATTTGCCTATACGCTTTTGCCCAAAGAGGGCGAACCCGACATCGAAATCCCGGCCTTGTTCGTCAGTGTCCCCTTCCCCGGCATTTCCGCCGAGGACAGCGAGAAACTGCTTGTCAAACCGATGGAAACCGAACTGGCCGACATGGATGGTCTGAAAACCATGCAAGGCACGGCGGCCGAGAATTATGCCGGTGTCGTGCTAGAGTTCGAATTTGGCTGGGACAAGACCAAGATCATGGCCGACGTGCGCGACGCCATGAACTCGGTCGAGGCCGAGTTTCCGGCAGGGGCCGAGAAATACACGATCAACGAGTTCAATTTCTCGGAATTTCCGATCATCATCGTGAACCTGACCGGTGCCTTGCCTGAACGCACTTTGCTGCGTGTTGCCAAGGACTTGCAGGACAGACTTGAAGGCTTGGATGCGGTCCTCGAAGCCGCTCTGACCGGCCACCGCGACGAAATGGTCGAGGTCGTGATCGACCCTCTCCGGCTTGAAGCCTACAACGTCACCGCAGGCGAATTGATCAATGTGGTCGTCAACAACAACCAGTTGATTGCTGCAGGCGAAGTTGAAACCGCGACCGGGGCATTTGCGGTCAAAATCCCGTCGTCCTTTGACGAACAGCAGGATATCTACAATCTGCCGGTGAAAACCGAGGGCGACCGGGTAATCACCCTTGGCGATATCGCCGATATCCGCCTGACCTTCGAAGACCGCGCCGGAACAGCGCGGTTCAACAGCGAAAACACCGTTGCCTTGCAGGTGGTCAAGCGCAAGGGCTTCAACATCATCGACACGGCAGCCGAAATCCGGGCCGAGATCGAGGCCGAAAAGGCAACCTGGCCTGTTGAACTGCAAGAGGCGATCACCGTTGGCACTTCGAACGACCAGTCGCGGACCGTGAA
The DNA here is from genome assembly GCA_013002465.1 of Silicimonas sp. Lineage (GTDB taxonomy): Bacteria > Pseudomonadota > Alphaproteobacteria > Rhodobacterales > Rhodobacteraceae > JABDJO01. The sequence continues at coordinate 23,412 of JABDJO010000132.1, read as the reverse complement.
TTCCATGGTCAGCCAGTTGGAAGGCTCGGTCCTGACCGCTATCGCCTTGGTTATGATCGTGGTTCTGGCGGCATTGGGCGCCCGCTCGGCACTGTTGGTGGGCTTTGCCATCCCGACGTCATTCCTGTTGTGCTTTGCGATCCTCGCCGTCATGGGCGTGGCGATCTCCAACATCGTGATGTTCGGCCTGATCCTGGCCGTCGGCATGCTGGTCGATGGCGCGATTGTGGTCGTCGAATACGCCGACAAGCGCATCCGCGAAGGCTCGGGGCCCATGCACGCTTATGTCGAGGCGGCAAAGCGCATGTTCTGGCCCGTCGTGTCGTCCACCGCCACGACCCTTTGCGCCTTCCTGCCAATGCTGTTCTGGCCAGGCGTACCGGGTCAGTTCATGGGCATGCTGCCGGTCACGCTGATCTTTGTGTTGTCCGCTTCGCTGGTGGTCGCACTGATCTATCTGCCTGTCATGGGCGGCGTCGCGGGCCGCATGAGCCGTAATTTCGAGCGCGCTTCGGCCGCCCTTGCCCGCTCGACACCCTGGCTGTTGCGTGCCGCCCTGGTGCCCGTGGCGCTGTTTTTGATGTTCATCACCGCAATGCAGGTCCTGAACCCGGCCTATCTGACCGGCACCGACATGGGACTTTTGGGTTCGTTCCTTGGGGCGGTTGCCTTTGTCTTGGCGTCGATGTTCTCCTCGATCGCCCTCGGAGCCGCCAAGATCGAACGGCGCCGCAACCGCATCGACACCCGCGACCGCCGCACACTCTTTGGCCACTTGATCGCTTTCATCGCGGGCAACCCGGTGATGCCGGTCGTCACAATTGCTGCCATCGGCGCTTTTGTCGTGTCGGTCTTCACTTACTTTGGTGAAAACAACAACGGCGTGGAATTCTTCGTCGACAGCGAACCCGAGCAGGCCATCGTCTATGTCCGCGCGCGCGGCAACCTTAGTCTGCTTGAAAAAGACGCCCTGGTGCGCGAGGTCGAAGACTCGATCCTTGCCGTCCCCGGAATTGACAGCGCCTTTGCATTTGCCGGTGCCGGAGGGCTGAACGCCAACACAGGCGGTGCGGCTGGCCCGAACGACACCATCGGACAGGTCCAGATCGAACTGGTGCCATGGGAGGACCGCGCAGACTATGCCCGTGAAACCGGGACCGCGCTGGAAGATCTGGACGGCGATGTCGTGCTTGAGCGGCTTGAAGAAAAGCTGGCCACGATCCCCGGCATAAAGATCGAGACGCTGAACCTTTCGCGCGGCCCTGCTTCGGCAAAACCGGTTCACCTGCGCCTGAAGACCGACGATTGGGACAAGCTTCTTTCCGCCACCGCCATCGCACGCAGCTTCTTTGACGCATTGCCGGGCCTTGCGGATGTCGAAGACAATCTGCCCCTGCCGGGTATCGACTGGCAAATCGACGTCGACGTGGAAAAGGCCGGCCGCTATGGCGCCGACGTGGCAACCGTGGGCGGCATGGTCCAGCTTGTCACGCGCGGCATTCTTCTGGACACGATGCGGGTCGACAGTTCCGACGAAGAGGTCGAAATCCGCGTCCGCCTGCCCGAAAAAGACCGCGTGTTGTCCACGCTGGATACCCTGAAGGTGCGCACTCAGGATGGCCTTGTGCCCCTGTCGAACTTCATCACCAGGAAACCCGTGGCGCAGCTGGCTCAGATCAACCGCGTCGATCAGAAACGCTTTTTCGATGTAAAAGCGGGTGTTGAGGACGGGTTGTTCAAGATATCGCGCCAGGATGAGATCCTCGGGTTCGGTTCGGAACTGACCGAGGCCGAATGGGCTGCGACCGGTAACGCCCAGAAGTTCCGCACCGACGCGCTGCAGCTTGGCAATTTCCTGATCACACATCCCGATTATGCCGCCGACCCTGCCGATTTCCAAAAGGCGCTTGAAGGCGACGACGTCACATTTACCCCGGTCACCCCGAACGAGCGGATCGAGCTGATCACGACGTGGATCGAGACCGAATCCCCTTTCCCGGCTGGCATCGACTGGGAATGGACCGGCGATCAGGAAGACCAGGCCGAAAGTCAGGCTTTCCTGCAGACTGGGTTCTCGGCCGCATTGGGGTTGATGTTTATCATTCTTCTGGCCCAGTTCAATTCGTTCTATAACGCGGTGCTGGTGCTTCTGGCCGTTGTTTTGTCGACCACTGGCGTGCTGATCGGCATGATGGTGATGGGTCAGCCGTTTTCGATCATCATGACAGGTACGGGAATTGTCGCCTTGGCGGGAATCGTGGTGAACAACAACATTGTCCTGATCGACACCTATCAGGAATACTCGAAATACATGCCGCGGATCGAGGCGATCATCCGCACCGCCGAAGCACGCATTCGTCCCGTTCTGCTGACCACGATCACCACCATGGCCGGTCTGGCGCCGATGATGTTCGGGCTATCGCTCGACTTTTTTGGTGGGGGGTACTCCATCGACTCGCCAACGGCGCTTTGGTGGAAACAGCTTGCCACGGCCGTGGTCTTCGGGCTTGGGATCGCCACAGTTCTGACGCTGGTCTTCACGCCTTCGATGCTGGCGCTGCGCATCTGGTCGTGGAACATCCTGGCCTACGTGCTGACGATCTTGTCGGCGCTTACGCGCGGGTCCGGCAGCCGAACGGCCCGCGATTGGGCCCTGCGCCGCGCCGCCGGCAGGTTGAAGAACGCCGAGATCCTCTGGGATGTGGACACCGACCCGACAGAGCCCAAGAAGCCGGTCCCCGATTTGAAAGCCGCCGAGTAGCTGGTGTCGGATGACCGGAATCTTCGGTCACCAAACGTCGCCAGCCACATAGAAAAGCAGACGCGCCTCAGGGTCCAGAATGATCAACGCGTCCGTGCCACGATCGTAAACCATCGTCGCCCCGGGTCGTGTGAGGGCATCGCGCAATCGCGTCCGAGCCGGGGATCCCTCAAAACATGGGACCGCCTGGGCCCCCGCTGCAAGGGATTCCTTGCCCATGGTGCCCCGCCCTTCAAGCAGCATCGCATCGGTCAGATCGTTGGGGCTGTAACCGGGCATCTGCAACGCCGAAACCTCGCCCCCGTCGAATGCATTCTTGGCCTGGTTCGGCGTGGATTGTACCGGCAAGGACGGGCGCGGCGTAGGGATTGTCAGGTCATACATCGCCGCCGTGCAGCGCATCTGCGACTTGAAATAAACCGTTTCCCCCAGGAAAAACCATTGATCTAAGCGGGCGCGCAATCCGTCGTCGCTGTCACGCGAACAGGCCGCAAGAATACCCGCGCAGATGACGAAACACATTATCGGCATGCCTTTTGGAACAACCATGGGAACTCCGGCTCCAATCGTGCCTGTCCCCTATCGGATCGCGTTTAAATCCTGGTTAATCCCAAGCTAGCTTTCGTTGCTCCACCGCCAGCGGCCATCGACCGGCAGATCGCTTACCGGGCCATCGCGGCCGTCCTCGCGCGCCTCATAGACCTCACGCAACCGCTCGCCCCCGTCGTCCTCGTCCGCCGCCTGAAGCTGCCAGAGCGCCGCATAGCGCCCGCCCAGGGCAAGCAACTCGTCATGGGTTCCGCGCTCGACGATTTCGCCCTTTTCCAGCACCACGATCCGGTCCGCATGGGCAATCGTCGATAGACGGTGCGCAATCGTGATCACCGTGCGCCCCTGGCCCATGGCCTCTAGTTCGCCCTGGATCTCGGCCTCGGTTTCAGTGTCCAGGGCACTTGTTGCCTCGTCCAGAAGAAGGATCGGCGGGTTCTTCAACAGCGTGCGCGCAATCCCGACGCGCTGTTTTTCACCCCCCGACAGTTTCAGCCCCCGTTCGCCTACTTGGGTGTCATATCCCTCGGGAAGCCCCTGGATGAACTCGTCGATCTTGGCCGCCCGAGCGGCCTCGATCACCTCATCACGGCTGGCCTCGGGGCGACCATAGGCGATGTTGTAATAGATGCTGTCATTGAACAGAACCGTGTCCTGCGGCACCACGCCAATGGCCTGGTGCAGGCTTTCCTGGGTGACATCGCGCACATCTTGACCGTCGATCAAAAGCGCGCCGCCACCGACATCGTAAAACCGGAACAACAGCCGCCCGATAGTGGACTTGCCCGATCCCGATGGCCCTACGATCGCGACGGTCTGACCGGCCGGCACGTCAAGCGATACGCCTTTCAGGATGGGGCGCGCGGAATCGTAACCAAAGGCGATGTCGTCAAACCTGACCGCGCCGCCGCCCACGTCCAATGCGGGTGCGCCCGGCTTGTCGGTGACCTCGGAAGGCTGTTCCAGCAAACCGAACATCTCGCCCATATCGACCAGGCTTTGGCGGATTTCGCGGTACACCGTGCCGAGAAAGTTCAACGGCATGGTGATCTGGATCATATAGGCGTTGACCATGACGAAATCGCCCACAGTCAACTCGCCGCTCGAAACCCCCATCGCCGCCATGACCATTACCACGACCAATCCACCCGTGATCAGGACCGACTGACCAAAGTTCAGAAATGCCAACGAATACGAAGTCTTGAGCGCGGCGGCCACATAACGCTCCATGGCACCATCATAGCGATTTGCCTCGCGCCGTTCGGCACCGAAATACTTGACCGTTTCAAAGTTCAGAAGGCTGTCGATGGCCTTCTGGTTGGCGTCGGTATCCTGGTCGTTCATCTCTTTGCGGATTTTCACGCGCCATTCGGTGACCTTGAAGGTGAACCAGACGTAAAACGCGATGGTGACAACGACGACGGCCAGGTACCAGACATCGAAAACCACGGCCAGCACGAGACCGATCAAAGCCAGTTCCACGATCAGTGGCCCAATCGAGAACAGCATGAATCGCAGAAGAAATTCCACGCCTTTCACGCCGCGCTCGATGATCCGGCTCAGCCCTCCGGTCTTTCGCGTGATGTGATACCTAAGCGACAAGGCGTGGATATGATTGAATGTTTCCAGGGCAAGCATCCGAAGCGCCCGCTGACCGACGGCTGCAAATATGGCATCGCGAAGCTGCTGAAACCCGACCGTCATCAATCGCGCAACACCATAGGCCACGGTCACACCGACAGCCCCCAATCCAAGCGCATAGGCCGGGTCAATCGTGCCCTCACCAGCCAGCATATCAACGGCGGCCTTGTAGAAAAACGGTGTACCGACGGCGACAAGCTTGGATACGAAAAGCGCCAACATCGCCAGAACCACCCGCCGCTTCACCCAAGGCTGATCCGAGGGCCAAAGATAGGGGGAAACCTTGCGGATCGTGCGTAATCCGCTTTTGCGTTCGCTTTCGGGGGAATAATCCTCGCTCATAAGGTTCTACCTAGTGCTTAGTCCCCCCGAACTGCAACCACACAAGGCAGAAATCTGGGCAGACATTGCTATTTGCACCGGGAATGGAAAACTTCCACTTTTTTCAAATGGTTCCAACGCGGGGCAAGAACGCTCAAATCGCGGCTTGGGCCTAAGAAATGTCGTAGACGATCCGCAACATATTCAGGATGATTTCAACGCCGGGCCTTCATTCCGTCACAATATTCGGACAGCCATGGGGCGACACGTGTGCGAATTGATTGGATCATGGGCATGTTTGGAAAATTGTTGGGACGGAAAAAAGACAGGGCCATCATACACAAAACGGTCCCTGACGAGGTTCTTTACCCCGAGGGCAAGTCGGAACCGACTTTGGAAGACCAGTCGTGGATGAACACGATTCCAACTGCGACCGATGCTCCAACCGAAAAGCCGCGCCCGGTGACACCTGCGCCAAAACCGGCTCAGACGACCCGCACCGCATCGGCACCGTCTCAGTCCAGTTCGACACCCGCGAAAGCGGCCCAGCTTACACCACTTGAGATCGACCGCGCCTTCTCGCGCACCCCGAACGCCGCCAGTACGGGACGGCCGCCGTTTCCGGTCGGTTGGATGGTCGTCGTCGAGGGGCCAGGTGTCGGGAACTGGTTTCTCCTGGAAAATGGTGTGTCGCACATTGGCAGCGCCGAGGGTCAGACCATTCGCTTGGACTTTGGCGATCAATCTGTCGAACCCGCAGGACATGCCGCCATCGGCTATGACGAAACCAACCACGGATTTGTCGTGGCAGCACCGTCCGGCCCGGGCGTGCGCCTGAACGGGATCGAAATCGGCGCACACGCCCGTCTGCGCGACGGCGATGTGATCAGCCTTGGCGGAACAAGCCTGAGGATGGTGGCGCTCTGTTCACCGAATTTCCACTGGCCGAGCGACGCATAGCGCATCGCCAATGGCGAAAAGCCATCAATCGGGAACGCTGAAAATCTGGCCCGGATAGATAAGATCGGGGTTTCGGATCCGATCGTTGTTGGCTTCGAACACCCGCACATACAGCAGGCCCTCGCCATATTTCTCGCGCGCAATACCCCATAGCGTGTTCCCGGGCTGTACCGTGATAAGCGAGACCGGCGCAATGTCGGTCGTGGGCCGCGTATCCAGGGCCTGGATCTGCTCGACCGGTTCACGCAGGAACGGTGTCTCCGCGCGCGAGATCACTTCGCCCTCGGCGTTCAGTTCGTCCACACGCAACGTATAGGTGCCGGTGTCCACGTCCGGCAATTCCGTGCGCCATTGACCGCCCTCGCCCACCTCGGCCTCGATCAGCGGCTGGTTGTTCAGATAAACCCGCACCGCCGTCGTGCCTGTCGCGCGTCCAGCCAGGGAAACTTCGCCTTCGGCGTCGTAGCTGATGGTGTCAATCGACACGTTCGACATTGCCTCGGGTTGATCGCCCGAGTTCTGCAACACCCGCACACCGGTTTCATCGGCCAAAAGAACCGTCGGCGCCGCCGGAACGCTGTTTTCCTCAAGGTCCGGGTTGTCGTCGACACTGGCAACATCGACCGTGCCGGTTTCGGGGGCATCTTCTGTCGCGTCCACAACCGGTGCTTCTGGGGGATCGGCGGATACTTCTGGCTCGGCCTCGGCCTCTGCTTCCGGTTCCGCTTCGGGTGCTTCTTCCGGCGGGGCCTCTGCGACCATGACCTCGGCGACCGGTGCGAGGATGACCGAGGCGGGGGCCTCGGTCGTTGTGCCGTCCAGCCAGGTTTCCGACAGGGTCAGCACCCTCGGTTCATCCGATGCGCCCAGTTCGGCGAACAGGACAAACCCGCCGCCGGCATCCGCCGTGCTTTCAGCCGCCAGTTCGCCATCCATATAGAGCTTGATCACCGCACCCGGCACACCGCGCCCCGCCACAACGGTCGAGCCACCCGGTTCGACGCGGACAATGTCGAACTCGGCCTCGCTTTTCAGGATGTTCGATGTCTGGGCGGCGTCGGCCTCGGTCTCCTCTTCAGCGATTTCAGTGCCGTCCTCAACCGCCGCCGCCGCTTGTTCCGTTTCAGGCTCAACGACATCTGCCGTTTCCGCCGAAGGCTCGCTTTCGGATTCCGTTGCATCGGTTTCCGTCACATCCGCCCCGGTATCCGACGGCTCCACGGCGTCGGCTTCGGCTTCGGGTTCCGCCGACGGAGCGGCCTCCTCGGTGGGCTGGACCTCCTCGGGAAGAACGGCGACTTCAGTGCTGTCCTCTTCGCTCTCGGCGGAGTCGGCTTCTGGCTCAGCGGCGACGTCTTCCTCAGGCTGGCTGGCAACCTCCGGCTCGGGTTCTGCCACTTCGGCCTCGGTCACGTCTGTCGCCTCGGCCTCGTCCGAGCTCTCTGGTTCTGGCGCTGTCGCGACAGCCTCGGTGTCATCTGCCTCAACCGTTGTGCCCGCGTCCGCATCGCTTTCCACGGTCGCCTGGGGCACCTCTGCCTCGGGCTCGGTTTCAACCGTCACGTCGGTCGCGCCAAAGAAGACACCGTAAAGTATCCACAAGACCGCGGCCGCAGCCACACCAATGGCGCCTTTCCAAATCGGCTTCACGACGTATCTCTCCCCCAAACCTTGGGTCTTTCATCCCACATTGCGCCTTATCCCCGAAGCGCGCTTGAGAGACAATATCAACACCGCTATCAGGGGTCAAAACACCATTCGATAAAGGCAGTTACTGACATGAATGCATCCACCTTCTCGCTTTGCGTCTATTGCGGCGCCCGCCCCGGCGGCAACGCGGCCTTCCTTGAAGCAGCCAGGACCCTTGGGGATGCGATCAGTGAAAAGGGCTGGCGTCTGGTTTATGGGGCCGGCGACGTTGGCATCATGGGTGCCGTTGCCGAGGCGGCAAGCGCGGGCAGCGCGCCAACCCTCGGCGTGATCCCGACCCACCTGATGCAGGCCGAAGCACCGCGCGGGGCCTTCAAGGACCGGATCATCACCGAAACCATGCACGAACGCAAAAAGGTCATGGTCATGAATGCCGACGCCGTGGCCGTCTTGCCGGGCGGAGCGGGATCGTTGGATGAATTTTTCGAAGTCCTGACCTGGGCGCAGCTTGGCCTGCATTCCAAACCGATCTATCTGGTCGATATCGAAGGCTATTGGCAGCCGCTTGTGGCATTGATCGACCACGTGATCGAAAACGGCTTTGCCGACGAAAGCCTGCGCGATCTATTTCAGGTGGTCCCTACGGTCGAGGCGCTGGTCAGCGATCTTTCCCGTTCCTGACGCAGGGCAACCCAGGTATAGGCGGCCAATGCGATCCAGATCATGATCAGCGCACTCAAGTGCCAGCCGGTTACGGGCTCGACAAAAATGAACGCCGCCACAAGGAATTGCAGCGTCGGGTTCAGATACGAAATCAACCCGACCGTCGCCAGTTTCGCCTTCTGCGCAGCATAGGAAAACAGGATCAGCGGCGCACCGGTCAATGGCCCGCTCAGCACCAAAAGCGCCAAGGTTCCGGTCGACAACCCTTGCGACGAGCTGAAAAAGATCACCCAGACAAGAACCACCGGCAACAAAACCATCACTTCGGCGGTGACCGAAACCACGGGACCGGTGCCAAGTTTCTTCTTCACAACCCCATAGGCCGAAAACGTCGTCGCCAGGATCAGGCTGATCCCCGGCACGACCCCAAGCCCGAACGTCAACGTGGCCACGGCAACGGCTGCCAGCCCGACGGCGGCCCATTGCACAGCCGTGAACCGCTCACGGAACACCACATAGCCAAAAACTACCGAAACCAGCGGAAACATGTAATAGCCAAGGCTCGACTCGGTCAGTTTTCCGACATGAATCGAATAGATGAAAAAGAACCAGTTGAAGCTCACAAATATCGACGCCAGAACAATCAGCCCCAATTGCCGCCGATCCGTGACGGCCTCTTTCAAGGCCCCCAGGCGACCGCGATAGGCCAGCACGACGGCGAAAAAAACAAACGACCAGAATATCCGATGGGTCAGCACGTCGGCCGTGGGCAGATGGTTCAAAAGCCGATAATAGATCGGCGCGAACCCCCAGATGGTGGCGGCTGCGATCACGGCAAGAACGCCTTTTCTGGTATCGGTGAGGGCTGGAGTCATTTATGGACATGGACCCGATGTTCTTGCCCGCGTCAAGCGTCATTGCCCCGCGCGCGACTGCCTGCGGCGGCAGGCGAATTGGTCTCAGAAATCGGTCGGTGCGCCGCCTTCTTCCTTCCGGCGCGCCACAAACGCCTCAAGCTCTTCGCGCCGGTCATCGGCAAGCTCGGGTGCTTCGAATTGGTCGATGATCTGCTTGAACAACCCATGGGCCCGTTCCGCTGTCCAGACGCCGCCATTCAGATGCCAGGCCTCGAAATTGGTCCAGTCGCTGATAAACGGGCTGTAAAATGCGGTCTCATATCGGTCCTGCGTGTGCTGGATGCCGAAATAATGCCCGTTCGAGCCAACCTCGCGGATCGCATCAAGTGCGATGTCCTCGGGCCCCGTCGCCACCACCTCGGGTTGCATATATCGCTGGATCATCTGCAGGACCTCGCAGTCCATCACGAATTTTTCGGGGCAGGCAATCAACCCGCCCTCCAGCCATCCGGCGGCGTGATAGACCATGTTGGTTCCCGACTGCACCGCGGCCCAGAGCGAGTTCGAGGTTTCCCACATCGCCTGCCCATCCGGCACATTTGCCGCGCACACACCCGACGAGCGCAAGGGTAATCCATAATACCGCGACATCTGGCCCGTCATCTGCGTTGCGCGCATGTACTCGGGCGTGCCAAAGGCCGGCGCGCCGCTTTTCATGTCCACGTTCGATGTGAACGTCCCCAGAACGCAGGCACAGCCCGGCGCGACGTACTGAAACAGCGCAATGGCCGACAATGCCTCGGCAATCGACAGGGTCACGGCACCCGACATCGTGACCGGTGCCATCGCGCCGGCCAACGTGAATGGCGCCACCACCACCGCCTGCCCGCGCCGCACCATCCTCAGGCATCCGTCGATCATCGGCTGGTCGTGCTTTAGGGGCGAGGTTGAATTGATGTTGGTGTACATCCGGGGCGTTGCCTGGAACTCTTCTTCGGAAAGCCCCCCGGCGATCCGCACCATTTCCATCACATCCTCGACACGCTCTTTGCCAAGGCTATAGGCATGCATCACCTTGTCGGTCAGCGTCAGCTTGTCATAGACCACGTCCAGATGCCGGACACTGGCGTGGATTTCGACCGGTTCCACCGGATAGCCGCCAGCGAAATGGATGCAGTTGAAATGCTGCGTCAACTTCAACAGATTGGCGCATTGCGCGCGGCTGCCAGACACCTTTTGCCCGATCTCAAGGTCAAAGTAATTCGGCGGCGACGACACATTGCCAAACAGGATATGACCATCCCCGACAGTCACTGTTCGATCTGGGTTGCGCGGTGTCAGGGTGAAACTGGACGGCGCGCGCGCAATCATTTCCATCACCCAGTCGCGCCCCATCCGCACGTTGGTGCCATCCACCTTGCACCCGGCGGCGCGAAACATTTCCAGGGCCTCTTCGTTCAGGAACTCGATCCCCACCTCTTCGAGGATCCGCATGGCTCCGTCGTGAATGGCCGCGACGCCGGTTTCGTCCAAAGGTTCGGTCGGACGATCGCGGTTGACCGGCACCCGCCAGGGCATCTGGGGAAACAACTCTCCCGATCTGCGATCCCGGTTGCCCGCACGCCCCCCTGCCCGGCGTTTACGTGATCTGTCTGCCATGGGACTCTCCCTTTTCCGGCACAGAGTCCTCCACTGCGCCCAGGTATGAACCCCGGTTTCCGACAGTATCTGTCGTTTTCATTGCATTTCCCGCTGGCCCTGGACCCTTCGTCCAGGCCGCCGCACCTATTGCCCGACTTCCGAAATCCAGGCTGCCAGATGCCCGATGTCAGGCAGAACAACCTCGGCCAGATGCGCCAAATGGTCGGCCCCCGCGACCCCCGTCAACACGCCCACGCAACGCATCCGGGCCCGTTGGCCCGCCACGAGATCGGCCGTGGAATCGCCAACCATCAGCGTCCGTTCGGGCGCAATTCCCGTGGCTTCGGCAAAGGCCAGCAACTGACCGGGTCCCGGTTTCGCTCCAAACCCGCTGTCGTACCCGGCCACGAAATCGAACATACCCGTGATCCCGGCCTGGGCCAGATGGGCCCGCGCCGGGGCTTCGGTGTCATTGGTCACAAGACCCAGTTTGCGATCCTGCCGCAGTATCCCAAGGCAAGACACCAGGTCGACCACCGGCACCATGAAGGTTTCGTCGGCAATTTCGTCGATTACGTCCGTGAGACTGCGCCGGTCGCGCCCGGTGACGGCTTGCAAGGCCTCGGCCATCTCGAACGCCGTTCCGGCAATGGCCACGCTGCCCGGTCGGAACGCCCGGGTGCCCGGATCGAACCCGATCGCCTCGCCCGCCGCAGGATCTCCCGGAGCAACCCGATCCAAAAGACGCACCATGGCTTCTGTCCAGGAAGCCTGGAAATCGAACAATGTTCCATCCTTGTCAAAGACAATGGCATCTATGGCTTCGCCCATGCGACCTCCGATTGACTCCGGCCCTCTCGGCCCGGAAGGTGACTTCATGACGCCCTATCGACTACATGCTTCGCTTGGATACAACCTTTCCCTTGCCGCACGCCTGCAGGAACGCCGATTGGACGATGGTCTCAAGACCCTTGGCCTGACGCGAACAACATGGTGCGTCCTTCTTGCCGCCGGCAATGAAGGTCTTTCCCAACCCTCTGACATCGCGCGGTTTATCGGCATTGATCGTACGGCAACGTCGCGCGCCCTTCGCCATCTGGAAACCGAGGGATTATTGACGCGCGAGAACGGCGATGCCGACAAACGCACGACACGGGTGTCGCTGACCGCACTTGGCCACAAAAGGATCGCCGAGGGCACACCCCTCGCCGAAGCAAACAACCGCGCAATGAAAGCCAAGCTTTCAAGTGACGACCAACGTGCGCTGTTTCAGCTATTGGGCAAGTTGACCGCAGGCGAGGATACCCAGTTTTCAAGATTTTGAGATCGTCAGCGCACTTTTTACTCGAGCGTCCGCACAACCTCGACCAACGCCGCACCCAGGCGCCGATGTGCCGCTTCGCTCCAATGAACGCCGTCGATCGGGTCCACCTCGATCACTGAACCGGCATCGAAGAACGCGGCACCCTCGGCCCGCGCATGGACCTCCATCATGTCACTAAGGCCCGCGGACCTGTCGTCGATACCATCAAACATCTCGGCCAGCGGCCCTGAAAGTTTCAGTGGCGGCGGGCAGATCACCAGGACCTTCCCCACCGTGTCCGACAGGCGTGCCTCGCGCACCAGACGCGCTACGCCCAAAGCCACATCCTCGGCCCTTAGTTGAAACCGGTGTTTCTGATCGTTCGCGCCAAGGCAGATCAACAGATGATCAATGGGCTTGTGCGAATGCAGGATGGCGGGCAGCACCGTCAGCCCGTTACGATAGGCCCCTTCGATCGGATCATCAAAGACAGTGGTGCGCCCCGGCAATCCCTCGATCAGAACCTCCCAACCGTCGCCCAACCCTCGCGCCAGAACATCGCCCCACCGGGCGCCTCGCGGAATCACGCCGTCGTCCATCAGGCTTTGCATCGGAGCCGTGCCGAAACTGTTGCTGTCACCATAGATCAGGACCCGGCGCTCAGTCATAGTCGCGCCGGTCCTCGATCACCACGCCGTCGCGCGGCAAATCACCCGGCGCCACGATGTCGACTTCACCTGACAGTTTCAGGACATCGCGCACGGAATCGGCGATCTCGCCGGCATCCACATCGGCATCCGCAGTTTCCACCCGCACCTGCATTTCGTCCTGCTCGCCGTTGCGCAGTGCAATGACCCGGGCACGCTGAACCTCGGGATGGCGCTCGACCAGGGCGGCGACCTGTTCGGGGCGCACGAACATCCCCTTGATCTTCGTGGTCTGGTCGGCCCGCCCCATCCAACCCTTGATCCGCATGTTGGTGCGCCCACAGGGGCTTTCGCCCACCATGACGGCCGACAAATCGCCAGTGGCAAAGCGGATCAACGGATAATCCGGGTTCAGCGTGGTCACCACGACCTCCCCCACTTCGCCTTCGGGCACAGGATCGCCGGTGCCTGGCGTCACGATCTCGACCAGAACGCCTTCGTCCACGACCAGACCCTCCAAGGCCGGGATTTCATAGGCAATGAGACCCAGATCGGCCGTCCCGTAACACTGAAGGCATTGCACGCCGCGCTCTTGATACCACGACCGCAACGACGGAAAGAGAGCGCCGCCAGACACAACCGCCTTGGTGATCGCGAGTGAATGCCCCATCTCGTCGGCCTTTTCCAAAAGGACCTTCAAATAATCCGGCGTCCCAGCAAAGGCGGTGACCCCAAAGCTGGCGGCGGCCAGAACCTGAAGTTCGCTCTGCCCGGTGCCGGCGGGCAGAACGGCTGCCCCCACGGCTTCGGCCCCATTGTCGATCATGTGCCCCGCTGGCGTCAGGTGATAGCCAAAGGCGTTTTGCACGATATCCCCCGGCCCGATCCCGGCTGCATGAAGAAACCGGCCAAATCGCCACCAGTCACCACCACGACGCCCGGGCTCATAAATCGGACCCGGGGATTGGTACAGATAGTCGAACGCGCCTGGCGCCAACGTCGTCAGCCCGCCGAACGGTGGCCGCGCGGCCTGCGCCGCCACAAGATCGCCCTTGCGCAATACCGGCAACGCCGACAACCCGGTCAAATCGACCTCGTCGGATGCAATCCGCCCCAATGTTTCTGCATAGCCCGGCAGTGCTTTCGCCCGCGCGATCTGCTCTCTCAGCGCGGTGGCGTGATCCTTGGCGCGCGCCTCGGGCAAGCGAACTTCAAGCGCGTCATAGTGAAGGCTCATTCCCAGCAGTCTCCGCATCATGATCATACAGATACAAGGTCACCATGCCCGCCAGACCATCGGCCCACAAGACCGCCTCGCGCACCGATATCCCATCCCGTTCGGCATAATCAATTTCCACCCCAAGGCCGCCCGTCAATTGATCGGCGTCTTCTGCGACATTGTCCTTGGCCGCACTTTGCACAACCGCGAGTACGCTTTTCCAGCGATACGGCCGTGCCCTCAAATCCAGAATATTCACAATCATGACTTTGCTCCACACAGGGGCAAGAATTTGCCAACATGCGCACAAAGACGCTAGAAATTTCAGCGTAACGTTAACTATTGACCATGAAATGGGAAACGTTCCCGTTATTTCACCTAAACTGTGAATAGAAGTGTTGCGAAAACGCTCAACCATTAAGTGAGTACCCCTCAAACATCCAAAACCACCGTCCCCAGCTTTTCGCCCGCCGCCACCAGATCGTGCGCCGTCGCGGCGTCCTGCAACCGACCGCCGGGAACCACCGCATGATCCAGCGCTCCGGCCTCCAGCCAATCGGTCAGCATGCGCGCACCCAAAGCCTGAACCTCCGCGTCGATCTGATAAACGATCAACATCCGCAAGGTCACGTCCTTGAACATGAACGGATAAAACATAAGCCGCGGCTCCATTTTCGAAGCCGAAGCATAGGCCGCGATCACACCACCCGGCTTGATGACCGCCAGGGAAGCCGTCTGGTTCGCCGCGAAATCCACATCGACAATCCGGTCGACGCCCGCCCCGCCGGTCATCTCCATGACCGCCTCGGCCACATCCGTCTCGCGGTAATTCACCCAATCTTCGACGCCGGCGTGATCCGCCTTGACCCTTGATGAAACCGTCGTGATGATCCGTGCCCCGCCAAGGGACGCCATCTGGCAGGCATATCGCCCGACCGAACCTGCACCACCCGTGACCAGAACGGTCTGGCCCGACAAATCGGCCCCGTCCCCGAACAGCGCGTACCAGGCCGTCATGGCGGGAATGCCGAAACACGCGCCTTCGTCGAAAGACGCAGCCTCGGGCAACACCCGCGCCTTATGCGACGGCAAGGCGACCAGTTCCGCCGCCGTCCCCGATGCGCGCTGCCAGGCAGCATTCCAAAGCCAGACCCGCTCACCGATCCGCGACGACGGCACACCTTTGCCGACGGCCTCGATCACCCCAGCACCATCGGAATGGGGCACCACGCGGGGAAATTCCATGCTGGCTCCGGGCCGCGCGCCCGCCCGCAATTTCACATCCGAAGGATTGATGCCCGAGGCCCTCACGCGCACCAGAACCTCGCCCGGACCGGGCGCTGGATCGTCCAACGTGCCATAAGTCAGAACGTCCGCCGCCGACCCGAACCGCTCGTACCAGACCGCCTTCACGCCGCGGCCCTTCTTCCTGTCAAAAATACTCCCGCCGGAGGCCCGATTTTTCGCGGAAAAATCGCTCCTCGCGCGCGCTGCAGGCGTGCCGCAATTCCTTGAAGCATCAACTGAGCCACCGTTTGCGACGCCGATAGGACCGCACATGGCGAAACGATTTCCGCCCTTCGTCGGAAACGCCCAGATAGAATTCTTTCACATCGGGGTTCTCGCGCAGTTCATCCGCCGGGCCATCCATGACCACCCGCCCCGATTCCAGAATATATCCGTACTGCGCAAACCTCAGCGCAACATTGGTGTTCTGCTCGGCCAGAAGAAAGCTTACGCCCTCGCGTTCGTTCAGATCCTTCACGATGCCAAAAATCTCTTCGACCAGTTGCGGCGCCAAACCCATCGAGGGCTCGTCCAGCAAAATCGTCTCGGGCCGGCTCATCAGGGCGCGCCCGATCGCACACATCTGCTGCTCGCCTCCCGATGTATACCCCGCCTGGCTTTTGCGCCGTTCCTTCAGGCGCGGAAAATAGGAATAGACCAGTTCCAGATCATCGGCGACCTTCGCCCCGCCATCACGGCGCGTATAGGCCCCGGTCATCAGGTTTTCCTCGATTGTCAAATGCTCGAAACAATGACGCCCCTCCATCACCTGGATGACGCCCCGCTTCACAACCGCCGACGGGTCCAGACCCTGAACATTCTCGCCCCGATAGGAAATCGACCCCTTGGTGACTTCTCCGCGTTCGCTTCTCAGCAAACGCGAGATCGCCTTCAACGTGGTCGTCTTGCCTGCCCCGTTGCCACCCAGAAGCGCGGTGATCCCGCCTTCCTGCACCGTCAGGCTCACGCCTTTCAACACAAGAATGACGTGGTTATAGATCACCTCGATATTGTTGACGACCAACAACGGCGTCTCGGTTTTTCCAGCGTCAAGCATCCGGGTCTCCGAACAACCAGGGCCAGCCTGGCCCTGTAGGAAATATCGTTGCCCCGGCCCGCTAAGGGCCGGGGCATTCGTCCGATCAGTTACACCGTTCTTCGATGTTGTTTTCGGCGGCGTAGGCTGCCGAATCTTCCATGATCAGCGCATTCACGACCTCTTCGTCGGGGTCCATATAGTCGGTGACCAGCTTCCACTCCTTGCCACCGGCATCCCACTGGGCAATCGCCGCAGGCCCGCGCCCGCCGTGGTTCTCGCAGGTGACCTTGAAGGTCGGACCAAAGTTCGGCAGGCCAAGTTCGGCCATCCGTGCTTCGGTGATCTCAAGAGCCTCCATCCCGTCACGCATCATCGCGCCGGTGATGTTCACCTCACCATGGATCCCCTGCGCCGTTTTGGCCGCTTCGGCCGCCAGCATCGCCGCATAAACACCCCGGTTGTAAAGAACCGTACCAACCTGATCACCGGCACCAGCCGCCAAACCCTTGTCGATCACATGGGTCTTGATGTCGTCGAAGATCGGGAAATCGCTGCCCACATTGTGGAACTGCAGCGACTTATAGCCATTGGCCCCGTCACCTGCCGGCAAGACGTCGTTTTCCGACCCCGACCACCAGATGCCGATGAACTGATCCATCGGATACCGGATGTTCGCAGCCTCTTGCACGGCCACCTGGTTCATCACGCCCCAACCCCAGAACAGGATATAGTCGGGCTTTTCACGCCGGATTTGCAGCCACTGGGATTTCTGTTCCTGACCCGGGAAGTCAATCGGAATGGTCGAAAACTCGAAGCCATGCTTGGCCGACAAGGCTTCCAACGTCGGGATCGGTTCCTTGCCGTAAGCACCGTTGAAGTGCAAAAGCGTGATCTTCTTGCCGTTGATGTCGCCACCGTTCACGTCAAGAATGTGCTTCACTGCGATCGAGGCACCGTTCCAGTAATTCGTCGGATAGTTGAACACCCATTCAAACACCTTGCCGTTTGCTGCCGACGTCCGGCCATATCCCATCGAATGGATCGGGATCTGGTCAACGCTGGCTTTCGGGATCAACTGATAGGTGATGCCGGTCGAAAGCGGCTGATAGATCAGCGCCCCTTCCTTGGTCGCCTCATAGCACTCCACACCCTTTTCGGTGTTATAGGCGGTTTCACACGTCGGGTTCGAGATCTTCACCCCCCCGATGCCACCGTCGCGCTCGTTCAAAAGCGTCAGGTAATCGGAATATCCATCGGCGAACGGAATGCCACCGGCCGCGAACGGCCCGGTCCGGTAATCAAGCGACGGAAACACCAGATCCGCCGCCGCAGGTGCGGCGAGGCCCAGTGTCAGCATCGCGGTTGCCAGAAGTTTCTTCATTGTCTTCCTCCCTAGTTGTCGTGTCATGGCCCTAATGCGGAAAGGGCCACAGTCTCAGTTTCTCTTTCGTCAAACGCCAAAGCTGCGCCAACCCGTGCGGCTCCATGATCAGGAACCCCATGATCAAAGCACCGACGATGATCAGCTGCAAATGCGCCACCACATCGTCGGGCCAGCCAAGCCAGTCGGCCCCGATCACCTTCAGTACCACCGGCAGCACCACCAGAAACGCCGCTCCGGCAAAACTGCCGAAGATCGACCCAAGGCCACCGATGATCACCATGAAAAGAACCAGGAACGACTTGGTGATGCCAAAAGCCTCGCCCACTTCGACAGCGCCAAGATAGACGGCAAAGAACAAGGCCCCCGCGACGCCGATAAAGAACGACGACACGGCAAATGCCGAAAGCTTGGCTTTCAAAGGGTTCACCCCGATGATCTCGGCGGCAATATCCATGTCGCGGATCGCCATCCACTTCCGCCCAAATGCCCCCCGCGTCAGATTGCGCGCAACCAAAGCCAGAAGGATCACGAAGAACAGGCAGACCAGATACTGCGCCGCCGCCGATGCGTTCGGCCCGGTCACTGCATAGCCAAAGACCGTGCGCTCGGGCGAATTGATCATTCCCGAAGCCGAATAGTTGTAAAACCACGGGACCTTGTTGAACAGCCAGACCAGGAAAAACTGCGCCGCCAGCGTCGCGACCGCCAGGTAAAACCCCTTGATCCGCAAACTGGGCAAGCCGAACAACACCCCGACCCCGGCCGTTACCACCCCGGCCAAGATCACATGCACCAGGATCGAAACATCGGGAAAGGACGTCATCAGCTTGTAACAGGCATAAGCCCCAACAGCCATGAACCCGCCCGTGCCAAGCGATACCTGCCCGCAATAACCCGTCAGGATATTGAGCCCGATCGCTGCAATCCCATAGATCAGGAATGGCACCAGAATGGCATTGGCCCAGTAATCGTTGATCACGAAGGGGATCACAAAAATAGCCACCAGAAGCAGCCCGTAATACCCCACCCGATCCAGCTTGATCGGAAAGGTCTGGGCATCCGCCCGATAAGTCGTCTTGAAATCACCGGCCTCGCGATAAATCACGGTGTCACCTCGCGCCACTCAGACATCGCGCGTCCAAGCCCAGTTCTTTGATGGAAAAACCCGATAAATGCTGCTCGGCGCGCCATACCCGGATGATTCCAAGGATCATCAAGCCGGGTCCGGCGAACGAAAGCGCCCACCACAAAGGGGGACGGTTCGGAAACCGAAAGTTCTCTTCCACGCCCGGCAAACCACCGAAGGCCGTGACATAGATCAACGACAATCCCCAAAGAATCAGCGCACCAAAGAAAAAAGGCAGTCTCTTTCACATTCACGGTCCCATGTGCCTTCCTGCGAAAGCCATCACCGTCCGACAAGTAACGGAGCATACCATGACCAACGAAGCAAAGCCCTCGGGAAACTACTTTGTCGACAACCGCAAGAGCATTGCCTTTTGCCTTCTGGGCACGCTTCTCGGGGCCCTGGCTGGCGGCCTGACGTCCTTTGCGTACGGAATTGTAATCCCGGGTTTTCTGACCTTTGGCGCTGTCGCGGGTCTTATGGTGGCCCTGGGCATTCTCGCCTTCCGTCATTTCTCGCGCTGACACCCCGACATTTTGACAGGAAACCAGCTTCTTCCTGTCCCAAGCACTCCGGGGGGAGCGCGCCAGCGCGGGGGGCAGAGCCCCCTCTACCGTCATTGCCTCACACCCGCTCAATGATCTTCTCCCCGAACAGCCCCTGCGGGCGGATGACCAGAAAGATCAGCGCCAGAACATAGGCAAACCAGTTCTCGGTCGCGCCCCCGATCATCGGACCGATGGCGAACTCAAAAAGCTTCTCGCCGACCCCGATGATCAACCCGCCGATAATGGCGCCCGGGATCGAGGTGAACCCACCGATCAGAAGAACCGGCAGGGCTTTCAGGGCAATCAGCGACAGTGAAAACTGCACTCCCGATTTCGCACCCCACATGATGCCCGCCACAAGGGCCACGAAACCCGCGATGGACCAGACCAGCACCCAGATGTAGTTGAGCGAGATCCCCACGCTCAACGCCGCCTGGTGGTCATCCGCCACCGCCCGCAAGGCCCGGCCCTGCTTGGTGTACTGGGAAAAGATCACCAATCCGGCCACCAGAATGACCGCAATGACCGTCGCCACCATGTCAAGGTTGTCGATAAAGAACCCGTAACCGAAGGCATCGAAGGTCACCTGATCAATCACCTCGTTGATCCCTTGCGGTAGCCCGACGTCCAGCCGCTTGATGTCCGACCCCCACATGAGGTCCCCGACACCTTCCAGGAAATACGCAAGCCCGATCGTCGCCATGAACAGAATGATCGGCTCCTGGTTGATCAGATGCCGCATCACGAAATGGTTCACGCACCAGGCAAAAACCACCATCACCCCGACCGTCAGAACGATCGCCAGGAAAGCGGGCACATGCCAGCCAAAGTGATGGATCTCGGTCCCGAAGGTGATGTTGATCAGATGCGCGAACGGCACCTGCCCCTCCATGATCCCGACCAGCGTCAGGGCCGCGAACAATGCCATCACCCCTTGGGCATAGTTGAAAATGCCCGACGCCTTGTAGATCAGCACGAAGCCAAGGGCGACCAGCGCATAAAGCACCCCGGCCATCAGCCCGTTAAGGGTGACCTCGGCAGCGAAAAGGAGCTGTTCAGGCATCAACTTTCTTCCTTTTGACATACATTGGCGAATTGACCCGGCGAGCCCTTCGTCACGGCAACCCGAAATCGCCTTTGTCCGCCACGAACAACACGCGAGCCGTCGATTTTTTCCCGTTCGGAAATGCCGATTGCGTGATCACTGAAATAGCCAAAGATCATCAATAGGAAGCGATCATCAATACAGCGAAGCGCCGAGGGCTGAACGATATTCGGATCAATGTTCTTACCCCAAAGATAGCCAGGCTTGGGAAATGCATCGGCCAGCCCGGCAGCCCAGGCCACCGCCAACGACCGTGCTCGGGCGCGTTCCTCCTTGGTTTCGCGCAGATAACACATCGTCCAATTGCCTTCGACCACTCGCGCAACTGCCACAAGTTCATGCGACGCGCTGTAAAAGGCGTATTCCTTCAATCCTGGCCTTCCTGTCGAGAAGGGCGCTGGCACGTATCCCTTGAACGGATCAATCGACTGTTCCAGGATCACCGCTTCGCAAGTCCGGGCCAATTCAATCCATGGCGCCAGCCCGACACTTGCTGTTGCGGTGCCCGAAAGTGCTAGGACTACAAACGCGAAAGCGCTCCCAACTCGACAAGGACCCGTCATCCGCGCCACCCGCTCACCTGTTGTAGTGCGGAGTGATTGTTCAAACATTGGTCATCTCCATGACCAAAGCCCTGCCCAGCCGCACGCGTCTTACGCAAATCTCAACACCCCGCACGGCCCCAAAAAAAGCCTCAACCCCCCGCGCGTATGGACGTACAAATGTAGAATTCACCCCGTTCCGAGGTGTACGAAACGTACGGGCGTTGCGCGTTAACGGGGAGAACTCAGTCATGGGCCACCCCCAGATAGGCGTCGATCACCTGCTGATTGTTCCTGACCTCGTCCGGCGTGCCATCCCCGATCTTCTGACCGTAATCCATCACCACAACCCGGTCCGAAAGGTCCATCACCACGCCCATGTCGTGTTCAATGAGGGCAATCGTTGTGCCAAATTCGTCATTTGTATCAAGGATATAGCGCGACATATCCTCTTTTTCCTCGACATTCATCCCCGCCATCGGCTCGTCCAGCAGCAGCAATTTCGGCTCGGCCGCCAAGGCGCGGGCCAGTTCGACGCGCTTTTTCAGACCATAGGGCAACCGCCCCACGGGGGTCTTTCGGATGTGCTGAATTTCAAGGAAATCAATAATCTTTTCAACAACTTCCCGGTTCGTAACCTCCTCGCGTTCCGCCGCCCCTTTCCACAGGGCCTGTGCCAGAATGCCAGTCTTCATGTGGGTCAATCGCCCCGTCATGATGTTGTCCAACACCGACATCCCGTCAAACAGCGCAATGTTTTGAAATGTCCGAGCAATTCCCTGTTCAGCCACCTGATACGGCTTCATCGGAGGCCGCTTCGCCCCATGGAACCAGACCTCACCCTCCTGAGGATGATAAAAGCCCGATATCACATTGAGCATGCTAGATTTTCCGGCCCCGTTCGGCCCGATTATCGCGCGGATTTCTCCCTCGTGAATGTCGAACGAGATGTCCTTGATCGCCACCACCCCGCCAAATCGCAGGGTGATATGCTTCATCTCCATGATCACACCCCCGATCTTGCGGCCGTCTTCGGTGATGTAATTCCCTGCCATCTGGTTCATTCCGCCGCCTCCCGCGACGCCGGAGCAACCGGCGCGACGTTGGCTTCGCGGATTTCCAGTGTTGCCTTGATCGACCCTTTTCGCCCGTCCTCATAGGTGACTTCGGTTTCGGTCGTGACGGACTTTGATCCGTCGTAAAGCGCTGAAACCAAATCGGAAAATTTCTCGCCGACGATGTTGCGGCGCACTTTTCGGGTGCGTGTCAACTCACCGTCGTCGGCATCCAGCTCCTTGTGCAGAACCAGGAAACGATGGATTTGGCAGCCCGACAACATGGTGTCCGTCGCAAGACTTTGGTTCACCTCTTCGATGTGGGATTGGATGGTATCCAGCACCTGAGGGTGCCCCGCCAACTCCTGGTACGAGGCATAGGCGATGTTGTTCCGCTCGGCCCAGTTACCGACAGCCGTCAGGTCGATGTTGATGAAAGCGGTGCATTCCTCGCGCCCCGCTCCGTGCACAACGGCCTCAAGAATGTCCGGGAAGAATTTTAGTTTGTTTTCAACGTACTTCGGCGCAAACAGGGCACCATTGGCCAGCTTTCCCACGTCCTTCGCGCGATCAATGATGCGCAGGTGTCCGGACCCTTCCTCGATGAACCCTGCATCACCGGTGGCGACCCAACCCTCGGCATCCTTGGTCGAGGCCGTGCTTTCGGCGTTCTTGTAGTATTCGACGAACACGCCTGGCGAACGATAGAAGACCTCGCCACTTTCCGCGATCTTCAGTTCCACACCCGGAGACGGTACCCCGACAGTGTCGGCGCGCACTTCGTTGTCGGGCTGTTGTGTGATGAAAACACTGGCTTCGGTTTGGCCGTATAGCTGTTTCAGATTGATGCCAAGTGACCGCCAAAAGTCGAAAATTTCCGGTCCTATGGCCTCGCCCGCCGTATAGGCGACGCGCACATTGGTCATGCCCGCCCGGTTCCGCACCGGGCCATAGACCAGTACATTTCCGATGTCGTATTTGATCCGATCCCACGTCCCGACAGCCTCACCATCAAGGATTGCAGGGCCGACCCGCCGGGCCAATGCCATGAAGGACTTGTAGAGATTGCGCTTGAAGGCCCCTGCATCCTCCATACGGATGGTCAGGATTGTGA
>JABDJO010000109.1 GCA_013002465.1 Silicimonas sp. | reverse complement strand
TTGACGGGCGACAAGAGACTCGCGGCCATGGCTATCCGATGCCGGTCTGGGGAAAACGGTTCGAAATGCAGGCAGAGTCCGAAGGGCTTGGGACTTATGGCTCCGAGGCCATCGTGCGGGGGCGCATCCTGTCGATTGCCTATTATTTGGAGTCGATCCAGGAATAGCGTTTTCCGGACATAGCGTCATTGCTCCATTGAGACAGATCAATCCGTGAGTAACTGGGGTGCCTAGCCTGAAGGCGACACGCTCGACATCAGGAGGCCCCCCCGTGGAAACCAACGTTCTGCCAGAAATGGATATGTCCACCAACGAAACCGGGTGTTGCCCAAAGTTCAACCCAGAAGGATGGGACGGGCGGCACCTGCAATTCAAGGACAAGCCCTTTGTTCGGGCAACCACCCGTTCGCTTCTGCATGTGCCGATCAACATGGGCGCTGTGTTCACCAGGGTGCAGGAAAACATCGAGGACGCAGGGGCGCAGGATCCTGAAGGATATCTGGTCCTGAGCCGCGATTTGTCGTCGATTGAGGCCGAGCATTATTTCGCGGTCACCTGCGATGTGGCGGACGAAGACATGGTGACGCTTAGCGGTGATTTCATAACGCGGGTTTTCGAAGGCCCGTATCGCCACGCCAAGGATTGGGCACACGAAATGGAGGTCGCCGCCGAGGCGGCGGGTCATCGGGCAAAACGTATCTTCATGTTCTACACCACCTGTCCGAAATGCGCGCGCGCCTACGGCAAGAACTACGTTGTTGGCGTTGCCGAGATTTGATCAGGAATTTCCACCAAAGATGGAGCACTCTGCAATGAAAGACCCAGAATTGGACGTTCTAATCGACGAGTTGGAAGGTCGTGAGGCAATGACTGTTGCCGACTTCGAAGGCGTTGTTCATGCCTTGGAGTTCCTGCTGTCCGAAAAAGTGACAAAGGGCCTGACGGCGCAAGGGATCGGCTCAACCGATGGAGTGATGCACGTGGCTGACGACGCCTATCCGAATTGGGTGGTTCACATTCGCGGCCGTGCAAACGACCGCAATGGCCATTGGCGTTGTACTCTGCGCAAGGATGACAGCCGCGACAACGACGCGGCCATGGGGGCGGGGCGCTCGCCAGTTTTGGCGCAGGCCATTCTGGCGGCAATTCTGCGGCTTTCAATGATGCTGAAGTGAGACGACGACTAGGCTTGATCTGCCTCAATCGTTCTCTGTCACGCCTCGGTACCATCCATTTCAAACGCAGCGCTGAGGAGGAATATGCCATGAAACATCCGGGATTGAAGTCGAGCCTTGCAACGATCATCGCAGCACTTGGTTTGGCCGCCGCCAGTCCGGCGATGAGTTTCACCGCATGCCAGGTCACCGACACTGGCGGGATTGACGACAACAGCTTCAACCAAACGGCCTGGAAGGGTGTTCAGGATGCACAAGATGCATTCGGCGTCGAGGGCCGTTTCCTGGAAAGCCAGGCCGAGACGGACTATGACGCCAACATCAATTCGCTGATCGAAGGTGATTGCGACGTGATTATCACGGTTGGGTTCCTGTTGGGGGATGCGACCGAGAAAGCGGCGAAGGCCAATCCCGATCAGCCGTTTTCCATCGTGGATTTTGCCTATGATCCGGTGATCCCGAATGTGTTGGGGCAGGTGTATGCCACCAACCAGGCCGCGTTTCTGGCGGGCTATCTGGCCGCGGGCATGACCCAGACCAAGATTCTGGGCACCTTTGGCGGCATCAACATTCCGCCGGTGACGATTTTCATGGATGGTTTCGTAAAGGGTGCAAACCATTGGAACGCCGAGAAGGGCGACAGCGTGATGGTTCTGGGTTGGGATCTGGAAACGCGCGAGGGGCTGTTCACCAACAACTTTGACAACCTCGACGACGGTCGTGCTTTTGCGCAAAACCTTTATGATGAAGGGGCCGACATCGTGTTGCCGGTGGCGGGGCCGGTTGGCCTTGGCTCGGCGACGCTGGCGGATGAGTTGGGCATCGACAGGCTGAAGATCATTGGCGTTGATGCGGATCTCTATTTCACCGACACCGAGCGTCAGCATGTTTACCTGACGTCGATCACAAAGCGGATGGATGCGACCGTGGCGCAGGTGATCGAGGCCACAATGAAGGGCGAGTTCGAGGGCGGATTGCTGGTCGGCACGCTGGAAAATGGCGGTGTCGATCTGGCTCCCCTCCATGACATGGAAGACCTGGTGCCGGACGAACTGAAGGCCGAGTTGGAGGCGCTGCGTGCGGGCATCATCGACGGCAGCATAAAGGTCTCGGACTAGGGTGCGGCCATGCGGGTCGAACTGAAAAACATCACCAAACGGTTCGGCCCGGTCATTGCCAACAAGGGCGTCAACCTGACCATCGAACCCGGCGAAGTTCTTGGTTTGCTGGGTGAAAACGGCGCCGGCAAGTCGACCCTGATGAATGTGCTCTGCGGGTTATACGACCCTACCGAGGGCGAAATATTCATTGATGACAAACCAGTGGTCTTTGACGGTCCGGGTGATGCGATCCGTGCCGGAATTGGCATGGTGCATCAGCATTTCATGCTGGTGCCGGTGTTCTCCGTGGCTGAAAACGTGGTCTTGGGTGTCGAACCCACAGGGGCATTGGACCACCTTGATCTGGCCACCGCGCGCGCTGAAGTAGAGCGGCTGAGCGAGGATTACGGCTTGGCGGTCGACCCGGATGCCATCATCGAAACGTTGCCGGTCGGCGTGCAACAGCGGGTCGAGATCATCAAGGTGCTGTTCCGGTCAGCGGATGTGCTGATCCTGGACGAACCGACGGCCGTTCTGACGCCTCAGGAGGTCGACGAGTTCTTTCAGATCGTACGGTCGCTCTGCGAGGCCGGGAAGGCGATCGTGTTCATTACCCACAAGCTGAACGAGATTTTGGAAATCTCGGACCGGATCAGCGTCATCCGTCGCGGCGAGATCGTGGGCAGCGGCGATCCGAAGGAACTGACCCGGCCCGAACTGGCCGAGATGATGGTGG
This sequence comes from Silicimonas sp., assembly GCA_013002465.1. Classification (GTDB taxonomy): domain Bacteria; phylum Pseudomonadota; class Alphaproteobacteria; order Rhodobacterales; family Rhodobacteraceae; genus JABDJO01. The sequence continues at coordinate 17,280 of JABDJO010000109.1, read as the reverse complement.
GGCATCCGGTGGACTTTGACGTGGCGCGCGCGCCTTATGCGCCGCGCGAGGTGATCCTGGACGTCGCCGACTTGACGGTGCTGCGCGATCATGGGGCGGTGGCGATTGATAACCTGTCCCTGAAAGTGCGGAGCGGTGAGATTGTGGGCATCGCTGGTGTGCAGGGCAATGGTCAGTCGGCACTGATCGAAGCACTGGCGGGGTTGCGCCGGGTTGCTTCGGGGCGTGTGACGTTTGATGGCACGGATATCACGCATATCAGCCCCCGTGCACGGCATCGGATGGGGATTGCCCATGTGCCCGAGGACCGGCAACGCGCAGGACTGATCGGCAATTTCACTGTGGCCGAGAACATGGTGCTGGATACCTATTACGGCCCGCCCTTTGCGAAAGGGGCCAGCATTGATTGGGGACGGGTACACGCCGACGCGGCGCGTGTGGCCGAGGAATATGACGTGCGCACGCCATCGGTTTTTGCAGCGGCCGCGCATCTGTCGGGGGGCAATCAGCAAAAGCTTGTCGTGGCACGCGAATTGTCGCGCGATACGCGGTTCGTGATTGCCGGGCAGCCGACGCGGGGGCTGGATGTGGGCTCGATCGCCTTCATACATGCCCAACTGATGGCGGCACGCGATGAGGGCGACGGGTTGCTGATCGTTTCGTCCGAACTGGACGAGATCATGGCGGTGTCGGATCGGATTCTGGTGATGTTCAAGGGCCGGATCGTCGCGGAATATGCACCGCACATCGCGCCGTTGGACAAGGGCGAGATCGGTCTGGTTATGGCGGGGGCAGCGGCATGAACGCAATGGACAAGGCCACGCAGTGGCGCCTGCTGGGACGGACCCAGGTCGAAGATCTGGTGATCGTTCCGCTTTTCGCCTTTGTCGCGGCGCTGTTTCTGGGTGCCTTGGTGATGGCGGCGACGGGTGTCGATCTGGCGGTGATCGGACAGTCGTACGTGGCACTTGTGAAGGGCTCGGTCGGGTCGCTGAACGCAGTGTCCGAGACACTGACCGCCGCCGCGCCCCTGGTACTGGCGGGGCTGGGACTCGCACTCGGATTCCGCGCCGGTTTGTTCAACATCGGGGCCGAAGGCCAGGTTGTCATGGGCGGTTTGGCGGCCGTGGTGGCGGGCGTGGCGCTTGGCGACTTTCCTGCAATTGTCGCACTGCCCGGAGCGCTTTTGGCGGGCGCGCTCACTGGCGCATTTTACGCAGGCATCGCCGGTTGGTTGCGCGCAGTGACCGGCGCGCATGAAGTGATTTCAACCATCATGCTGAACCTGATTTCCTATCGCCTGCTGGACTATCTCTTGCGCACGCCACTGATCCAAAAGGAAGGTCGGGCAGATCCGATTTCCAAGTCGGTGCCGGACGCGGCGGAATTGCCCCGGCTACTGACGTTTATCGACGCCAATCTGCGGGTGCATGCGGGGATATTCCTCACGCTTGCAATGGTTGCGGTGGCCTATTGGTTGCTGTTCCGTTCGAAACTGGGGTTCGAGTTTCGCGCGGCGGGCGAGAACGCGGTGGCGGCGCGGTTTGCGGGCATGAATGCCAGCCTGACGATCATTCTGGCGATGGCGATTGCGGGGGCCTTGGCCGGGTTGGCCGGGGCGAACCAGACGTTGGGGGTGTTGGACCGGGCGACGCCGGGGTTCTCGGCCGGGATCGGGTTTGACGCGATTGCGGTTGCGCTCATGGGCCGGTCGCATCCGGTGGGAGTACTGCTGGCGGGGTTGCTGTTCGGCGCTTTGGAGGCGGGCGGACGGCAGATGCAGGTGGACGCGGGCGTCAGCATCGACCTTATTGCCATCATCCAGTCATTGATCATCGTCTTCATCGCGGCACCCTTGCTTGTGAAGGCGCTTTTCCCGTGGGGCTTTCGGCGCGAGGGCAGCGGATGAGTGTGCTTCTGGATAAGGCCCGCCTGCGACAGACGCGGATCACGGGCGGCGTGCTGATCGCGCTTGGTGTGTTGATCGCGGTTTTCCTCGCACCCGACGCACCGGGAGTGGCAACCTTCCGACTGTCGCGCCCGACAGATGTCTGGCCGGTGCCCAACCTTGTCGTGCCGGGCGGGGCGTTCATCTATGTCGTTTCGGCCTTGCTGGCATTCATGGGCGTGCGGTTGTTCCTGAAGGGCGGTGCAAGGTGGAGCGCGCTGATCCTGGGTATTGGCCTTGCCATCGCGGTTGCGGCGTTCCTGGTCTGGGCGACGGCGGGCAAGTCGTTTTCGTTGACCGGCATGTTACAGGCGACGCTGGTGCGCGCGGTTCCGATCGCCTTGGGCGGCTTGGCGGGCGTCTTGTCGGAACGCGTGGCGGTGGTGAATATCGGGATCGAGGGCATGTTGCTGGCGGGGGCCTTTACGGGGGCTTTGGTTGGATCGCTGGCTGGCGGGATCGCGGGATTGGCGGCGGCTGTGGCCGTCGGCGGCATGTTCGGGTTTATCCTTGCCGCGCTGGTCGTGACCTACCGGATGGATCAGATCATCGCGGGCGTGTTCATCAATCTCTTTGTACTGGGTCTGACCAGTTACATCTCAAGCCAGGTGTTCCAGGAGTATCGCGCCCTGAACAACGCGCCGGTGTTCCGGGCAATCGAGGTGCCCTTCCTCAGCGATCTGCCGGTGATCGGTCCGGTGTTCTTCAACCAGAACATTTTCGTCTATGGCGCCTTCATCCTGGCCGGGCTGGCCACCTATTACCTGTTTCACACGCGCCTTGGGTTGCGTGCCCGGGCTGTGGGCGAGCATCCACGCGCTGCCGACACACTGGGAATCAACGTCTATCGCACGCGGTATATCAACGTCACCATGGCAGGTATGGTCGCCGGATTTGGCGGCGCCTGGTTCACGCTCGGATCAGTGGGTCGGTTCGACGAAGGCATGACCGGCGGGCGCGGATTCATCGGGTTGGCAGCGATGATCTTCGGACGCTGGCATCCGGTCGGGGCCCTGTTGGCCGCGCTGGTGTTCGGATTTGCCGACAGTCTGCAACAGAAACTGGCGCTGTTGCGCACACCGATCCCGTCGGAATTTCTGGCCATGGCGCCTTATATCGCGACGATCATCGTTGTTGCCGGCGTGGTTGGCCGGGCGAGGGCACCGGCAGCGGATGGCAAGCCCTACGTCAAGGAATAGTACTCGCTAAAGCGGTTCCCGATCAAAAAAGATCTGCCCTTCCATGACCATCCGCATATAGCCGCACGGCTGCTCTCTGTCCTGAAAATGAAGCCAGGCAATCTTGGCGAAATGGCCGGGCGCCAGGAAAAGCATGACCTCGGTGATCGCATCATAGCTGGGCTTGCTGCGAAGCGTGACGGTTTGTCCGAACAGGTCGCGCTGATCCTCTGGCATCGAAAAGACCTGCATCGCATAGCTGGCGTATTCGCTTGTCACAATGCAGTTCGAGAACGGGCATTCGATCGTGTCGTAGGCTGCGTGGGTCAACTCGTGCGCCAGAATGCTGTCCCAATAGGCGTCGTCTGAAATCAACTCGAAGGGACCGTCCCGGTCGCGTGCGGCGCTCAATTCGGCGGGCGCAAGAATTTCGATCCGGTCCTCGCCGCAGTGATAGAGACCCAGACAGGCGTTGTACTGCGCATCGAATGCCTTGACGATTTCGATTTCGATATTTCGGTCCAGCGAAACGCCGCACTGCTTCAGGGATTTGCGCGCATCCGAGGCTGCGGTGCAAACGCGTGTCTGCGTCGCGACGTCCCCGCCATCGACTTCGAACATGGGATCAGCGCAAGTGAATGGCTCGGCTGCAAGTTGCCCCGCGACACATAGACCAATCGCGGTATTCCGCAGAAGGTTCATCCTTTTTCGGCCTTGGCAACGTTACGCAGGACCTGGACGAAACTGTCGGGCGTAACCGAGATGGAATCGATGCCATAGCTTACCAGATGGTTGGCATAGGCGGGATCGTTGCTGGGGGCCTGGCCGCAGAAGCCGACTTTTGATCCTGCGGCGTGCGCCATGGTGATCACGGTTTCGATCATCGACAGGACGGCGGGATCGTCTTCGCGGAACAATGAGGCAAGCGCATCGGAATCGCGGTCGATGCCCAGGGTGAGTTGTGTCAGATCGTTCGAGCCGATGGAAAATCCATCGAACCTTTCGGCGAATTCCTCGGCGCGCAGAACATTGGCGGGGATTTCGCACATGACATAGACCTCCAGCCCGTTTTCGCCGCGCTTCAATCCATGTTCTGCCATAACGCCAAGCACCTTGTCAGCCTCGTCCGGGGTGCGACAGAAGGGGATCATGACGATCACATTGTCAAAGCCCATCTCTGTTCGAAGTCGCGCAATGGCCTGACATTCAAGGGCAAAACCGTCTCTATACTGTTCGGAATAGTACCGAGACGCGCCGCGAAAACCCAACATCGGGTTTTCTTCGTGGGGTTCAAAGTCGCGTCCTCCCAGAAGGTCGGCGTATTCGTTGGTTTTGAAGTCGCTCATGCGCACGATGACGGGCTTCGGATAGCAGAAGGCGGCGATGCGGCTGAGTCCGCGGGCCAGCCGGTCGACGAAGTATTCGGGTTTGGTGTCGTATCCGGCAGTGAGGGCTTCGATCTCGGCGCGCGCGTCCGGATTGGTGACGCGGTCGAGGTGGGCGAGGGCCATGGGGTGGATACGGACGGCACCGTTGACGACAAATTCCATGCGCGCAAGGCCGACACCTTCGACCGGCAAACGCCACCAGCGAAGCGCGGCACTTGGGTTGGCAAGATTGAGCATGACGTCGGTTTTGGTCTCGGGCAGGGCTTCGAGCGTTTCTTCGGTGATCTTGATTTCGGAGATTCCGGCGGTCACGACGCCGTCTTCGCCGCCTGCACAGGAAACGGTCACGTCCTGTTCGTCGTGCAGAACGTGGGTGGCGTCGCCGCAGCCGACGATGGCGGGGAGGCCAAGCTCGCGGCTGACGATGGCGGCGTGGGAAGTGCGGCCACCGTGGTCGGTGACGATGGCGGCGGCGCGTTTCATGATCGGCACCCAATCGGGATCGGTTGTGCCGGTGACAAGGACCGAACCGTCGATGAAGCGGTCAATGTCGCCGGCACTTTCGATGATTGAGACGCGGCCCGCGACTGCCGCACTGCCGACGCTGAGGCCGGTCAGCAGCACTTCACCCGGGTCCTTCACGGCATAGCTTTTCAGCGTGCCCATGTCGGCGCGGGATTGCACCGTTTCGGGTCGGGCTTGCACGATGTACAGCGTTTTGGTCACACCGTCGCGGGCCCATTCCATGTCCATCGGCAGGCCGTAGTGATCCTCGATGATCTTGGCTTGGCGGGCGAGCGTGAGGATCTCGTCGTCGGACAGGACAAAGCTTTGCTGCTCGGCCTTTGACGTGGGAACGTTGCGGGGCGTGCCATCGCGATCGTGGATCATTTTGATTGATTTGGCGCCAAGGCGCTTTTCAAGGATTGGGGTCAGGCTTTCGTTGTCCAGGAACGGCTTGAAAACCTGGTATTCGTCGGGGTCGACAGCGCCTTGGACGACGTTTTCACCGAGACCCCAGGCGGCATTGATCAGGACAGCATCGGGAAAGCCCGATTCGGTGTCGATCGAGAACATCACGCCTGATCCGCCGATGTCGGCGCGCACCATTTGCTGGACGCCGACCGAGAGCGCGACCTGATCGTGGGCGAAACCCTGGATCTGGCGATAGGAAATAGCCCGGTCGGTGAACAGCGAGGCATAGCAGCGCTTGCAAGCGTCGAGGAGGGCGTCTTCACCGATGACGTTCAGGAAGGTTTCCTGCTGGCCTGCGAAACTGGCATCGGGCAAGTCCTCGGCGGTGGCGCTTGAGCGGACGGCGACGGGCATGTCGGTTTCGCCAAGGGCGCGGTAGTGGGTGAGGATCGCCTCTGCCGTGTCGTCCGGCCATTCGCCCTTGAGGATCAGCTTGCGGATGCGCTTGCCAGCCTTTTGAAGCGTGGTTTTGCCCGTTGCCAGCGCGTCCAGTTCCACGGCGATTGTTGTGTTGAGGTCGTTCTGGTCAAGGTATGCGCGGAAGGCGTCGGAGGTGGTGGCGAAACCTGGGGGGACAAGGATGCCCTTTGGTTGAAGCGTTTGGATCATCTCGCCAAGCGAAGCGTTCTTGCCGCCGACAAGGCCGACGTCTTGGCGTTTCACTTTTGAGAAGTTGATTACTTGCGCGGTTGCGAGAGCCATCGTTTGCCTTTCCAGGTTTTGGGTTGCAGGCACAATGGCGTGCCTTTCGGCCTAAGCGATTGAGCGAAATCAACGGGGCGGCACATGGCGGTGACAAGCTGGGTGCGATTATTTCTCTGACGCATTGAAAGGAAGACCGATGGAAAACGTTGAAAGCCTGCTGAAAGGAACAGTCGAGGAATTGGACCGCTTGTTGAATGCCAAGAACGTGCTTGGTGACCCGATTGAAAAAGGGCCAGCGACGGTAATTCCCATTGTCAGCTATGGGTTTGGCTTTGGTGCTGGCGGTGGCGGCAGTGCCAAGAACGGCGACGGTGCAGGCACAGGAGCCGGCGGCGGGATCAAGCCCTTGGGCGCGATCATCATCGACGGCGAAGGCGCGCGGGTCGAATCAGTGCAGGGCGCCATGACGACATTTGCCGAGGTTCTGGGCCAGACCGCAGGCAAGGCCATCGAAAAGGCTTCGGAGAGTGCCAAGCCGAAATCCGCCAAGACCTGAGGCCATGATGTTTCTGATCGTTCAGGTCGTCCTTTGGGCCTTGGTCGCCGCGTTTGCGGTGATCTTGCTGGTTCTGGTGACGCCTTTGCGATTGGAGTTGCAGGTGTCGCGGGAAACTGCCTTCAGGTTTTCCGCCGCCCTGCGCCCTTTCGGGCGGTTCGGGCCGCGGATTTCGTTATCCGACGGTCAGACAAAACCAAGGCCGAAAAAACCCGAACGCAAGAAGAAGGCGCGGCGCGGCTTCGGGAAGATGCGGCCGAAGCAATTCGCACAGGCGGCAATCCGTCTTGCGGTGGATTTGATTGGTCTGGTGCGCGTCGAAGCTGCGTCGCTGGAATTGCGCTTCGGTCTGGGCGATCCGGCAGAGACGGGGCAGATTTACGGGCAGATGACGCCCTTGATCTATGGCACGTCCGGGGTGTCGCGGGTTGATGTCACTGTCGAGCCTTTGTTTGATCAGGCTGCCCTGACGGGGCGCGCGGCCTTGGATCTGTCGCTGGTGCCCCTGCGATTGGTGCCGCCCTTCGCGCGCTTTGGTTGGGCCGCCTTCGGACCGGCGCGATGAAATGGGCCGTCGATACGCCCGTCCGTGTGGGCGGCTATGCCTTTGCCGCAATAGTTGAGGTGCGCGTGTCGATCCATTCGGCAGGACGTCGGATGGCGGCAAACGGAGAAAAGCAGCCTTTGCTGTTTGTGTTGTTGCAGGGGGGCAAGGCCAGCGGCATCGACGTGAACGGCCACACCTACGAGGCTGAAGAAATCGAGAACCTGTATCCGCTTGCGATTGAGCAGATGGAAGCATTGCTGTCCGCTGAAGCTAGCTGAGCTGACCTTGCAAATAGGCCGAGAACGCCTCGAAGCTTTCCATTTTCGGATAGTCAGCTTCAGGCATCGGCAGGTCGAAGCGTTTTCCAAGCGCCGCAACCAGCTTGAGAAAATCCATGGAATCGATGTCGAATTCCTCTCGCAAGTCGCCCGAACGGTCGATGTCATCAAGGGGTACGTCGGGGGCGATTTTGTAAAGTTCTTCGGCCAGGGCGGTGTCGATGTCGGCGCGGGTCATAGGGTCTCGGGCTCCTGTAGTTTGGCGTCGATGGCCTTGAGGAATAGGGCGCCGCGATGGCCGTCGGAAACGCGGTGGTCGGCGGCTAACGTAAGAGCGGCAGAAAGGCGGGGCGTGACTTGGCCGTCGTGGACCATCGGTTGCAGGCGGGGCGTGCCCATGCCGACGATGGCAACCTGCGGCGGATAGATGACGCCGGTTACCTGGTCGATGCCGCGTGCGCCAAGACTGGTAAGCGTGATGGTGGCGTCGGTCAATTCGCGCGCCTTGAACCGGCCCGCGCGCACGCGCGTAACCAGATCGGACAGTGCCGTCATCAGGTCGTCGACGTTGCGGCTGTCGGCGTCGAACAGGGCGGGGGCCACCAGCCCACCGGTGCGAAGGTGGATCGCGATACCAAGATGGACGCGATCGACGGGATGAAAGCCCATACCGTCGTGATGGCCGTTGAATTCGGGGTATTTCTTAAGGGCAAGGGCAATAGCGCGCGCGGCGAGGGCACCCATCAACAGGCGGTCCTCCGGCGCGCGGTCGGCGTTGACCTTGGTAAGGAAAGCCTCGGCAGCGGTCAGATCGACCTGGTGCGCAAGGTAGTAGTGCGGGATTTCTTTCTTGGATCGGCTCATCGCGGCGGCAATGGCTTTGCGCATTTCGGTACCGGCGTCCGGTTTGGCGGCGGGGCCGTCGCGGGTTTTTTCCGAAGTGGCGACCATGCATTCGACCTGCTTGCGGTTCAGGACCTGACGGTCCTTTGGCGCATGGCGGGCAAGGTCAAGCCCGCTTTCCCGTGCCAGGCGTCGCGCGGCGGGCGTGATCCTTGGGCGGGTGGCCTGCGGCGGCGGCAGGGTTGTCTGGCCTGGGGACTCAATGGCTTGGGGCGGTGGCGTGACGATCTCGACCGGAGGTTGGGTGTCCGGCGGCGGCGGTGTGATGTCGGGCGGCGTATCGGGTTCGGGAATTGGCTCGAAAGGGACTTCCGGCAGGTCCGGAGGTTCGGGCGGTTTTGGTTCCGGCGGGATTTCGGGCTTGGGGTCGCCTTCCTGAGCGATCAGGGCGAGGGGCATGCCAACGGGAACTTCGGTGCCCAAATCAACCAGCCAGCGGTCCAGGGTGCCATCTTCAAAAACTTCGACCTCGATCACGCCCTTCTGGGTTTCGACGGCGGCGATCACGTCGCCCCGCTTGAACGACTGACCTGGGGCAATTGACTGTTCGACCAGCGTGCCCGAGGTCATGTCGGATCCAAGGGAAGGCATCAGAAACTGGCTCATGTCGTATCTTTCATCAGTTGCGTGGCCGCGTGCATGATCCTATCGACGTTGGGAATGGCGGCCTGTTCCAGATGTTGGGGATAGGGGATCGGCACCTCTTCCGAGCAGACGCGGGCGAGGGGAGCGTCGAGTTCGAAAAAGGCGTCTTCGGCCAGACGCATGCCGATTTCAGCAGCAAGACTGCCAGTGCGCCAGCCTTCATCGACGATCAGCGCGCGGCGGGTTTTCTGGACCGAATGCAGGATGGTGTCGAAATCCAGCGGGCGTAATGTGCGCAGGTCGATGACATCGGTTGTAACGTGGTGCTCGTCATTCAGGCGCTGTGCGGCGATCAGGGTTTTGCCAAGCGAGCCGCCGTAGGTGATCAGCGTCAAGTCGTCGCCGACGCGGCGAAGCGCGGCCTTGTCGATATTGACGGCACCGGCGTTTTCCGCCAGCGCGCCTTCCTCGTTGTAAAGCATGACGTTTTCGAAGATCAGCACCGGGTCGGGATCTTGCAGCGCCGTCCAGAGCATGCCGCGGGCGTCCTCGACCGTGGCGGGTGCCAGCACGCGGAGGCCGGGGATATGGGCGTACCAGCCTTCCAGGCTGTGCGAATGCTGGGCGGCCAGTTGCTTGCCCGCGCCGGTGGCCATGCGGATCACAACGGGCACGCCGAACTGATTATTCGACATGTGCCGCATGGTGGCTGCGGTGTTGAGGATCTGGTCAAGGGCCAGGAGCGAAAAGTTGACCGTCATGATTTCAACGATAGGGCGCATGCCGGCCATGGCGGCGCCAATGCCCGCGCCGGTGAATCCGGCCTCGCTCAACGGTGTGTCTCGGATGCGGTCGGGGCCGAATTTCTCCAGCAGCCCCATGCTGACTGCATAGCAGCCGCCGTAGTGGCCAACGTCTTCGCCCATCAGGAACACGCGGTCGTCGCGGGTCATCGCGTCGGTGATCGCTTCCCGCATTGCCTCGCGGTAGGTTGTGGTGCGCAGCTTGTCCGGCGCGGCGGGTGGCGGCGGCGGCGCGGGGCGGTCGGGTGACACAACGAAGCGGTGCAAATCGGCGACGGGTTCATCGGTGCCCGCTTCGGCAAAGGCGATGGCCTGCGCAATCTCGGCGTCAACGTCTGCCTCAATGGCTGTCACGTCGTTGGGGTGCAGCAGACCGTTGTCTTCCAGCCAGGTCTGAAAGCGGACGATTGGGCCCTTTGCGCGCCATTCGGCGACTTCCTCTTTCGAGCGGTAAAGCTGGGCGTCGAACATGGAATGGGCGCGGAAGCGGTAGGTTTTGCATTCAAGGAAAACGGGCTGGCCGGTTTCGCTGATGGTGTGAAGTGCGCGGCGAGCGGCGGCTTCGACGGCTACGACGTCCATGCCGTCAACGGCTTCGGCGGTGATGCCGTAGGTTTCGGCGCGGCGGGTGAGATCAGTTTCCGCCTCGGTCAAGGTCAGGGCCGACCCCATGGCATAGCCGTTGTTTTCGCAGACAAAAAGCACCGGCAAGTTCCAAAGTGCCGCCAGGTTCATGCTTTCGTGGAATTCGCCCTCCGCCACCGCGCCTTCGCCGAAAAAGCAGGCGGTGACGGCGCCGGTGTTCTGCATCCGGTCGCCAAGGGCAAGACCCACGGCCATGGGAAGACCGCCCCCCACGATGGCATTGCCGCCATAGAAATTGTGGTCGCGGCTGAAAAGGTGCATCGAACCGCCTCGCCCGCCAGAGCAGCCTTCGGCCTTGCCGAACATCTCGGCCAGGACGCCGCCCATGGGCACACCGCGCACCAGGGCGTGGCCGTGTTCGCGGTAGGTGGCGACGATGCGGTCGGCGTCTTGCAACAAAGGGATGATCCCGGTCGCGACGGCTTCTTGTCCGTCGTAAAGGTGCAAAAATCCCCTGATCTTTTCTTTGGTGTAGAATTCGGCGCAGCGGTCTTCGAAGCGGCGAATGCGGATCATGGATTTCAAAAGCTCGCGCACATGGTCGTGGTCGAGACGGGGTTTAAGGGCGGTGTCTGTCATGTCTCGTCGCTTTCCAATGTTGAGATATCGCCTTCGGGCAGGCCAAGCTCGCGCGCCTTCAACAAGCGGCGCATAATCTTGCCGCTGCGGGTTTTCGGCAGGTTTTTGCGAAACTCGATGTCCTTGGGGGCGACGGCAGGGCCAAGTCGTTTGCGGGCGTGACCGATAAGATCGAGCCGAAGGTCGTCGGTTGCCTCAAACCCCGGCTTCAGGGCGACGAAAGCCTTGACGATTTCGCCAGCCGTTTCGTCAGGTACGCCGATGACGCCCGCCTCGGCGACGGCGTCGTGCTCCATCAGGGCGCTTTCGACTTCGAAAGGGCCGATCAGATGGCCCGCACTTTTGATCAGGTCGTCGCTGCGGCCTACGAACCAGAAATAGCCGTCCTCGTCGCGCATCGCGAGATCGCCGCTGAGATACCATCCGTCGCGGAAGCATTTTTGATAGCGCTGTTCCTGGTTCAGATAGGCGCGCATCATCGAGGGCCAGCCGGGGCGGAGGGCGAGTTCGCCGATCTCCATGGGCTCGGTCAATTCGCGCGCGCCGGTGTCGGTAACCTCCACGATGCCTGCGTCGATTCCGGGCAAGGGCTTGCCCATGGAACCGGGTTTGACGTCCATCGCGGCGTAGTTGGCGATCATGATGCCGCCGGTTTCGGTCTGCCACCAGTTGTCGTGGAATGGCATGCCGAAGGTGTCGTTCGACCAGGTGACGGCTTCGGGGTTCAAAGGCTCGCCGACGCTGGCCATGAAGCGGAGAGCGGGGAACTTGTGGGCCGCCGCGGCCTCGGCGCCAGCTTTCATCAACATGCGGATCGCGGTTGGCGCGGTGTACCAGACGTTGACCTTTTCGCGTTCCAGCGTGGCGTACCAGCGTTCGACGTCGAATTCAGCCTCATCGACGATCATTGTGGTGCGGTTGGTCAGGGGGGCGACGATCCCATAAGACGTGCCGGTGACCCATCCGGGATCGGCGGTGCACCAATAGGTGTCGCCAGGGCGCAGATCGAGCGCCATGCGCCCCGTGGCGTGGTGGGCGACGACGGCTTGATGCACGTGGACGACGCCCTTGGGTTTGCCGGTAGTGCCGGAAGTAAAGTGAAGAAGTGCCGGGTCTTCGGGGCTCATCCTTTCGGTTTCGAAGTCATCGGATGCGGATTGCATCGCGGCGGCAAGATCAACGGTGTCGTCTTCTGCGCCGTCTGTCAGGAAGACGCGGCGAAGGTCGGGCAGGTCGGGGCAGAGCGATTTCAGTTTGCGTTTGTAGTGGCGTTTGGATGTGATGACCGCGTTGCCACCGCCGATTTCAAGGCGCGAGTGGATCGGTTCGGGGCCGAAGGCGGAAAAGAGCGGGCAGAAGGTGCAACCGGCTTTCAGAGTTCCAAGGGCGGCGATGTAAAGCTCGGGGACGCGACCGAGAAGCGCGTAGACCTTGTCGCCTCGGGTCAGGCCTTCGGCGCGGAGAACGTTGGCAAAGCGATTGGTTTGCACTTGCAGGTCGTGGTAGGTGAAATCCCGCACGTCGTCTTTCTTGCCGATCCAGCGGAGCGCGATCTGGTCACCGTGGCCGGCGGCGACGTGGCGATTGATGGCCTCGTGGGCGATGTTGAGAGTGCCGCCCGCGAAGCCATCAATGTCTTTCTCGGCGGTGTCCCATAAGAAAGTTGCCCGTGTCTGGGCATAGTCCTGCATGTTCGTCGCTTTGCGGGTTTCGGGCGTCTTCGCAATTGTTGGCCGGTCCATCGGCGGTGCCTCGCTGCCTGTCGTTCGGATCGAGGTTAGGGGAACGCGGGCAGCAAGGACTGACGCATATCAATCGCGGATCAGGGTCGAACGATGCCATCCATGTCGACCGCGACTTTTTCGGACAGGTTCTCAAGGCTGTCGTACAAAAGCTGCAACGCATAGTGCGGGTTATGCGTGTAGATCGCCGTTTCCTTTGCCACCAGTTGATAGTTATAGGCCGCTTTCAGCAAGCGTGGCGTCCAGCTTTGATAGCGGTTGGGGTAAATGGCCTCGCCCGATCCGGCAATTCCATCCATGTCAGTGTCCGCAAAGAAATAGGGATAGGCATGGTCGGAATAGGCCACGGGGACTTTTATCACCTCGTTGGCATATGCCTGGATCGCTGTGCCAAGACGTGCGTGCAATTCGGCGATCGGTCCTGCAATGCCTTCGCTCGTGTCTCCATCACCGTCAAAGTCCGCGGGTGAAATGCGAATACTGGCAAAGCTTTCGGCGCCCTTGTGGCAAGTGGTGCAGGTCTCAAGGCTGACCTGAAGCGAATGCGGGCTGTGGCAATCGGTGCAGGTGTTCAGATCGGGCACATGGGTGAACTGTCCCTTGTAAGTCTTGCCTGGGTACTCGAAACCACCCCGCGCAACGCCGCCCATCATGGTAGACGCCGAGGGCTTGTAATGCACGTTGATAAACCCCAGATCGCCCACCACTTCGTCGTCTTCCAGACCGGCGGTCTTGGTTTCCACGGTCTGGCTCGACGCACGGCCCTGGTGGCAAACGGTGCAGATGGCCGACGAACCGAAGGCATCGACGACAACCCCCGAAGGAAACGGCACCGATGCCAGCGCCGCGGCGCTTTTGTTGTGGCAAACGACGCAATCGACGGTGGTGCCAAGTCCGACCGCATGGTCGATCACACCGGGCGTCGTCATCGGGCCGCTGACATAATCTATGGCGCCTGTACTGGAATGACAGACCGCGCAGACCCCCGGAATCTCGCCGTCTTCGTTCCAATGGGTGAAAGCCTCGGACGTACGATCGCCATGGGGTGAGGCCAGCCAGGCTTCGATGATATCGCTAATGGTCGGGGCTTGGTCCTGTGCCGTGGCGTCAGTGCCGACCATCGCCGCCGAGACGCCAAGTGCGAGGCAAAACGATTTCAAAGTAAAATGCTGCACGGGGGATTTCCTTTTGCAAATTCGGTCCGGTCCTCTTGAAAACCTAAAACAGCCAAACGACACGTCGTTGATCGAGATCAATGTCCCCGCGCCCCGGAAACCTAGGAATTGCGGCAAGAGGAATTGACCGCGCCCAACCTTCAACAGGCTGCGTGGTCTGAAAGGCGGGCGCCGTGCGGCACTTCAAGGTCAAGAAAGGGGAATGGCCCTCGATTTTTGGGGCGGCGGCGCCTCAGATGAAGGACAACATCATCCCCGCGTCAGTCGCCATTCTGGGGGCCGATTTTCCCGGCCTGCGGCCTCGGTTCGAAGTTGAAGAGGGCACGCGCGTGAACGTGGGGCAGGTACTCTTTCGCGACAGGAAGCGTCCCAAGATCGCCTTTGTGTCCCCAATCGACGGGCGTGTTTCCTCCCTGGCATATGGCCCGCGCAAGACCTTGTCCGCCTGTATCATCACTGCGAAGGCCGTGGCGAATGAAAGCCAAAGCGACCCGGAACGTCCCGACCCCGACGACCCGCGTCCGGTACTGCTGGATCGTGGTTTCTGGCCGGCTTTTCGAACACGTCCTTTTGGCCGGATGCCTGAACCCGGCGCGCAACCCGAAGCAGTATTCGTCAATGCGGTTCACGCGGATCGCGCGGCCCCGGATCCAGCATTGGTTCTTTCCGATCAAACGCCTCAATTTCAGCTTGGTATCCGCATTCTGACGCGATTGACCGAGGGCGAGGTTTTCGTTTGCCAATCCAGGGGCACGCCTCTTGGCCCGACGGAAGATCGCGTCACGCATGCCGGTTTCGAGGGAACCCTGGCCGCTGCCCTGCCCAGCACCCATATCGACCGTTTGTATGCACCGGCACCCGGGCGTGAGGTTTGGACCATCGGTTATCAGGATGTCGCAGCCATCGGGCATCTGTTCCAAACCGGGCAATATCGGCCGAACCGTGTGGTGGCCATAAACGGCCCGGCCGCTTCTCGGCCGCGACTGGTGCGTACCTGTCTTGGGGCCGAACTTGCGGACTTGGCTGTGCCCGATGCCGGCGAAGCCATCTCGGGCAACCCGGTGACGGGAATCCATGCCAATTATCTAAGACGGTTCGACCATCAGGTCACGCTGGTCGAGGCGCAGAAAGCCGGCCCAAACCGTCTGCGTCCGGCGGTTGCGGGGCAGGGCGCTTTGATCCCGACACGCGCGTTGGAACGTGCCCTGGCGGTGGATATCCCGCCCGTCCCTTTGCTGCGCGCGCTTTCGGTTGGCGACAGCGAGGCGGCTGAACGGTTGGGCGTTCTGGCGCTTGTGGAAGAAGACGTGGCGGCCCTGACCCGGCATTGCACAAGCGGCGCGAATTATGCCCGCCTTTTGCGACAGGTGCTGGATGACCTGATGGAAGGTGCCGCATGACGCGTTTCGGGTTGCCAAGGCCACACGGCGTTGCCGGTGTTACATTGGCACAGGCGGCGGCGCTGGTGCTGCCATTCCTGTTCGTTGCCGCCAACGATCCCGGCCGGTATACCGTGCTATTTGGCGTGGCGCTTGTCGCGTCCCTGGTATGGGAGTGGGTCTTCGCAAGGTTGCGCAAGCGACCCCCCAGTTTTCACGGTTTGACCACCGCCCTTGTCGTCGCCATCGTCGCACCGCCCGAAATCGCCGTTTGGCAGGTGGTGGTGACCGTGTCGCTCGGAGTGATCTTTGGGGAATTGGTATTCGGCGGTCGGGGGTTCGGTTTTCTCAGCCCGGCGACCGTGGCCCTGGCGCTGTTGATAATATCCTTCCCGGAACTGTCCTTGCCCGCTCCGACGCGCGAACTTGCCTTGGCGACCTTGCCGGCGGCGGCGTTGCTTTGGGCACTTGGCCTGATTTCAGAACGGGTGATCCTGTCTGCAGTGGCCGCGACTTTCGCGGTTCTGGCGGCAAGCGGGCAGGGGATAGAGCCCGTCACCATCGCGACCGGCCTCGCCTTTGGGCTGATCTTTCTTATCTGCGATCCCACCATGGCGGCCGCGACCAACGCGGGGCGGTGGATCTATGGCGCATTGGCCGGCAGTTTGGTCGGGCTGTTCTCGGTCAGCGGAATAACGACCGAAGCGGTGATTTTTGCCGCGCTGATGGCCGGGATCTTTGCGCCACTGGTCGACCATCTGGTTGTCTTGGCGCACGCCTATCACAGAGCGAGGCGGCGAAATGCCTGACCCGCTGTCCCTCTGGCGAAATTTCCTTGCGCGTCCGAACGAGGATCCGGCCAAGGTCTTTGGCGTGGCCTTTCTTGTCGCGCTGATCTCGGCGGTGTTGGTCTCGGTCACCTCGGTAACGCTGAAACCACTGCAAGAGGCGCACCTGGAAGCCGAACGCGCGGCCCGGATGGCGGCGATGCTGGACCGCCTGCCGGGGATGCGGGACGTCATGGCGGACCTCAAGGTCGATGCGCTGGAAACGCGGCTGGTCGACCTTGCGACGGGAACGTTCGTTTCCGATGTCGATCCCGCAACCTTCGATCCGATCGCCGCGGCGGCAGACCCGGAAGAAAGCGTTGAAATTCCAACGGATGCGGATGTCGCACGGCTCGGGCGGCGGGCGAACCTGGCACAGGTGCATCTGTTGGAACGGGATGGAGAATTGTTGCTGATTGTCCTGCCGGTCAGCGGCAAGGGTTATCAGTCGACCCTGCGGGCGATGCTGGCGCTGAATGCCGATCTGACGACCATTTCCGCGCTGACAATCACCGAACAGGGCGACACGCCCGGGATCGGTGCGCGCGTCGAGGACCCCGACTGGCTATCGCTTTGGCCCGGCAAGGAAATCGCCGATGCCGACGGACGCATCGTGATCACGGTGGTGCGCGGTGCGGCCAGCGGAGCGCATGAAGTTGACGCAATCAGCGGTGCGACGATCACCAGCAACGGAGTGTCGAACATGCTGCAATACTGGCTGGGCGATCACGGGTTCGGCCCTTTCCTGGCCCGGCTCAGGGCAGAGGGTCTCTGACATGGCATCGACGTTGGACTTCCTGACAAAACCGCTGATCGCCAATAACCCGGTGACGCTGCAGATCCTCGGGATATGCTCGGCGCTTGCGGTCACGACCTCGCTGACGACGGCGCTTGTGATGTCGGCGGCGCTGACCGGCGTGCTTGTCCTGTCGTCGGCCACGATCAGCCTCATTCGCCATCATATCCCCAATGTCATCCGCTTGATTGTCCAGATCGTGGTGATCGCCTCGCTGGTCGTGGTGATCGACGAATTGCTGCAGGCCTTCGCCTTTGAAATCAGCAAACAACTTTCGATCTTCGTCGGGCTGATCGTGACCAACTGCCTTGTGCTTGGCCGCGCCGAAGCC
>JABDJO010000009.1 GCA_013002465.1 Silicimonas sp. | reverse complement strand
GGCCCACGCAGAGCAAAGCCTGTCCCTGCAACCACGGGACCCGTTCGGAAATTTCATGATGGGGCGCGTGCATTGGCTGGATCACGACCCCGAAGGAAGCAAGCATTGGTTCCGCCAATCCATAAATGCGTCGCCCAATTACACTTGGGGATATTACGGATCAAGTTGGGCAAACGTGTTTACCGGCGAATTCGATGCGGCCATGGACGATGCCGACAAAGCAATCGACCTTAGCCCCATTGATCCGTTTCGCCCCGGGATGACCGGAAACAAAATGTGGATCTACATTGACCGGGATGATTACCCCTCGGCCGTTAAATGGGCCGAGATTGCGGCCCGTACACCGTGGGCACATGCCGGAATGGCGATGTTTGCCGCCATGAGTCATTGGCTGAATGATGATAGAGAGCAGGCAGACCGTTGGAAAACCGAAGCCCTTCGCCGCAATCCCGATATTGATGCCAATCACGTGCTGAGCCTGGTTCCATCCAGCAGCACGAGGTTCAGGGAAATGGTAAGCGAAGCTTCCGGGGCATTGGGCCTAAGCTAGTGGGGGGCTCACTTCCGATTCCGCCCTGATCCGAGCAATTGACCGAAAGCCTGTTCTTATCCATAGCGCTCGAATTTTGCGACATCGCCCGCACCAAGGACACATCAAGCCACAGGTACACAGGGTGCGACTGATGGGTTGTCGGACTATGCCGATTTTTGTCCGCCGCGCTTGTGCGGCAAGAGAAGCGCATAGAGCGCGGCGTTAACCGGTGCATCAATTCCGACCTTCCTGGCCAGCCTGACTGCGGCACCAGAAATCCACTCGATCTCAAGCGGTCGGTCGTTTTCCAGGTCAATGGCTGTCGACGCCCGCATGTTTTTCGGCAGCGAACTTACCGTCGTCCAGGTTCGGCTTTCGATGTCAGGCCTGAGGGCAACCCCCATTTCGCGACCAATGGCAGCAGTTTCCGAAACAACCCCGCGAAACAATTCGCCGAGTTCCGGCGTTGAAACGATATCGCCCAATGTGCAGCGTGCCGCAGCGGTAACACCTGAAATAGCCGAGAAAAGCACGAACTTGGACCAGACGTCTCGCTCGATGTCATCCGTCTCTGGCGCCGACGATCCCGCGTCATTTATTGCCTTTTGCAATGCACCAATTCTTTCTGATGGTCTGCTGTCGCGTTCGGCGAAGGTGAATACATTGAACTCGCCCGTCTTCTTGATAATCCCGGGCGACGAAATCGTCGTCGAGATCTGAGCCATGCCGTTTGCAACATTCTGTTCCGGCAATACGTCAAGCAACCGGTCAGAGGCCTCTACACCGTTCAGGAATGGGACAACAACGCTGTCCGGGCCCAGCATGGGCAGGCAGGCCTGTGCCGCCGTCTCAAGCGCATCGCCCTTGACGCCAAAGATGATGGCGTCGACTTCGCCAACCTCGGCGGGATCATCAGTCGCGATCCAAGGCCGGATAACCTCTCTGCCTGATGAATCCTCCAGCGTAAGGCCGTTTTCAACAATCGCCTCCAGATGCGCTCCGCGTGCAATCGTAGCGACCTTGTGTCCGCTGCCAGCAAGCTTGACCGCCAGAAATCCTCCGATCCCTCCGGTCGCCATTGTCGCAACTCGCATGTCCACCTCCCACTGTGCCGCGCAAAATCAGCAACCTAACAATCGGTCTAACGGTCGCAAAGGTATCCCGCAAACCCCGTAAGATCAGAAAAGCTCGTCCGCTCTTTTCAAGCCCCTTGCCGGAAGTTGATCAACCTCTATCCATCCCGTGATACTCGCGGTTGGGCATCATATCGCTGGCGATGGCAAAACGGTTCGACATGTTGAAAAAGCCGATGACATCCGAAAGATCGAAAATTTCGTCCTCGCTCAAACCGGCTTTTGTCAGTGCAGCGCGATCCGGTTCGTCGACCTCCCAGGGGGTTGTCGTCAGCTTCCAGGCAAAGTCCAGCATCGCGCGCTGACGGTCGTCCAGCTTGGCCACCCGGTAGTTCATCACAAGCATCTCACCCAGTTCGGGATCCTCCGACAAGGCCCGCACCGCCTGTCCATGGGCCACCAGACAATAGTAACAGCGGTTCGCGGATGACACGACAACCGCCACCATTTCGCGCTCCAGTTTCGACAGCTTCGACGGCGCAAGCATCAGCGTGTTGTAATAGGCGGCAAAGGCCCGCAATTTCTCCTGGTTGCGCGAAAACGTCCTCAGAACGTTCGGCACCATGCCCAGCTTTTCTTCGCAAACCTGAAAATAGGACACCATGTCCTCGTCCAGATCCGATGGGTCGGGAAGGTCGTAGATTGAGACGTGATCTGGCTGTGGCACTTGGTTGCTCCTGCGACATCAATAGACGATTCGTGCAGCCAATAAGCGACGGCTGCCACATTTGTGCAAGCCGCTGTTTCGCGATGGCGCATACTGACCGTTCATATTGTGGCATTGTGGGTCGGTGCGAAAAAATGAAACAGTGCCACAATTTTGATCGCCATTTGGCAACGATCTTTTCGCGAATTTTATTCTTGTTTTTCATATGGTTAATTGTTTACAAATCGCGAATGGCAAGTCTTTGCCCATTCGATCCACCGCAGAATATCTAAGGCAGAGAAGCCCCGGAATCGGCCCTTTTGTCGCCACATTTCTTGCTACCGTTGACACAAACTTGCCGAGTTCCCGGAAGTGTTCACGCACTTCGATTTTCAGTTTTCAGACACGAGAAATTTTAATGCGCCCTGAATGCAGCAGGCGCGCCGACGGGAGAGATCTGCCATGAACACGACTGCCTATTTCGACGCCACCAATGTGGACACACCCGCGGGACTGTCCCCCGCCATTGCAATGACCGATATCACCGGCATTCCCAGTGATGCGACAGGCCTGATGGGCGAAGCCTTCGTTACAGGCGAAGGCATCTGGAATACCGAAAAGGCGCAAGCGGCCGCCGATGGCCAATCGGTGGCGACGTTCGTTGCTTCTGAACTGCTTTTTGGCTCTCGCAAAAGCGATACGACAATCGCGCAGTTTCTAGGCGATGACGCCGCGTCGCTTCAAGGCAACGGCGACCTTGAAATGGGTCCTTCGGCGCTGACGCTGGAAGGCTATATCTACATCCCGCCCGGGGTACACGAATTGAAAGTCGTCTCGGATGACGGTTTCGAGCTTCAGATCGGCGGCGTTGATTTCTCGGAATTCGAGGGCACCCGGTCCACCGACGGCACGGGGCGCGTCGCCGATTTTGAGGGCGGTCTATACAAGATCGACATGCTTTACTTCGATGCTGGCGGCGCAATGTCGCTTGGCCTGATGATCGACGGCCTGCCGGTGGATCAAAGCGCGTTCTATCAGGAAACAGCCGATTTCACCAACCCACCCGCCGACGTGCCCCTTGTCCCGGTCGAGGACTATCACCCGTCCTTCTTCCTGGGCGAGCACGTCCTTGACACCCCGATCGACACCACCACCAGCGATGCCCGCGACGTGATCACGGGCTTGGGCGCCGATGACACCATCGACGGTCAGGGTGGCGACGACGAATTGATGGGCGGCTTCGGCGACGATCACCTGATTGGTGGCGACGGCGACGACGTGCTGGACGGCGGCTATGGGTCGGACCTTTTGGAAGGCGGCGATGGCGATGACCTTTTGATCGCGCGTTCCGACGCGGGCGAACAGCGGATCGGACAGTTGGCGATTGACCGCCCGACCCGGGAAGACCCCGACGGAGAAGTTGACGACGTGCTGCAAAAGCTTTCGGCCTATGCTCACGAACCTCTTGTCGGCGATGACATCCTGATCGGCGGCGCGGGCAGTGACACCTTCCTGATTTCACCGCAGATCGACGCCAAACTGGACATCATCCAAAAGCATGTCAAAGACGACGGCACCATCAACTGGGCCGGAGTCGCTGGCGAAAACAACGAACTTCACGATCATTGGGTTGATAGTCATGGCATTGATATCATTGCCGATTACAATGCCGAGGAAGACCACATCGCGGTGATCGGCCATACGGCTGTGCCCTATGTCACCTACGCCGATGTCAACAATGACGGGGTCGAGGAATCGATCATCACCACGATCTCGGTCCAGCATGGCGGTGGCGGCGCCCATGACCGCGACCTGATCGGTCAGACCATCGTATTTGGCGACCGGGTCGAGGTTGAGGACATCCAGACCGATGACATGGTCACCTATGGTGTGGTCGAAAACTATGCCGACGTCGCCGAGGCCTTGAACCCCCCTGGCGACGAGAAGATCACGATGGTCGATGGCGAACCGGTCAAGGGCTATGACACTCGCACACCGCAGGACGGTGCTGCAAACAACTCCAACAACGGCACCGGGACCGAGAACCTGGGCGCCATCACCGGCGACCCCTTTGCAGCCTTCGAGAACCAGTATTTCGACGAAAGCATGCTGGGCGCCCCGACCGAAGAAGAAGGTTACATCGAAACCCGCGCGCCCTTCGACCAACTCGGAACGCAGGATGTGGCCGGTGAGATTGTTACCGGAACGGGTGGCAATGACGACCTTTCCCAGCCGGAACCAGCGGATCCCGCCGGACTTCCCGGCGCACTGGGGTTCTGGAGTTTTGATAACGGAGCCGACGGCGCCTATGACGATCTTCGCGGCGAAGGCGGCATGGTCAAGTCGTATACGCTTTATGAAAACCAGGCGCTGTTGAACACGGACGCCACGACCGAAGGCCCGACAGAAGGCTCCACGGCACTTTACTTCAACGGTGAAGACAGCTTTGCCTTCCTTGACCACGATCCCTCGATGAGCGTCACTCAGGGCACCATTGCCATGTGGGTGCGCCCCGACGATCTGGGTGAAAAGTCGATGTTCGTCACCAAGGATCACTCCGGCGCCGAGGATGGCGGTCACTTCCGCCTTGGCCACACCCAGGAAGGCGGCTTGTTCCTGCGCATGGCCGAAGGCGATGGCGGCCAGAACCACGCCTGGCAGACCGGAACCCTATTGAACGAAGGTGAATGGGCACATCTGGCGGTCAGCTTCACCGAAGACGGTGTGACGGTCTATCTGAACGGCACCGCCGTTCCCGATGGATCCTGGAGCGCCGTCGAAGGCGACGAGGCGACACCCGGCAACTACACCGAAGCCTATCTTTTGCAGAACGAGGAACCATGGGTCTTTGGTGCCGACCAATACAAGGCCGAGCTGAACGACACGGCGCAGGAATTCGCAACCGATGACGAAGACCTGCGGAACGAGTTCGAAGGCGGGATTGCCGACTTTGGGGTCTGGGGTGGCTTCACACCCGAAGACGCTCTTTCGGTTACCGAGATCAACACCCTCATGACCGACGGTCCGGGCGCCGCGCTGACCAATCCTTCGGGTGCCCAAGCGATGCTGGCGGGCGATGACACGATGGATGGCCTTGGCGGCAACGACAACATGGATGGCGGTGCCGGCGACGATGAAATGAACGGCGGTACCGGTAACGACAACATGCAGGGCGGCTATGGCAACGACCACCTGATGGGCGATGCCGGTAACGACACGTTGGATGGCGGCCGCGGCAGCGACTATCTGGAAGGCGGCGACGGCGACGACACGCTGATCTCGCGCTCGGACGCTGGCGAACAGCGCGCCGGGCAACTGGTGCTGGATGATCCTTCGCGCCCCGATGGCGGCTCGATCGACTATGACTACCTGAAGCTGGCCGATTGGATCGATCAGGAAATTGAAGCCGACGACGTCCTGGTGGGCGGAGCAGGCGCGGACAAGTTCCAGTTCGAAACCCTCATCAACGGCAAGAAGGACATCATCCTTGAACACGTGAACGACGACCGCACCATCGACTGGATGGGGGTCGCGGGCGAAAATACCTATATCCACGACCACTGGGTCGATGGCTTGGGAATTGACGTGGTCGCCGACTTCAACAAGGCCGAAGGCGACACGATCTCTGTCATTGGCCACACAACCCGGATCGAGATCGAGCACCACACAGTCGATACAGACGGCGATGGCGTGGACGACAACGCGGTCTCGGTCATCCTCGCCTATTCCCAGCAAGGCAACGGCGGCGGTGCCCATGACGAAGACCTAATTGGTCACATCGTGGTCTACGGCGACAAGGTCGAAGAAGACGATGTCACGATCGACCCCATGGCGGCAGACGGCATCGTCGAAACGGTCGATGACATCCAGGAAGCAGTCGCACCCACCGGCGAAACCAAGTGGATCGACCTTGATGGCGATGGCGAGGCCGAGCATCTGGGCTATGACACCCGCGACGTCGATGGCGACCCGGTTGGCAACAGCCCGTGGGAGTATTCGTCGAACGAATGGTACAATTCAGGCGAGATCGACCTGGCCTCGGCCCTGCCCGACGGGATCGAAATCCCGACGGTTCTTCTGTCGCACGATGGCGGTGACTTCGGCGGGCAGGACCAGCCGATCGAGATCGCGCACACCGACGAACAGGCCGCCGGCGAAGGCACGATCGCGTTCAACTTCACCGCCTACAACCCGGGCAACAACCAAAACCAGGCGTTGTTCTCAAAGGACCATTCAGGCTTCGGCGAAGGCGGCCACCTAACCGCCTATATCACCACCAATGGCGTTCTGAAGGTCCGCTTCCAGGGCGAAACAGAAGAAAAGTACCTGGTCGACTGGGGCACCAAGATCGAAGTCAACGAGGATTATCACTTTGCCTTCACCTTCGACGATGACGAAATCGCGTTCTATCTGAACGGCGAACTGGTCGACGCCGACACGGGCTTTGCCGGTGGCATGGAAGACAACACCGAAGACCTGGTCCTTGGTGCGTCGACCCGAGGCCGCGTGGAAGACGACGACAACCTCGAATGGCATTTTGACGGCGAAATCGAAAACGTTCTGATGTTGGATCGCCCGCTTGAGGAAATCGAGCTGTTGTTCCTTGCCGAAAACGACGGCGACTTCGACGCCCTGAACGGTCTCTACGGGCTTCCGACCGATCCGGTCGAGGAGGAAGAAGAGGAAGAAACCTCGGAGGAGGAAGAAACCGAAGAAGAAGGTGAAGAAGGCTCGGAGGAAACCGAAGAGCAAGAGGAGACCGAGGAAGAGGAAGAGCAGGAAGAAGAAACCGAGGAAGAGGAAGAAGAGGAATCCGAGGAAGAAGAGCAGGAGGAAGAGGAGACCGAAGAGGAAGAGGAGGAGTCCGAGGAAGAAACCCCGGCAGAAGAAGAGGACAGCGGCATCGGCGCAATCTTCTCAAAGATCATCGAGGCGATCCTTTCGATCTTCGGAATTGGTGGCGACGAAGATGCCCCCGCCCCGACACAGGAAGAAATCGCCGAGCAGCTTGAAGAAGTCGACACGCTTCTGTCCGATCTCCTTGCAGACACGGGCGAAGAAGCCGGCCCGGTCAATGCTCAGGTCGAAGAGGAAGATGAAATGGAAATGATGATGTAACCTCTCACATCAAGAGCAGCGACAATGGACCCGAGGGCAACCTCGGGTCTTTTTTACATCAGGCGTTCCAGCGCACTCCACCCAGATCGCTGATATCGTATCCACCCAAGGCCAGTGCCCGCTCCTTGAACCGGTCACCTCTGCAAAAGGCCATCAACCGCTGCACGGGCGCGTCGAAATAGGCGCGGCGGTCGAACAGGATGTCGAACTTTTCGTCGATCAACGGCACGAACCCCAGGCCAAAGGGGCGAGCCACGGCCTCCAATCCAAACGCCACATCGGCCTGTCCTTCCGCCACCGCCAGAACCGCGTCCTGCTCGCTGCGCATCGGTTCGGTGAACGACAAATCTTCGGGCAACAATCGCGCATCCTCCAGGAGGTGTTGCAACAAGACATTGGTGCCCGACGCCTCCTGCCGTGCCGCGACCAGTGTTCCCACCAGATCGCGCATGCCCTTGAACCGTTCCGCCGCCTCGGGGGGTGTGACCAGGCCCCTGCGGCGGATCGCAAAAGACACCAAAACCGCATCTTGATCCATCAAGGCCCGCTTAACCGGCACGACATTCCAATCCCCGGTTTCCGCGTCGTGAATATGCAGCCCGGCGGCCACGCCTTCGTTGGCAGTGAACCGTGCAATCCCGTCAGCGCTTCCATCCAGAAACGTCGCCAACCCGCATTCCGACTGCCGCAATGCCCATTCCAGCAAGGGATCATGGCTGCCCAGAACCACCAATGGACGCGCCTGACGCCCGGCCGAACCCGATTTCTTTCCCTCGATCCAGGCACGCACATCACCGGCAGGAAACAACAGTTTGCCAGTCGCCCGTGAACAGGGCACGTCGCCCGACGCGGCCAGATCATAGACCTTGCGCTCCTTGATCCGCAAAAGGTCGGCCAGTTCGGGAACCGTCAGGAATTCCGGCGTGTCGTTCATGGGTCAGCCCCGGCGTTGGGAAAAAACAACTGCTGGCCAGCGATCTCATGCGCAGCGATGGCCGACTGCCCCGCTTCGGACAAAAGCCAGTCGATAAAGGCCTGTCCAGCCTTCGCGTTGACGTTCTCGCAGCGCTCCGGGTTTACCAGAATGACACCATACTGATTGAACATGGCGTCATCGCCCTCGACCACGATACCGTAGTCCTGCTTGTTGGCGAAGCTGATCCACGTGGCGCGGTCGGTCATCACATAGGCCCCCAGGCCAATGCCCGTGTTCAAGGTTGCCCCCATGCCGGACCCGGTTTCCCGGTACCATTTGCCCGAAGCTTGAACCGGATCGACCCCGGCAGAAGCCCAAAGCGACAGCTCTTTCTTGTGCGTCCCGGAATTATCGGCGCGTGATGCAAACAAAGCCATTTTCGCTGCGATGGCAGCAAGCGCATCCGAAGCAACCGTCATACCCGAAATTCCAGCCGGATCCGTTTCCGGCCCCACGATAACGAAATCGTTGTACATCAGATCAAACCGCTCAACGCCACCACCTTCGGCGACAAACCGGTCCTCGGCAGCCTTTGCATGTACAAGCAAAACGTCGCCGTCGCAATTTACCGCGTTCCGAATGGCTTGACCCGTGCCGACGGAGACCACGTTCACCTTGATGCCCGCTTCCTTTTCAAACCCCGGCAAGATGTGGTCATAAAGGCCCGAGTTCTCGGTCGACGTGGTCGACTGCACGACGATTTCATCGGCCACAGCCTGGGTGGAAAACAACATGGCAACTGACAAAAGCAAACGCATGCCTTACTCCTTATGCAACCAAACGGCCAGCCAGATAGGCGCGCGCCGCCTCGGTTTCCGGCTGTTCGAAAAACTGGTCCGCCATGGCATGTTCGGCCACCCGTCCCTTGTTCATGAAGACCACGTCGCGCGCCAGACGCCGCGCCTGAGCCACATCGTGCGACACAAAGATCACGCGCACTCCGTCCCCTGCCACCCTGGTTACAATCGCCTCGATCGCCTGCACCGAGGCCGGATCAAGGCTGGCGGTCGGCTCGTCCATGAACAGCGTGACCGGTTCGGTCGCCAGCGCCTTGGCAATCGCCAGCCGCTGTTGCTCGCCCCCGGAAAGCCGACGGGCGGGGCGGTCGGACAAGGGCCCAAGCCCAACCAGATCAAGCAGCCTCTCTCGTGCCGCGCGGTCCTTGCCACGGGCCTTCAGTACAAAGTCCACATTCGCCGCTACGGACCGCCGCAGCAGAACCGGTTTCTGAAAAACCAGCGCCTGGCGTTTGCAAATCCGTGGGGAAAGGGGTTCAAGGCCGACCGACACACGCCCACCCGACGGCACAATCAATCCGTGCAGCAATCTCAGCAACAGGCTTTTGCCCGCACCATTCGGACCCATGACAACCGTGATCCCCTGCTCGGCCAGCTCAAGGGCCGGAATGTCGATCAATCGCGCATCGCCCGCATCATAAGTCAGACTTGCCACCCGCAGGGCCGGGCGCGCCGCCATCAAGTTCGGATTGCCGGTGCCGTCATGCATTGGCGTGACGCTCGGCTGAGATGCGAAGCCCTTGCACCGACGCTGTGACGATCATGGCCAGCGCCAACAGGATCATACCCAGCGCCAGGGCAAGCGGCAGATTTCCCTTGGAAGTCTCCAAAGCGATGGCCGTCGTCATGACCCGGGTCAGATGATCAATGTTACCGCCCACGATCATCACCGCGCCAACCTCTGCAATGGCCCGGCCAAACCCGGCAAGCGCGACCGTCATCAGCGCAAATCGCCCATCCCACAGCAAGGCGCCGACAATCTGACCCGGACGAAGCGCCAGCGACCGGAAATGTTCGGAGTATTCGGCATTCATGTCCTCAAGGATTTGCCGCGACAGCGCTACGACAATCGGCGCAATCAGTGCCGTCTGGGCAAGGATCATGGCGGTTGGCGTGTACAAAAGGCCCAAAAATCCAAGCGGGCCCGATCGCGACAGGTACATGTAAAGAACCAACCCGACCACGACAGGTGGCAATCCCATCAAGGCGTTGAACAGCACGACCACCGCGCCGCGGCCCGGAAACCGCGTCACGGCCAGAAAGGCCCCCATCGGCAGACCCAGAAGGCAGGCCAGAAAAGTGGCGGAAAGGCTGACATAAAGCGACAAGCCGACGATCTCCAGCAGATCGGAATCGGCACGGATCAGCAGATCAACCGCGTAACCGAAGGCCTCGCCGAAATTTTGCATAACTTCCCGTTCACTGCATAATTTCCGAGATGCTAGTCAGAAATGCACTAAGGCACAAGCGAACCGGCGCTTGTGGCTCGGCAAGTTTCTGGGATTGGTTTGTGGACTTCAGCGCGGATCGTCAGTGTCGGCGGGTCATTTGGACTTGGGCAACTGCGAAAGCTCAAGCCGCAATAGCCGGCTTCTGATGTCTGCCGACAAGACCCGGTTGGCGGCGATCAGATCGGCGATAAGCCCACCCACCAGTGTCACGACACCGGCGGCGATGAAGGCGGCGCCAATGATCAGCGACTGAATGTTGCCATCGCCCTGGCCCATCAGGAAGAAAACCAGAAACCGCGCGAAGGCGACGATACCGGGGATCAGCATGATCAGCGACAGGATGGCAAGAAATCGAAACGGATTATACAGAACGGCAATCCGCAAGATCGTTTTCGACGACCGCCAGACATAGCTTCGAACCGACTTGATCAGGCGCGATTCCCGTGTCGGGTCGTTGATCTGGATCGGCACCGACTTGATCGGAATGCCCAGGCGCCCGGCCTGAATGATCGTTTCCAGCGTATAAGTATACCGGTCAAAGACATAAAGCTGCATCGCGGCATCCCGATGAATGGCGCGAAAACCACTGGGCGCATCGCCAATCTTGGTTCCACTCGCCTTGCGCACCACCCAGCTGCCAAGATGCTGCAGCGCGCGCTTGACCGGCGAAAAATGCTCTATCGCAGAAATCGGCCGTTCACCGACGACAATCTGCGCCTCGCCGCGAATTATCGGCGCGGTCAGGTCCGGAATACCGGAAGCATCATACTGGTTGTCGCCGTCCGTGTTCACCACCACGTCGGCCCCACGCGCCAGCGAAGCCTCAAGGCCCGTCATGAATGCCGCGGCAAGACCCTGATTGTGGGACAATTCGATAATATGATCGACGCCATGCTCGCGCGCAACTTCGACCGTCCGGTCGGTTGACCCATCATTGATGATCAACCATTCCACCTTGTCGAATCCCGCAACCTCGCGCGGCAAATCCGCCAGGGTTTCCGGAAGCGTTCCTTCCTCGTTGTGACACGGAATTTGAATGATCAGTTTCATCATCGGGCCCATCAAATGTTCATTGGCGGATAATAGGCGAATGTGTCGACAATTTGGCCGATTGCGGTGAATTGGCCAAGAATCCGGGACAGTCTGGTGCGGGAAAGGCGCAGGGCTTTCGTTGCCGATACAGCCGGATGTTCCAGGTCGCTAAATTCGCGACCTCGCTGAAATCCGGCCGCCAACGGATCGGTCACCCGACCATACCGTTTGCCATTCAAGTCGCTTCCCGCTTGATCAATCACCCAACAGTCTGGAAAGTCGTTCTGAACAAGCCAGGATCGCTGGCCACCTGAAGACTGTGTCGAACAGGCCCTTCAACAACACCGGGAGAGATGTGCAATGGAGTGGCTGGAAGACAACAAAATCCCCATCGGAAAATGGGTGCAAAGTTTCATCGAGTGGCTGACCGACAGTTTCATATGGTTCTTTGACGGGCTTTCGGCAGTTCTGGAATCCATCATCCTGTCGCTTCTCTGGGTCTTGCAGACACCCCATGCCTTCATCGTCATCGGCGTTATTTCCGCCATTTCCTGGATCGTACGGCGCTCGATCGGGTTCACGGCTTTTACCCTGTTTGGGTTGTTACTGATCGTGAACCAGGGGTACTGGGACGAAACCACCGAAACCCTTGCGCTTGTCCTGGCCGCAGCAACGGTCTGTATGGGGTTTGGCGTGCCTTTGGGCATCGCCGCCGCACGGCGCCCCTGGCTGCATCGCGCGATGGAGCCGGTTCTGGACCTGATGCAGACGATCCCGACATTCGTTTATCTGATCCCGGCCCTGATCCTCTTTGGCCTTGGCATGGTGCCGGGCTTGATCGCCACAGTGATCTTCGCAATCCCAGCCCCGATCCGGCTGACCCACCTTGGCATCACCTCGACCCCGACTGCCCTGATCGAAGCGGGCAAGGCCTTCGGTTCGACCCCGTTCCAACTGTTGTGGAAGATCGAACTTCCCTACGCCCTGCCACAAATCATGGCCGGGCTGACCCAAACCATCATGCTGTCACTGTCCATGGTGGTGATCGCCGCCCTTGTTGGGGCCGACGGTCTGGGTGTGCCCACGCTCAGGGCGTTGAACACGGTGAACATTGCCAAGGGATTCGAGGTTGGCATCGCCATCGTTCTGGTGGCCATCATATTCGACCGCATGTTCAAGAAGCGAAAGGCCTGATCCATGTCCGACACAATGGTCCGCTTCGACAACGTGAACATCGTCTTCGGCAGCGATCCAAAAGAGGCGCTGCCCCTGATGGACGAGGGACAATCGCGATCCGAAATTCAGGAAAAAACCGGCCAGGTTCTGGGTGTCCACAACTGTTCGATCGACGTTCAGAATGGCGAGATCCTGGTGCTTATGGGTCTTTCCGGGTCTGGCAAATCAACCTTGCTTCGTGCGGTGAACGGGCTCAATCCCGTCGTTCGCGGTAGTGTCGAGGTCAGTACCGGAAACGCCATGGTCGATGTGGTCAGCGCGTCAGAACGAGAGTTGCGCGCGATCCGCCGGGAACGTGTCGCAATGGTGTTTCAGCAGTTCGGCCTTCTGCCCTGGCGCACGGTTCTTGAAAACGTCGCCTTCGGTCTGGAAGTTGCAGGCATGGCCGTTGAAGAACGGCTGGAAAAAGCGCGCCGTCAGCTTGAACTTGTCAATCTTGATGAATGGGCAGACCGCAAGGTACAGGAACTTTCCGGCGGCATGCAGCAACGCGTCGGCCTTGCCCGCGCCTTTGCGACCGAAGCGCCGATCCTTTTGATGGACGAACCGTTCTCGGCCCTCGACCCCCTGATCCGCAACAAGCTTCAGGATGAACTTCTTGAACTGCAGAAAACCCTTGGCCGCACGATCATCTTCGTCAGCCACGATCTGGACGAAGCCTTGAAGATCGGCAACCGCATTGCGATCATGGAAGGCGGCCGGATCGTCCAATGCGCCCAGCCCCAGGAAATCGTCCTAGACCCCGCCACCGACTATGTTGCCGAGTTCGTGGCCCACATGAATCCCTTGAATGTGCTGCGCGCTGTCGAAATCATGGGCCCCTATCAGGACGGCATGCCCCAAAGTGCGCGTCACATCCCGGACACCACTCCCATGAAGGATATCATCTCGATGCTGGTCGACGAGCAAAGCGACATCGTGGTCACCGGCGACTCTGGTCCGGTTGGCCTGATCAACACCAAAGCGGCCTTGAAAGCGTTGCTGCAAGCCCAGCACAACGCTTCGGCGGGCGCGGGCTGACGGCGGGCGCGGGCGATGGAGGCGGATTTCGTCATCGTTGGGGCAGGCTCGGCTGGGTGCGCCCTGGCCTATCGGCTGTCCGAGGCCGGGTCTTCGGTCATCGTGATCGAATATGGCGGCAGCGACATCGGGCCCTTCATTCAGATGCCGGCCGCCCTTTCCTATCCGATGAACATGCCGCTTTATGACTGGGGCTATCGCACCGAACCGGAACCGAACCTGAATGGGCGGCGTCTGGCCTGCCCGCGCGGCAAGGTGATCGGCGGGTCGTCCTCGATCAATGGTATGGTCTATGTTCGCGGTCACGCCTGCGATTTTGATCATTGGGCCGAAAGTGGCGCCACGGGTTGGAGCTATGCCGACGTTCTTCCCTATTTCATGCGCATGGAAAGCTGGCACGACAGCGGCCACGGTGGCGACCCTACATGGCGCGGCAGCAACGGCCCGCTGCACGTCACTCGGGGACCGCGTACGAACCCCTTGTTCCATGCCTTTGTCGAAGCCGGGCGGCAGGCGGGATACGAGGTCACCGCAGATTACAACGGTGAAAAGCAGGAAGGTTTCGGCCCGATGGAGCAAACGGTCTGGAAGGGCCGCCGCTGGTCAGCTGCCAATGCTTATCTGCGCCCCGCCCTTGCCCGACCGAATTGCGACATCGTCAAGGGGCACGCCAACCGCATCGTTATCACCGATGGCCGCGCCACTGGCGTTGAACTTGACCAGGGCGGCAAACCCATGACCATAACCGCACGCCGCGAAGTCATCATCGCCGCATCGGCCATCAATTCGCCAAAACTCCTGATGCTGTCTGGTATCGGCCCCGCAGGGCACCTCGCTGAACACGGCATCGACCTGATCGCCGACCGACCGGGCGTCGGCAAGAACCTTCAGGATCATCTTGAACTTTACATCCAGATGGCCGCCAGCCAGCCGATCACGCTCTATCGTTATTGGACCTTGTTCTGGAAAAGCGTTCTTGGCGCGCGCTGGCTTTTCACCAAAACCGGGCTTGGCTCGTCGAACCAGTTCGAAAGCGCTGCCTTCATCCGATCTGCCGCTGGCGTCAAATACCCCGATATCCAGTACCACTTCCTGCCCATGGCCGTGCGTTATGACGGCCAGGCCGCCGCCGAGGGTCACGGGTTTCAGGCCCACACCGGCCCCATGCGGTCGAAATCCCGCGGCGCGGTCACGCTTGCCAGCGCTGATCCGATGGCCGCGCCGGAAATCATGTTCAACTACATGAGCCACGAGGACGACTGGTCGGATTTCCGCACCTGCATCCGCCTGACCCGCGAGATATTCGCCCAGGACGCCTTCAAACCTTACGCGAAGCACGAAATCCAGCCCGGCGCCGAAGCCCGGACCGATGACGAACTTGATGCGTTCATCCGCGAAGAGGCCGAAAGCGCCTATCACCCCTGCGGCACCTGCAAGATGGGCGCGGCGGACGATCCGATGGCAGTCGTCGATCCCGAATGTCGCGTGATTGGCGTTGACGGCTTGCGCGTGGCAGACAGTTCGATCTTTCCGCGCATCACCAATGGAAACCTGAACGGGCCTTCGATCATGACTGGCGAAAAGGCGGCTGATCACATCCTTGGCAAGTCGCTGCCGCCCTCGAACGTCCAGCCCTGGCTTCACCCGGACTGGCAGACCAACCAACGGTGACGTCTCGTTAACCTCGCGGCGCTACCACGGGCGGGCGAGGACAGAACGATGATCAACACCAACCGCATAGACGAACTTCGCGAGGAGGTCGGCCCGGACGATCTGAACGAAGTCATCGAGCTTTTCTGCGAAGAGATGGAAGAAACTCTTTCAACACTAGACCAAACGGCACTCCAAGACCTCCCGGGGCAGCTTCACTTTCTGAAGGGCTCGGCGCTGAATCTGGGCCTGGATCGGGTAAGCGATCTTTGCCGCGCCGAGGAACTGCGCCTGAAATCCGATCCGACGGTTGCCCCCGACATCAGCGCCATTCGCCAAGCCTATTGCGATGCGCGTCAGATCCTGTCCTCGCTTTAAATGATTCTGGCGGTACTAGTTCCGCATTCGCACCAGTCCCGCGCCCAAACCATGATTGGCAACAATGCGAAAACAAAGAGGCGCGGCTTTCTGCCGACACCCTGCCATTGTAAGCGCGTTGGAAGCCCCGATAAGACCCGGCTACAGGATTAAACATACGCATTATCAGGATGTTATGTGATATTCCCCCACTTCAAAAAATTGTCGCTGCGATTGAACCAATACGTCGGAAATGACAAAATCCTGCCACATGTTGGGCCTAGCGTTCCGACCGATCCCGGCACGATGCCGACCTGAAGGAGTATCTCGATGAAGAATTCGCTGAAAGCGGCACTAACCGCCGTCATGTTGTCCTCGGTGGCACTTGTGCCTGCGGCAGCCGTGTCGGTCCTGGTGACCGCAGACGCAGCCCACGCCAAATCCGAAAATGCTGGCGGCAAGGGGAATGCCGGGAACAAAGGTAAAAGTGGCGACAAGAAAGGCGGAAAATCCTCGAAGGCCTCCAAGTCGAAGGGAAAATCCGGCAAGTCACTGTCTTCCACACGGGCCGGAAAACGTGTTGAAGGCATGTTCCGCAAGCTGACAGGTCAGGACAAGAAAACCACGCGGCGCGCCTCCAAGGCCCGCATCGCCAAGACCGACCTGATGCATCCCAGCAACCTCGGCAATATGAACGGCGCGATGAACGCCAACACCAACGCTGTTCTGGCCCACATCCGCAATGGCAACACCAACGGCCCCGTCGGTCACCTGGCCGCCCTGGCTGTTGCCAACGTGAACGCCGACGGCGCGCAGGAAATCGTTGATCTGCAAGATGCCTTCGACACCCTGGACGACGAACTTGCGATGGCAGGCTACGATTCGGTCGCCGATTACTATGCCGCTCGCGAAGGTGTTCCGGGCATCGATCCGATCACCGAGATCGACACAGCCACCGACCCGGAAGCGGAAGCCATCGACCGGGGGTTTGGCTCCTATCAGGACTACCTCGATCAGGTCGCTGGTACACCTGGAGTTGAGATGAACGATCCGCTGGAAGAGGCCATCTCGGACCTTGGCGGCGATCCCACACTTGAAGAACCAACAGACATCACTGCGGTCGAACCTGACCCGGCCGACGTGGATCAAGCCGAAATGGACCTTGAAGCGCAGACTGCAGCCGAACAGGACATTCTCGATTACTGGAACAAGAACACCGGTGACGAGAACGACGAAGCGGCACTGTTGGACAAGCTGAACGAACGTCTTGCCGCAGAAGACGCCGCAATCCGTGACGCCATGGGCGTGGATGACGAAGCCGATGCCGCCTGCGAAGCCGATTGCGACGAACCGATCGACGAGGAAGACGTCGTCCTGATCGTCGAGTAAGGCACCTAACCAGCCTAGAGCGTAAGGGCGGCCCCCGGGGTCGCCCTTTCCTTTTGGCTGCCGCTTGTTCCTCAAAAGAAAAAACCGTAAACGCGCCCGGACATCAGAATTCCGGGGGACACCATGTCTGCGCCAAAAAAAGTTGTGCTGGCCTATTCGGGCGGCCTTGATACCTCGATCATCCTGAAGTGGCTGCAAACCGAATACGACTGCGAGGTTGTCACATTCACCGCTGACCTAGGACAGGGCGAAGAATTGGAGCCGGCCCGCAAGAAAGCCGAGATGCTGGGTGTGTCCGAGATCTTCATCGAGGACCTGCGCGAGGAGTTTACCCGCGATTTTGTCTTCCCAATGTTCCGCGCCAACGCGCTTTACGAAGGCCTGTACCTTCTTGGGACCTCGATCGCGCGCCCGCTGATCTCGAAGCGGCTAGTGGAAATCGCCGCCGAAACCGGGGCCGATGCTGTCAGCCACGGCGCCACCGGCAAGGGCAACGACCAGGTCCGCTTTGAACTGTCCGCCTATGCGCTTAATCCCGACATCAAGGTCATCGCCCCCTGGCGTATGTGGGATCTGACCTCGCGGACCAGGCTTCTGGAGTTCGCCGAACAACACCAGATCCCGATCGCCAAAGACAAGCGCGGCGAGGCACCGTTTTCGGTCGACGCCAACCTTTTGCACACTTCATCTGAAGGCAAGGTTCTGGAAGACCCTGCCGACGAAGCGCCCGAATACGTCCTTCAACGGATCACCCGGCCCGAAGACGCGCCAGACGCACCCGAGATGGTCGAGATTACCTTTGAGCAGGGCGACGCGGTCGCGGTCAACGGCGAAACGATGACGCCTGCTGGCATCCTCACCCGCCTCAATGAACTTGGCGGCAAGCACGGCGTCGGCATCCTGGACCTGGTCGAAAACCGATTTGTCGGCATGAAATCCCGTGGCGTCTATGAAACCCCCGGCGGCACGATCCTGTTAGAGGCCCATCGCGGTATCGAACAGATCACGCTGGATTCCGGCGCCGGGCACCTGAAAGATCAGATCATGCCGCGTTACGCCGAGCTGATTTACAACGGCTTCTGGTTCTCACCCGAGCGCGAGATGCTGCAGGCCCTGATCGACAAGTCGCAGGAACACGTCTCGGGCACCGTCCGGGTGAAGCTTTACAAGGGGTCGGCCCGAACTGTCGCCCGCTGGTCGGATCATTCGCTTTATTCCGAAGCCCACGTGACGTTCGAAGAAGATGCCGGGGCCTACGATCAGAAAGACGCCCAGGGCTTCATCCAGTTGAACGCCCTGCGCCTGAAGCTTCTGGCGGCGCGGGAACGGCGGTTGAATCTAAAGGGCGGCTAAGCCCCATAAATTCAGATCGTCCTTCCTTTCAAGAAAGCGCCACTGTCCGCAACCGCTCATAGAACGGCAGTGCTTCGTCTATCAATGCGGTGGCGCAACCGTCCACTTTCGGCAACGGCCCTTCGGCCCCCGCAAACCCGGTCGAACAGTGCACTGTCTCGTACCAATGCGCCGCCCAGACGCCGTCAAACGACTTTGGCCCCGAAGGCCACGCCAACATCGCCGGATCAAAGGCCAGACCAACGGCATCGCAAAGCGCGTGCAACATCCCTTCGGGATCGCGGCGAATATCTGCGCTGTCTACAACCGGCCCCGGAAACCGCTCGAAAACATCGGCCTGCTGTTGGAAACCGATGTCGTGAAACGTTGGAGATTCTCGCTTGGCCGCATAGCTTGCGACCACCCGCGCCGGATGCCGGATCAGGTGAATGTTGACGCATTCCGCCGCCCAATCCATCGGGAACCCCTCCATATGAAGCGCCATGTGCTTCATGTAGAAATGCGGCTTGCCCCCGGGAATCGGCCCCGCACATCGCGCCGCCACCTTGTCCGGGTCACACTCGTGACCCGCCAGAATGGCATCCCGCATCGGATGATCAATCCCGCTTTCCTTCAGATAGGCGGCATAAAACGGTTCGTCCCAAGCAGCAAAATCCGCCCGGTTACCAAAGGCATACATCATGGCCGTCGACAGATTGCGCGGCCCGCTCCACATCGCAATTCTCATGGACGCCACGCTATGGCGCAAATGCTGGTGAAACAACTCTCACACTCGCGCGACCTCACGTCGCCTTGAATGGACGGTGAACGATGTACTGGTCATGGTGCGCCCAATCTCGAAAAAGGAGACGTATATGTTTGTGACTACTCCAAAGGCCCTATTGCTGGGCGCACTGATGGTTCTCGGCCTTGCGGCCCAAACCGGCACTGCGGACGCCGCCCAAAAGAAAGCCTATTTCGCAGGCGGTTGTTTCTGGTGTGTTGAATCCGATTTCGAATCCCTTGCGGGGGTCAGCGAAGTCGTTTCCGGCTATACCGGAGGCAAGACAAAGAACCCGACTTACAAGCAGGTCACCAAAGGCGGCACCGGCCACTATGAGGCGGTCGAGATTCGCTATAACGATTCGCAAGTCACCTATGATCAGTTGCTTTTCAACTTCTTCCGCTCGGTCGATCCCACCGATGCCGGGGGACAGTTCTGCGACCGTGGCAACAGCTATCGCACCGCCGTTTTCGTGACCAACGCACAGGAACGCGCCGCCGCCGAAGCCGCCAAGGCGCGGGCTCAGAAAGATCTTGGCAGAAAGATCGTCACGCCGATCCTGAATGCCGGCCGCTTTTACAAGGCCGAGGCTTACCACCAGGATTACTACAAAAGCGGCGAAATCGTCCTGACCCGGCGCGGCCCGAAATCCAAGGCCAACGCCTATAAATTCTATCGCAAGGCCTGCAAGCGCGACCAGAAGATCCGACAGCTTTGGGGCAGCGCAGCACCCTTCGCAAGCTGAACCACGCCAAGAATCGCCTTTCCCCCATCGGGCCGGATCGCTAGATTCGGTCCGTACACTTTGGGGGTGTGAGCAGTGCCTGTCGCGACCACCGGCGTCACGCCGATGATGGCCCAATTCCTTGAGATCAAGGACGAGCACAAGGATGCTCTTCTGTTCTATCGGATGGGCGATTTCTATGAGTTGTTCTTCGACGACGCCGTCGCGGCCGCCGAAGCGCTGGACATTGCGCTGACCAAACGCGGCAAGCACCTGGGCGAAGACATTCCCATGTGCGGCGTGCCGGTCCACTCCGCCGAAGGCTATTTGTTGTCGCTGATCCGAAAGGGGTTCCGCGTCGCCGTCTGCGAACAGCTTGAAAGCCCGTCCGAAGCCAAAAAGCGCGGCTCGAAATCGGTTGTAAAGCGCGGAGTTGTGCGCCTTGTGACGCCGGGCACTCTGACCGAAGAAACCCTGCTCGAAGCGCGCCGCCACAACTTTCTTGCCGCTCTCGCCGAGGTCCGAGACGACGCCGCAATCGCATGGGTCGACATCTCAACGGGTGAACTTCGGGTGCTGACTATTCCAACCGTCCGTTTCGGCCCTGAACTGGCGCGCCTTGCGCCAAGTGAAGTGTTGATCTCGGAAAACAAATATGCCGATCTTTCCGATTTAGTGACTGAATCCGGCGCGTCGCTTACGCCCATGTCGGCGACCAGTTTTGACAGCCAGTCGGCTGAAAAGCGTCTGAAAGACCTTTGGCAGGTTCAAAGCCTTGATGCCTATGGCACGTTTTCCCGGGCCGAGCTTTCCGCGCTTGGCGCCCTGATCGACTATCTTGACCTGACCCAAAAGGGCAAACTGCCCCTTCTACGGCCACCAATCAAGGAAGCCCTCGATCGAACCGTCCACATCGACGCCGCGACGCGCCGAAACCTCGAACTTACCCGCGCGCTCACCGGCGGGCGCAACGGATCGCTTCTCAATGTCATCGACCGGACCATAACTTCTGGCGGCGGTCGGCTGATCGAGCGGCGCATCTCGTCGCCCTCGCGCGATTGTTCGACCATTCACGCCCGCCTCGATACCGTCCGCTGGTTGGTCGACAAAAGCGACACACGACTGGGTTTGCGTGAACGTCTGCGAAAATGTCCCGACATCGAACGCGCCTTGTCCCGACTGTCGCTTGATCGCGGAGGTCCGCGCGATTTGGCAGCGATCCGCAACGCCTTGGCGGAAATGCCCGGTTTAGTGACTGAAATCGCGTCGGACGACGCTCCGGATAATGCGTTGGAATGGTCACAGGACTTGTCGTTTTTCGATGAACTTCTTGCTCATCTGGATGCGGCCCTTGTCGCCGACCCCCCGCTCCTCGCCCGCGATGGTGGCTTCATTGCTCCCGGGTTTGACGCCCCGCTTGACGACGCCCGCACCCTGCGCGACGAGGGCCGAGGCGTCATTGCGGGACTTCAGACCAGGTACGCCGAAGACACCGGGATCGCTTCGCTGAAAATCAAGCACAACAATGTTCTTGGCTATTTCATCGAAACCACGGCCACCCACGCCGAAAAAATGCTGGCCAAAGGCGAAGACTATATTCACCGTCAGACCACCGCCAACGCGGTCCGATTCACAACCGTCGAGCTTTCCGAGCTTGAAACGAAAATCCTGAACGCCGGCGCCAATGCGCTTGGCATCGAAAAACGGCTGTTCGAGGATCTGCGGCAGGCGGTCCTTGATCGGGCCGCGATCCTGGCCGTCGCAGCCCAGGCCCTTTCGGAAATTGACGTCGCCGCCGCCCTGGCGACGCTGGCTGCGGACGAAAACTGGTGCCGACCCAAAGTCGACGGCAGCCGCGCTTTCAGCATCATCGGCGGCCGCCATCCGGTGGTCGAAGCCGCACTCAAATCCGAAGGCGCGCCATTCATCGCCAACGAATGCGACCTGTCGGCGAAGGGCGAAGGCGGGCAGATCTGGCTTCTGACCGGTCCAAATATGGCGGGCAAGTCGACCTTCCTCAGACAAAACGCCCTTATCGCCCTTTTGGCCCAGATCGGCAGTTACGTCCCCGCCGAAAGCGCCCATATCGGCTGTGTTAGTCAAATATTCAGCCGCGTCGGGGCCTCGGATGATTTGGCGCGCGGGCGTTCGACTTTCATGGTCGAAATGGTTGAAACCGCCGCAATCCTGAACCAGGCCGACGACCGCGCCATGGTGATCCTTGATGAAATCGGCCGCGGCACCGCCACCTATGACGGTCTTTCCATCGCCTGGGCGACCTTGGAGCACCTGCACGAAACCAACCGCTGCCGTGCCCTGTTCGCCACCCATTATCACGAAATGACCGAGCTCGCCGATCGTCTGGATGGGGTCCGGAACGCCACCGTCGCGGTAAAGGAATGGGAAGGCGAGGTCATTTTTCTGCACGAAGTCCGCCAGGGCGCCGCCGACCGGAGTTATGGCGTTCAGGTCGCGCGGCTGGCTGGCCTGCCGCAATCGGTGATCGACCGCGCCCGCGTGGTGCTTGACGCTCTGGAAAAGGGCGAACGGGAAGGCGGCGCGCGGCAAAAGGCGCTGATTGACGATTTGCCGCTTTTCAGCGCAGCACCTGCGACGGCGCCAAGGCAGTCAAAAGACCCCTCGAAACTGGAAGCCCGGATGGCCGAGGTCCTGCCCGACGATCTGACCCCGCGCGAAGCACTCGCCCTGCTCTACGAGCTGAAATCCCTGCAAAAGTGACAATTCGACTAAAATTGCGCTTCTTCTTGGGAAAAATGTCCCGGGGGAGGCGCAGGGCGCCGGGGGCAGAGCCCCCTGCTACTTGGCCGTCATCGAACTGACGCCAACCCGCGCGGGCCGCAACAGGCGGTCGTGCAACATGAAACCATCGGCTTCGACCTGAATGATTTCGCCCGCGGTCGTTCCTGGCAGGGGGGCTTCGAACATGGCCTCGTGCAATTGCGGATCGAACCGGTCACCGACTTCGGGCGATATCGGCTGAATGCCGTGTTTCTTGAACACGTTCAAAAGCTCGCGCATGGTCAGTTCGACGCCTTCGATCATCGCCTTGTTGGCATCGCGCGCATCTTCGGGCACTGCCGAAACCGCCCGCTTCATGTTGTCGAACACCGGTAACAGATCACGCGCCAGCTTGGACCCGCCGTATTGCTCGGCCTCGCGACGATCCCGTTCGGATCGTTTGCGCGAATTCTCGGCATCTGCCAGGGCGCGCATGAACTTGTCCTTCAGATCGTCGCGCTCGGCTTCAAGGATGGCGATCCGTTCGTCATCGCTTGGATCCTCCAAGGCCTCGGGCGAATCGATATCAATCAGGTCTTCGTCCGAAATTGGTTTTTTTGCTTCTGCGTCGCTCATTACTGCCCTCGATCTGCAATCAACCGGCCCACAAGTTGGGCGGTATAGTCAACAATCGGCACGATCCGTCCATAGTTCAGTCGCGTGGGTCCGATCACACCAACGGCCCCCACAATCTTTCGATCAGCGTTCATATAGGGAGAGACAACCAAAGAGGAACCCGAAAGTGAAAATAGCTTGTTCTCAGAGCCGATAAAAATGCGTACGCCCTCGCCTGCTTCCGTCAGTTCGAGGAATTCCGCTATATCGCGCTTTCTTTCCAGATCGTCAAAGAGATTCCGGATCCTCTCAAGCTCTTCTTCTTCCTCGCTGCCACCCAGAAGATGCGACCGTCCACGTACGATCAGACGCTCATAGGATGTGCCTTCGTTTTCCCAGAATGCCGCTCCGCCTTCGACCAACTCTCGCGCAAGACTGTCCAATTCCTGACGATGCCGCGCAATTTCGATTGATATGATGTGCTCAAGTTCGGAAAGCGTGTGCCCCGATACAATCGAGTTCAGAAAATTCGCGGCCTCGCGAAATGAGCTCGCGGTCTGGCCTGGCGGCGGCTGAAACACGCGGTTTTCCACGTGGCCATCCGCAAACACCAGCACCACCAGCGCCCGGTCCTGCGAGAGGCTGACGAACTCAATGTGGCGCAGCGGTGCTTCGTGCTTCGGCGCAAGAACAAGGCTCGCCCCCTGGGTGACCCCCGACAGCGCCGACCCGACCCGGTCCAAAAGCGATGTCACGCTTTCGTCTTCCGAAGTCAGACCGCTTTCAATCGCATCCCTGTCCTCGGCTGCCGGGTCCCCGATCTCCATCAATCCATCGACGAACATACGCAAACCAAACTCGGTCGGCATTCGGCCTGCCGAAACATGTGGCGAATCCAACAACCCAAGGTACTCAAGATCCTGCATCACGTTGCGAATCGTCGCGGCACTAACCTTTTCGCTCATCTCACGGGTCAACGTACGCGACCCGACCGGCTCGCCGCTGTGCAAGTATCCCTCGACGACGCGGCGAAACACTTCGCGCGAACGTTCGTTCATCTCTTCCAGAAGTCGGCCTGCGTCAGTCATTGTGGTTCCGGCATGGGGCCAAACAATTAAACGGAAGGCACCGCCGAGGTCAATCGGGGTTGATGCGGCCCTATGCCGTCTCTATCAACCGCTGAACCAAGCAAAAGGGGAACAACATGAGACCTTCGGGCCGCGACACCGCCGAGATGCGCAGTGTTTCCATTGAAACCGCCGTCACCCGTCACGCCGAAGGGTCCTGCCTGATAAAATGCGGCGACACCCATGTGCTTTGTACGGCCTCGATTGATGAACGCGTGCCGCCCTGGATGAAAAACTCAGGCCTTGGCTGGGTCACGGCGGAATATGGGATGCTGCCGCGCGCCACCCACACCCGAAGCCGCCGCGAGGCCAAGAACGGCCAATCCGGCCGTACCCAGGAAATCCAGCGATTGATCGGCCGTAGCCTGCGCGCCTGCGTCGACCGCCCCGCCCTGGGCGAACGTCAGATCGTGGTCGATTGCGATGTCATCCAGGCCGACGGCGGCACCCGTTGTGCCGCGATCACCGGCGGTTGGGTTGCGCTGCGCCTTGCTGTCAATGCACTGATGAAGGCCGGGATGGTCACGTCCGACCCCCTTACCGATCATGTCGCCGCCGTGTCCTGTGGCATGTACGCCGGTCAGCCGGTTCTTGATCTTGACTACCCCGAAGACAGCGAGGCCGGCGTGGACGGGAACTTTGTCCTGACTGGAAAAGGTCGTTTGATCGAAGTCCAGATGTCTGCCGAAGGGTCGACATTTTCCCGCGATGACATGGGCACACTCTTGGATTTGGCGGGGCAAGGCGTCGATTCGCTTGTCGCAGCGCAGAAAGAGGCAACGGCCTGATGCGTCACTTTTCCGGCGACAGGCTTTTGGTTGCCACCCACAACGCTGGCAAATTGGAAGAAATCGCCGATATGTTGACCCCTTTTGGCATCACTGTTCTGGGCGCTGCGGATAAGGGCCTGCCCGAACCCGATGAAACCGGCACAACTTTCGTCGAAAATGCCCGCATCAAGGCGCACGCCGCCGTCAAGGCAATCGGCGTCCCGGCCCTTGCCGACGATTCCGCTATACAGATCGACGCTCATGGCGGAGCGCACGGCGTTTATACCGCCGATTGGGCCGAAACTCCGAACGGGCGCGATTTCATCATGGCCATGACCCGCACCTATGACACGCTTGTCGAAACCGGCGCGCCCGCCCCCTGGACCGCGCGGTTTTGCTGCACTTTCTTTCTGGCCTGGCCCGACGGCCATGACGAGGTCTTCGAAGGCCGAATGGAGGGTCAGATCGTCTGGCCCATGCGTGGCGAACAGGGCCATGGCTATGATCCGATCTTTCAACCACGCGGCAAGGATTTGACATTTGGTGAAATGGACCGCGCCCAGAAGAACCGGATCAGCCATCGTGCCGACGCCTTCCGCAAACTCGCCGCCGCTTTTTCCGATGGCTAATGGGTTCGGGCTTTATGTCCACTGGCCGTTCTGCCAGGCAAAATGCCCCTATTGCGATTTCAACAGCCACGTTACCGCGCAGATCGACCAAGCCCGCTGGCTGGCCGCCTATGAGAGCGAAATCGCCAGGGTTAGAGACGATTCTGGCCCACGCGTTCTGAACAGCATTTTCTTTGGCGGCGGCACGCCCAGCCTGATGGAGGGCGATACGGTCGCTGGCATCATCGCCGCTGCCCGCGCCGCCTGGAGTCCCGCCAACGACATCGAAATCACGCTGGAGGCCAATCCAACCTCGGTCGAAGCTGCCCGGTTTCGCGCTTATGCGGACGCGGGTGTCAATCGTGTGTCAATCGGTGTGCAGTCCCTTCGCGACGATCACCTGAAAGCCCTGGGGCGACTACACTCCGCCGACGAAGCGCGCCGCGCCGTCGAAACGGCCGAGAAACATTTCCCCCGCGTCTCGTTCGACCTGATCTATGGCCGTCAACACCAAGCTCTTGCCGACTGGAAGGAAGAACTGACTGAAGCGCTTCAGATGGCGGCGGGGCACCTGTCGCTTTATCACCTGACCATTGAACCCGAC
Organism: Silicimonas sp.; assembly: GCA_013002465.1. Classification (GTDB taxonomy): domain Bacteria; phylum Pseudomonadota; class Alphaproteobacteria; order Rhodobacterales; family Rhodobacteraceae; genus JABDJO01. Next base: position 25,832 of record JABDJO010000009.1, on the reverse strand, counting down.
ACGGCATTTGGTGACCGGCACGCGCGCGGGCGCCTCCCCGGTTTGCCTGATGAGGATCTGTCGGCCGATATGTTCGACCTGACGCAGGACATGACCGGGGCCGCCGGTCTTCCGATGTACGAAATCTCGAACCACAGCACACCCGGCGCAGAATCGATTCACAACCTGATTTATTGGCGATCCGGCGATTGGGCAGGGGTCGGTCCGGGTGCCCACGGGCGCCTCACTCTCGGTGGTGAAAGGAACGCCACGGAATGTCACATGGCGCCGTCCGCGTGGCTGAAGGCCGTCGAATCCAACCGCGACGGCACCTCTTTACGCCGCGTGCTGGCCCATGAAGACGCCCGCATCGAGGCCGTGATGATGGGTTTGCGGTTAGCCGAAGGAGTGCCCGCTAGTCTCCTTACGAATGTTAGCAAAATCAATGAGTTAGAAGACCTAAGGTTGCTTGAAAGCGACGATACGACAGTTCGCGTGACCCCAAGGGGACGTCCCCTGCTGAATGCAGTTCTGCGCGACCTGCTTTAAACCTTGCCTGCATCCAGCGTGGCCGACAGTCGCCGACAAACCTCGTCAAGTTGACTGAGGTTCTTGTACTTGAGCGAGATCGCGCCCTTCTCGGTTCCTGCCACATGGTCAATGCTGACGGTCATGCCCAGGGCGGCCGACAAATCCTTTTCCAGGTTGCGCGTGTCGGCGTCTTTCAATCGTGTGACATTGCTTGGCGGCGCCGGGGTGTCGGCGGCCTTGGCCAGCTTTTCTGCCTGGCGCACCGACAGGCCCTTCTTCACGATCTGCTGCGCCAATCGAACGGGATCAGCGGCGGTCACAAGCGCCCGCGCATGGCCCGCCGACAAGGTACCCGTTTGCACCATATCCAACACCTGGTCAGGCAGTTTCAGCATCCGCAAGAGGTTCGCGATGTGGCTTCGGCTTTTGCCCAAGGCCTCGGCCAGCTTTTCCTGAGTATGTCCGAACCGATCCATCAACTGCCGATAACCGGCCGCCTCTTCGACCGCGTTCAGATCGGCGCGCTGGATGTTCTCGATGATCGCCAGCTCTAACACTTCGGTGTCGTCCAATTCGCGCACGATCGCGGGTACTTCGTGCAGTTGCGCCCGCTGCGCGGCCCGCCAACGCCGCTCGCCAGCCACGATCTCATATTCGTCGGGCTTTCGGGGATTTTGACGCAGGATAAGGGGCTGAATGATACCCTTTTCGCGGATTGAATCCGCCAGTTCGTTCAGCGCATCTTCGTTGAACACGCGCCGCGGCTGATCCGGGTTCGGTGAAATCCGCGCGATGTCGATGGTCGCCTCCGGCGCACGCGGTGTGTCGGGCGCGGCACTCGGCCCGCTGTCGACATCCGCCATCAGGGCCGACAGACCCCGCCCCAAACCACGCCGTTCCGATTTTGCCTGTGCCATTCTACCTACCCTATGATGTAGCGAGCTCGATCTTCTCTACCACCTCTTGTGCCAAAGCGCGATAGGCTGTCGCCCCTTTTGAGACCGGATCGTACTTGATGACCGGCAGCGCATATGACGGCGCCTCGGACACCCGGACGTTCCTTGGCACAACCGTTTCATAAACCAGCCCGCCAAGAGTGTTCCGCGCATCGGTTTCCACCTGCTGGCTCAGGTTGTTGCGACCGTCGTACATCGTCAAAAGCACACCCTCGATGCGCAGATGCGGGTTGGCGCTCTGACGCACTTCGCGCACCGTCAGCATAAGCTGCGACAAGCCTTCCAAGGCGAAAAACTCGCTCTGCAGCGGAATCAGAACGGAATCTGATGCGACCATCGCGTTGATCGTCAAAAGGCTAAGGGACGGCGGGCAATCAATCAGGATAAAATCCAGATCAAACTCGTCGATCGCCGGCTGCCGCAACGCATCGTGCAAAAGGAAACTGCGCTTTTCGATCGACATCATTTCAATGTCCGCCGAACTCAGATCCGTGGTCGACGGCGCGATCAGCAGCCCTTCGACATTGGTTTGGCGCACAACGTTCCGCAGATCGCATTCTTCCAGAATCAGGTCATAGGTCGTGTATTCGCGATCTTCGGGAGCAATGCCCAAACCTGTCGACGCATTGCCCTGGGGATCAAGGTCGACAAGCAAGACGTTGTGACCTTCTTCCGCCAATGCCGCACCAAGATTGATGGCCGTCGTGGTTTTTCCCACGCCGCCCTTTTGATTGGCGATGGATATGATCCGGGGCGGCGGTGGCCGGGTCGGGTCAGACACGCTCGATATCTCCGATACTCAAAATGACGGCCTCTTCGTCCGTCTCGCTAGGGAATGTTTCGCAGTCAAAGCGCCAGTTTTCAAGCGCCACTTCAATTTCCTCACGTGCTTTTCTGCCTTTTAGAAACACGGCGCGCCCGTTGGGGTCTAGATGTCGGCTGGCATAGGTCAAAAGCTTGTCCAGTGGGGCCAGGGCGCGGGCCGATACTACGTCCGCGCTTTGCGGCTCTGCATCTTCGATCCGCTCATTCACGACCTGAAATCCTGTGGTTTCCCTGGCGATCGTTCGAAGAAACGCGCATTTCCGGGCATCACTTTCCATCAGGGTAACTTGTCTATCTGGGTTGGCGATTGCGACCACGGCACCCGGAAACCCGCCACCGCTGCCCAGATCGACCCATGTCGCCCAAGGCGGCGCGACGCGGAGAAGTTGCAGGGAATCCAGAAAGTGGCGCTGCCAAAGATCGTCCAGGCTTTTCGGTGACACGAGGTTGATGCGCTTGTTCCAAATCGTGAGTTGCCTGGCATAGCTCTCAAGACGCGCCAATGTTTCACGTGAAACATTTGCATTCGCCAGAAAGTCGCCCTGGTCAATCATGCCTGACGACGCCGGGCCCGCTGCAAATGAGTCAGGATCAACGTCAACGCAGCCGGAGTCATCCCATCGACGCGCCCTGCCTGCCCCAAAGTCTCGGGCTGTGCCGCTTTCAGCTTTTGCCGCAACTCGCTCGAAAGCCCGCCCAGCCCATCATAGTTGAAATCCGTGGGTATCGCGTGGCCCTCATCACGATGCAGATTCTCAACATCTTGTGCTTGACGCTTGATATACTGCGCATATAGCGCGTCACGCTTCAGTTGATCCCGGATCCCTGGTTCGATCTGTGCCAGCGACGGCCGCAGGTCAATCAACCGCTCAAAATCCACGTCAACAAAAGACAGCAACGACATTCCGTCCCGCTTTTCGCCGTCCTTGGCAATCCGAACGCCAGCCCCGGCCGCTTCGGTCGGGGAAATCGACTGTGCCTCCAGCAGCGCGCGTCCGGCCGCCAAAGCCTCGGTTTTATAACTGAAGGCCGACTTCCGCGCCGCACCAACGCACCCTGCCTCCAGCCCAAGCGGGGTAAGGCGTTGATCCGCGTTGTCCGCGCGAAGCGAAAGCCGATACTCGGCGCGCGACGTGAACATGCGGTAGGGTTCGCTGACGCCCCGCGTCACCAGATCATCGACCATGACGCCAATGTACGAATTTTCACGGCCAAGGCGCACCGGCGGCAGACCCAAGGCATCGCCCGCCGCGTTCAAACCGGCCACAAGCCCCTGCGCCGCGGCCTCTTCGTACCCCGTTGTGCCATTGATCTGACCAGCCAGATAAAGCCCATCCACATCGCGAAGCCGCAACGTCGTGGTCAGGGCGCGTGGATCGACATAGTCGTACTCGATCGCATAACCGGGCTGCGCGATGTCCGCGCTTTCCAGTCCGACAATCGAGCGCACATAGTCGTGCTGAACATCCTCGGGCAACGACGTCGAAATGCCGTTCGGATAGACCAGATCGCTTGTAAGTCCCTCTGGCTCGAGAAAAATCTGATGCGATGTCTTGTCGGCAAACCGGACAATCTTGTCTTCGATAGAGGGGCAATAGCGCGGACCGACCCCGTCGATATGGCCGCCATACATCGCGGATCGGCTCAGGTTGCTTCGAATGATATCGTGGGTTTTTTCGTTTGTATGCGTGATCGCGCAGGACACCTGACGCGCACTCGGTCGCTCAGAAAGAAACGAAAACAGCACCGGATGCTCATCGCCGGGCTGTTTTTCCAAGCGGTCCCAGTCAATGCTGCTTGCCCGAAGACGCGGCGGCGTCCCGGTTTTCAGGCGCCCAAGCGGCAAGCCAAACCCGTCAATCCGCTCGGCCAGCCGAACCGATGGCTTGTCCCCGATCCGCCCCCCGGGTCGCGAAACGTCGCCAATATGAATGACGCCCCGCAGAAACGTACCGGTCGTCAGAACAACCGCCGCGCTTTCCAGACGGCTATCATCCTGCAAGACCACGCCGCGCACCGCATCCCGATCAAAGGCGAAGTCCGTCACCTCGCCTTCAACAACGGTGATATTCGGGTGCGCCGCCATCTCGGCCTGCATTTCGCGGCGATAAATGGCCCGATCAGCCTGCGCGCGCGGGCCCTGCACGGCGGGCCCCTTGCGGCGGTTCAGAAGGCGAAACTGAATGCCCGCCTCATCGGCAACCCGCCCCATGACACCATCCATGGCGTCAATCTCGCGCACCAGGTGGCCCTTGCCCAAACCACCAATCGCCGGGTTGCAGGACATCACACCAATGCCATCACGGCTGAGCGTCACAAGGGCCACGCGCGCACCCCGACGGGCCGCCGCATGGGCTGCCTCGGACCCGGCGTGACCGCCTCCTACTACAATGACGTCAAAATGTTTCACGTGAAACACCGCTATTTCCCAATACAGAAGTTCGCGAAAATATCGTCCAGCAGGGCCTCGACATCGACCCGGCCCACCAGACTATCCAGCGCCCTGATCGCCGTGCGAAGCTCTTCGGCTGTCAATTCAGCGAACTCTGGGGCGGTCTCTAGCCGATTCATCGCCAATTCCAAAGCGCTATTCGCAGCCAGCATCGCCAGGCGGTGCCGTTCGCGGATCGCCACACCTGCCGTCGACGCCCTTTCTGACAGCCGCGCCGAAACTTCCGCCACCAGTTTATCCATGCCCTCGCCGGTCATGGCCGAGAAATCCCCGCCCCCAAGGTCCGACTTCGCCACCAGCACGAAGTCATCCGCCCCAGGTTCGATCACTGCCGGTTCGTCGGCTTCGTTTTTCAGGATCACGCAAAGATCCGCTGCTTCGGCCCTTTGCTTGGCCCGTTCGATCCCCAGGACCTCGACGCGGTCGTCCGAAATGCGCAATCCCGCGGTATCCAGGACCGTAACCGGCAAGCCCTGAAGGTCCATCCGAACTTCGATCACGTCGCGCGTCGTTCCCGCCACATCCGAAGTAATCGCGGCATCGCGCCCCGCCAAGGCGTTCAGCAACGTCGACTTGCCCACGTTCGGCGGACCGACAATCGCAACTTCGAACCCGTCGCGTATCCGCTCGGCCATCGCTGTGCCTGCCGCCTCGGCTCGCAACTCGCCGGCCACGCTTTCCAACAGCTCACGAACTTCAGGCGTTACATCGACGGGCACCTCTTCGTCTGCAAAATCAATGGTGGCTTCCAGCAAGGCCGCCGCCCGGATCAACTTGTCCCGCCAACCCTGCGCTTTCTGCCCCAGAGCACCCGACAAGACCCGCAAAGCTTGCCGGCGCTGCGCTTCGGTTTCAGCCTCGACCAGATCAGAGAGGCCTTCGACCTGGGTCAGATCAAGACGCTCGTTCTCTAGGGCGCGCCGAGTGAACTCTCCCGCTTCGGCCCCCCGCAAACCGGGCATGTCACCCAAGGCGCGCAGGACGGCATTCACCGTCGCGATGGCGCCGTGCAGAAAAAGCTCAGCCACATCCTCGCCAGTAAAACTGTCAGGTCCCGGAAACGCCGCGACCAGGGCTTGGTCCAGGACCAGCCCATCGTCACCTAGCGACCGCAAGCACATCTGTCGCGCTTCCGGCACATCACCGGCCAGACGCTCCAAGGCCGCCAGCGCCATGGGCCCCGATATCCGAACGACCGCGACGCCGGATTTCCCCGGGGCCGAAGCCAGGGCAAAGATCGTGTCCATAACAGTAACCGTCTGTTTTAAAACAGGAAATCAAGTATTCATTGAATCGAAGAATTCCGAATTCGTCTTGGTCTGCTTCAGCTTCGACAACAGGAATTCGATGGCATCCGTCGTTCCCATCGGGTTCAGAATCCGCCGCAACACAAAGGTCTTTGCCAGATCGCCCTTGTCGACCAGAAGATCCTCTTTCCGGGTCCCGGATTTCAGAATATCCATGGCCGGATAGACCCGTTTGTCGGCAACCTTGCGGTCCAGCACAATCTCGCTGTTACCCGTGCCCTTGAATTCCTCAAAGATGACCTCGTCCATCCGGCTTCCGGTTTCGACAAGAGCCGTCGCGATGATCGTCAGCGAGCCGCCCTCTTCGATGTTCCGCGCCGCACCAAAGAACCGCTTCGGGCGCTGCAATGCATTGGCATCCACGCCGCCGGTCAGAACCTTGCCCGACGACGGCACCACCGTATTGAAGGCCCGGCCCAGACGCGTGATCGAATCCAACAGGATCACGACGTCTCGCTTGTGTTCTACAAGACGTTTCGCCTTTTCGATTACCATGTCACTCACCGCCACATGCCGCGTCGCCGGTTCATCAAACGTCGACGACACAACCTCGCCCTTCACGCTGCGCTGCATGTCGGTGACTTCCTCGGGGCGCTCGTCGATCAGAAGGACGATCAGATAGCATTCCGGATGGTTGGTTTCAATCGAATGCGCGATGTTCTGCAGAATCACCGTCTTGCCAGTTCGCGGCGGCGCCACGATCAGCGATCGCTGGCCCTTCCCGATCGGAGCCACCAGGTCAATGACCCGGGCCGACTTGTCCTTGATCGTCGGGTCCTCGATCTCCATCGTCAGGCGTTCGTCGGGATACAAGGGCGTCAGGTTGTCAAAGCTAACCTTGTGACGCGCCTTTTCGGGGTCTTCAAAATTGATCTTTTCAACCTGGGTCATGGCGAAATAACGTTCGCCATTGTCGTTGGGCGCACGAATAACGCCCTCGATGGTGTCGCCGGTTCGCAAGGCGAACTGCCGGATCATCTCGGGCGAAACGTAAATGTCGTCAGGACCGGGCAGATAGTTTGCTTCGGGCGAGCGCAGGAACCCGAACCCGTCCTGCAAGACCTCCAAAACGCCATCACCACCGATGATCCAGTCCTCATCCGCGCGTTCTTTCAGGATCGAGAACATCATCTCGCCCTTGCGCATGGTCGAGGCGTTCTCGATCTCAAGCTCCTCGGCCATCGACAAAAGCTCTTTCGGAGATTTGATCTTCAGTTCAGCCAGATTCAATCTGTCAGTCATGGAAAAACCTTTGCAGCCGCCGGGCGCACCGGACGGGTCGTTTTAGGAAATGTGAAAGTCACCGGGCACCAGGACGGCACCCGAGGCGGATATTTAGGGAGCGAGCGACACTAAGTCAACCAAGCCGGTTTTGGCATGAGCGAAATTCAAGCAGACCGTGCCGTTGCCAGTCACTTAAGACCTTCCGACAAGAACAGATAGAAAAGGCAAACCACGACGCCGAGGATAACGGTAGAAAGGCGAAATCTGGACCGATGCACCACCTCAGCCGCCGGCGCCTCGTCCGCCGCGCCGTCGCCCCTATCATCCGGCAACTCGGCCCCATTGTCCGACGCTGATGCCTCAGCCTTGTCGGTACACCCCCCGTCAACAGTTTCAAGATCGCTCCGGATACGCACCTGATCGTCCAATGCCCGATTGATCCAGCCGATTTCAATGAACTCCGGCGCGATATAGGTCAACTTCTCGCCGTCTTCATCCTTGGCATCCTTTGGTTCAATGCGGGGACCGGAACGCTCGTCTTCAACCACCGGATCGGGCTCGGGTGACAGCGATTCCTGGTTGAATTCCTCAACCCAGGTGGGTTTCGGCGCTTCTTTCAAGGGAACGATAACAGGTTCGGATACTTCGGGAATCTGGCTGGTCTTGCGAACCTCTTCGTTCGTTTCCTCAACCAATTGCGTCAGCGCAAGTTCAATATCCAGGCTGACATCGTGGCTGGATGCCCGTTTTCCGCCACTCTCCGGCGCCAAGTCACCTGCGCAATCCGCAATCAAGCTTCGCCACTTGCCAGCCGATTGAAGCCTGTCGCTTGGATGCAGCGACATCGCCGCGTCAATCGCCTGTAAAAACGCGTCGTCATACCCTTCAATCCGCCCAGAAAGCGGAACACAAGGATCGGGTTTCCGCCCAGCGATCTCGACCATACGAACCTGGCTGTTCGCGGGCGCTTCACCGCTGACCACATGATAGAACGTCGCGGCAAGGGCATAGAGATCGCTGCTTGGCGTCTGTTCGGCACCCGCCACATAAAACTCCTGCGGTGAATAGCCATCCTTGACCACAAGCAACGACGACACGGCCCTGGTGTGGCTACTGGCATCGCCGCGCGCCGCACCAAAGTCGATCAGAACAGGGGTCCCGGAATTCTCCAGAATGATATTGTCCGGCGAAATGTCACGATGCAGCAATCCAGAGTCATGAACGATTTCAATCGCATCAAGCAGTTGCATCAGGACATCCGTCACGCGGCCCGGCGATAACCGCATGGATTCCGATTTCAAAACATCGAACAGATCGCGCCCGTCAATCAGGTCCAACACCATGTAAGCCGTGTCGTTTTCCTCAAACGCCCGATGCACACCAACGATGTTCGGATGACGCAGCTTGGCCAGGCTGCGCGCTTCGCGCATGAACATCTTCACGATGTCATGAACGGGCTTTGCAAATGATTGGCTGCGCGCCAGAACACTTGTGCCCTCGCGAAAACAGAAATCGACGGGAAAGCACTCTTTTATGACAATTGTCCGCCCAAGGACGTTGTCCATCGCCCGATAGGTTATGCCAAAACCGCCCGCACCAAGTTGCCCTGTGATCGTAAACTGATCACCTGACAACACCGTACCGATCGGAAGCGCCTGCTCGGCCAAAATGGTCCCGTGGGCGATATCTGCGTTCGTCATCGGCAAAACTAATTGGCCTTCAACGACTTATACATTTTCCGCAATTCTTTCGCTGGAATGTGTTCGATTTGAGTGGAATATGCGGCAAAGATACGGCTACGCCGGTGTGTATTCTTAAAACACTATCGTTTGTGATTGGTCGTGTTTGCCGGTCAAAACTTCACAATCACAGAGATCACGATCACGATCATCAGGACAGTCGGCACTTCATTCATCAGCCTGTATGTGCGCCCGCTTCGCGTATTCTCACCCGCCAAGAACTCTTTGCGTCGATACCCCAACCAATGGTGAAACCATGTCATTCCAAGAACGGCCGCAGCCTTGGTCCAGGGCCAAATCGAAGACCAATCGACAATCCCCGGTGTAAAGACCAGCATCAGACCAAACACCCAGGTCGCGATCATCGCGGGGTTCATGATAAGACGCAGAAGCTTTCGCTCCATCATCGTGAACACCTCATGCGTTTCGCCAGAGGCGCCAGCACGTTCCACGTGATGTACAAACAATCGAGGCAAATAGAACAACCCCGCCATCCAGGCGATCACCGAGATCACGTGAAACGCCTTCGTCCAGGGATAGAGGTTTGCCAGAATCTCGGCCATGCAAGGTCTCCGCTCTTCGGTCCCTCTAATAAATATATATGTAAGAAAGAAAAGATGATGTGGTTGTAGGAGGCAGGGACAAGTGGAATTCCTTGGTTTGTCGCCGACTTGTCCACAAGTGGAAAACGCGCGCCGACCAGTTCGGAATAACCAGGGACAGCGTAGTAATTAGATTGCAAAACAAAGGGTTACTGCACCGTTAGCAACCGTGGACCTGTGGAGAACGCGCCGGATAACTCACGAAGATATGGCCTACTCACAACCCGTGGATTCCGGATGTCCACCGTGGATAAGAGGCTGGCAGATTTTGAATGTCCGATTGGAAATTCTCGCAACCCCTCCTTGACCATCTGATTCAGAGAACGCCCCACGTCCAGCGCACAGAGTCATACCCAACATTATCCCCAGGAAGTCTGCGTATAGACAAAGCAGAATGCACCCGGCAGACAGGCGTCTGTCATGGCCGATCTTATACTCGCGTCTTCTTCGACCATCCGTGCCGAGCTTCTTCGCCGCGCCGGGGTGGATATTGAAATCGTTCCCGCACGGGTTGACGAACAGGCGATCAAGGACGCGCTGGTGCTTGATGGCGCGCCCGCCCGCGACATTGCCGATGCCCTGGCCGAAGCCAAGGCGGCGAAGATCGGGCGAAAACACCCCGACAAGCTGGTTCTGGGTTGCGATCAGGTGCTTGAGTTTGACGGCCGCCTGCTGTCGAAACCCGAAAGCCCGACCGAAGCCATCGAAACCTTGATGGCCATGGCCGGGCAACGGCACAGCCTGTTTTCAGCGGCCGTCATTCAGGAAGACGGACGCGCGGTCTGGCGCCATGTGGGCGTTGCCAGGCTTTGGATGCGCGAGGCGTCGGAAAACTGGATCACCGATTATGTGGCGCGCAACTGGGAAAGCATTCAGCATTCGGTCGGCGCCTATAAGCTGGAGGAAGAAGGCGTTCGTCTGTTCAGCCGCATCGAAGGCGACCACTTCAATATTCTGGGAATGCCCCTGTTAGAGATCTTGTCCTATCTGACATTGAAGGGCACCCTGCCCCAATGACCGACCCCAAACGTATCCCCCTGGCAGGTGTGATCGGCTCGCCGGTTTCGCACAGCAAGTCACCGCGGGTATTCCGCCACTGGCTCAGGCGGTACGGCATGCCGGGGTACTACATCCCGATGGATATATCGTCGGACGATCTGGAAGACGCGCTAAGTTCGTTGCCAAAGCTGGGATTCGTCGGCGTCAACGTCACCATTCCCCACAAAGAACACGTCCTTTCCATTGCCGACCTGGTTTCGGACCGGGCCGCATTGATCGGGTCGGCAAATACCCTGATTTTTCGCGACGACGGCAAACTATATGCCGACAACACAGACGGATACGGGTTCCTTGAGAATTTGAAACAGGGTGCGCCCGACTGGAACGCGCCCGATGGCCCCGCGGCTGTTCTGGGCTCGGGCGGTGCGGCGCGTGCCGTGATCGCCTCTCTGATCGACGCCGGCGCAACCGAGATCCGGTTGACCAACCGCACCAAAACCCGAAGCGAGGCGTTGCAGCGTGAATTCGGCACCAAGGTCAAGGTTCACGACTGGGTTCAGGCCGGCAATATGCTGGAAGGTGCGCGAACGGTTGTGAATGCGACCTCGCTTGGCATGGTCGGCAAACCGGAAATGCGGGTGCCGCTGGATGGGTTGTCAAAAGAGGCCGTTGTGACCGACCTGGTCTATGCCCCGCTTGAAACTGCTTTATTGGCCCACGCCAAATCCATCGGCTGCCAGACCGTGGATGGTTTGGGCATGCTATTGTACCAGGCCGCACCGGGATTCGAACGCTGGTTCGGAATGAAACCCGAGGTCGACGAAAAGCTGCGCGAGGCAATTCTTCTGTGACCCGGCCCTTCGTGATCGGACTGACCGGCTCGATCGGTATGGGCAAAACCACGACCGCCGAGATGTTTTACGACGAAGGCGTGCCGGTTTGGGATGCCGACGCGGCAGTTCATCGCCTGTACGCCAAGGGCGGAAAGGCCGTTGATCCGATCAGAAAAATCCGCCCCGAGGCAATAAAAGACGGTCAGGCTGATCGCACCGCCCTGTCCGACTGGATCAAGAACGACAAAACCGCCTTGTCGCAACTCGAAGGCATCGTGCATCCACTCGTGCGTGCTGACCGCGAAAGCTTTATCGCGACGTCCACCGCTTCCATCGTTCTTGTCGATATCCCGCTTCTGTTCGAAACAGGCAGCGACACAGACGTCGACATGACCATCGTCGTCTCGGCCCCTGCCGAGGCTCAGCGTGCTCGTGTATTGGATCGCCCGGGCATGACGGTCGAAAAATTCGAACACCTGAAATCGCAGCAAATGCCCGATGCCGAAAAACGCACCCGCGCCGACGTGGTGATTGAAACGACATCCCTTGAAGCCGCCCGCGCCTCTGTCCATGATGTGCTTGGGACAATCAGGGGCAGGCTGGCAGATGCGGGAAATCGTTCTCGACACTGAAACGACAGGGTTGGACCCTGAAACCGGCGACAGAATCGTCGAAATTGGCGCTGTCGAACTTTTTGGCCACATGCCGACAGGCAGAACCTATCACCAGTATGTCAACCCTGAACGCGACGTGCCCGAAGGTGCAGTACAGGTCCACGGGCTGACCTTTGATTTTCTGCGCGACAAGCCGGTATTCAAAGATGTGGCCGAGGCGTTTCTGGATTTTATCGGCGACGCCAAGCTGGTGATTCACAACGCCGCCTTCGACATGAAGTTCATCAATGCCGAACTTCGCTGGCAAAAAATTCAGACGCTTCCATTCGACCGCGCCATCGACACCCTGGAAATCGCCCGAAAGAAATTCCCGGGCTCGCCCGCGTCGCTCGATGCCTTGTGTCGCCGTTATGGCATCGACAATTCGGCGCGCACCCTGCACGGCGCGCTTCTGGACAGCGAAATCCTGGCCGAAGTCTATCTGGAACTAATCGGCGGGCGACAGCCCGACCTTGTTCTGGCCTCGTCAAACGACAGCCAGATGACCGATGCGGACACCGGCGAAGTGTGGCGGCCAAAACCACGCCCCAGTCCGCTGCCCAGCCGTCTTACTCCCGAAGAAAAGGAAGCCCATGCCAAACTGGTGTCCGACATGGGCGATGCAGCGCTTTGGAGGCGGCTTAACTGACCGGAGTTTCTGACTTTTCGGCCTGACGCTGTGCCAGCTGCTGGCGGTAAAGGGCAACGAAATCAATATTGTCCAGGTTCAGCGGCGGAAAGCCCCCGTCCCGTGTGATGTCGCTGACGATGCGGCGCACGAAGGGAAATATCATGCGCGGACACTCGATCATCAGGAAGGGGTGCAGCTGCTCTTCCGGGATGTTGTCGATCTGAAACAGCCCGCCGTATTCCAGCTCAAGCACAAACAGCACATCTTCGCTGCCCTTGTTTTTGGACGTGATGTTGTACTTTGAAATCACCTCGTACTGGCCATCGGCGTTGCCCTTGCGGCCATCCAGTGCGACCTGCACCTGAATGTCTGGCTGCACCTGACCGTCGATGGGCTTCCGCGACAGGATGTTTTCAAAGGACATATCGCGAATGAACTGTCCAAGGACCTTCATCTGCGGCATCTGTGGCTGCGCGCCATTTTCGTTTTCGGCCATCTGGCTCTCCGGGCTGGGGTTTGAAAGTTGGCGGTGTGTACCAGAGCGCTTCGGCGCGCTCAATGCCGGGTCCACCCCGAGGGGCCTTCGGATTTCTTGATTTCCTCGTACTCGCCGTCAATCACATCGGGCTGGCGCGGGGGCTGACCATCGGGGCCATATGTGAATTTCTGGATCACCACGCGTTCCTTGATGAAGCGAAAAACCGACGCTCGCACACTGGGTACCAGCAACGAAAACCCGACCACATCGGTGAAAAAACCGGGCGTCAGCAACAACGCCCCGGAAAACAGAATCATCGCGCCATGGGCAAGAGGTTCGGTTGGGTCGCGCAAATCCGCCAATGACCCCTGCAATTGCGACAAGACCGCCAAACCTTGGCTGCGCACCATGAAAGTGCCCAAAATTGCCGTCAGAACCACGATAATCAGTGTCCAGGGCAATCCGATCCAGCCGCCAACCTTGATGAACAGCGCAATCTCGATTAGCGGCACCAGCAGAAACAGCAATAGTAAGCGCATTTTGACCTCTCTCACCCGGCCCATCCGGTGGACTTGGGCGTCAACCCACCCTACATATGTGCCCTGAACGCGAAAACCCAACCTTCTGCTTTGCGAGGCCGAATGTCTTCATCCCTGATCCAGCTTTTGGTGCTTGCCGGCATCGCTGTCTTCCTGATCCTTCGACTTCGAAGCGTTCTGGGAACCCGCGAGGGTTTTGAAAAACCGCCCATCACCTCGGACGGCAAATCGCGCAGACCGGAATTTGACGTGATCGAAGGCGGTCCCGACCTTGATATCATCGACCATGTGGACGACGGATCGTCCAGCGCCAAGGCCCTGGCCGCGATGAAAATGGCCGAACCGGGCTTTATGGTCGGACCGTTCCTGGAAGGATCGCGCAGCGCTTATGAAATGATCCTGATGGCCTTTGAAAATGGCGACCTGTCGAACGTGAGCGATTTCCTTTCCGACGAAATTGCCGAAACCTTCCAAAGCGTGATCGACCAGCGCAACGAACAGGGCCTGACTGTCGACGCCAGTTTCGTTGGCGTCCGCGAAGTTTCGCTGAAAGAGGCCGAATTTAATCGGAAGACAAACGAAGGCGAAGTTACCGTCCGGTTTATCGGTGAACTGACCTCGACCGTGAAGGACGCCGATGGCGAGATCATCGAAGGCGATCCGAACGAAATCAAGCGTCAGCGTGACGTCTGGACCTTTGCCCGCGTCATGGGGGCCGACGATCCCAATTGGCAACTGGTCGCCACCGGTGACTGATGCGGTGGCTTGGCGCACTTGCGGCAGCCTTTCTTGCGGGGCCTGCCCTGTCTGATGCCAGGCTTCTGGACTGGGCCGACCTGCACGGCTGGGCCGACGACGATCACACCGCCGCGCTTTCCGTCTTTCTGGAAACCTGCGGCGATCTGAATTCCGGCGACTGGCCCGCGATTTGTGCCTTGGCGGGCAAGGATGCAGACCCAAGAACCTTTTTTGAAACCTTCTTTCGCCCGGTCCTGATAACCGACGGCGAAGACCCCCTTTTTACCGGTTACTACGAACCTGAACTTCATGGTTCCCTCACGCGGTCGACCCGGTTCAGCATTCCGCTCTATCGCCGCCCCGAAGACGCCCCTGGGGATCGCCCGTGGCTTACCCGTGCGCAGATCGAGGAATCCGGTGTGCTTGAGGACCGCGGGCTTGAAATTGCCTGGGTCGAAAACCCGGTCGACAAATTCTTTCTTCAGGTTCAAGGGTCTGGCCGCATTCGCCTAAGCAACGGAACCAGCCTGCGGGTCGGCTATGGCGGCAAGAACGGTCACCCCTATCGCTCGGTCGGCAAGGAACTGGTTCGGCGCGGTATATTCGAGGAACACCAGGTCTCGGCTCGGGTGATCCGCAACTGGGTCAACAACAACCCAATCGAAGGCGCCAGGCTTTTGCACCACAACCCATCCTATGTCTTTTTCCGCGACGTATCGCGCGTGGCCCCCGACCGCGGTCCGCTTGGCGCCATGAATCGCTCGATCACCGAAGGGCGGACGCTGGCTGTCGATCCCGACTTTGTTCCCCTGGGCGCGCCCGTCTGGCTTGAAAAAGAGGGCGCCGATCCGATCCGCCGCCTTATGATCGCCCAGGATACCGGGTCTGCCATCAAGGGCGCACAACGCGGCGATATTTTCTTTGGGTCCGGCGACGATGCGGGGCGCGAGGCTGGACGTATCCGCGATGGCGGGCGCATGGTCGTGCTTTTGCCCATCGAAGAGGCGCTTGCGCTGGTCGATGCAGACCAATGACCCGTAAGCCGCGCGGTCTTAAACCGGAAGAAGAACAGCTTTGGCGCCGCGTCGCAGATACGGCAACGCCCCTGAAACGTGCAAAACCCGTAGACCAGATCCTGAACCCGCCAAAACCAAAACCACCCAAACCCCGCGAAGCCTTCGACGTTCCCGCGTTTCGCCTTGGTGAAAAAGCCGACACCGCCCTGCCCCGAATGGAAAATCCGGGCGCAAGGCAACCCCTGCGGATGGACAAGAAAGTCTTCACGCGGATGAAGCGCGGCAAGGCGACCCCCGAAGCGCGGATCGACCTGCACGGCATGACTGTGGCGGCGGCGGAAACGGCGCTTAGGGCCTTCATCCTTAGATCCCACAACGAAAACCGACGCTTGGTGCTTGTGATCACAGGCAAAGGTCGCCGCTCAACCGACACAGGCCCCATACCGCAGCGCGCCGGAGTGTTGCGCCACCATCTGCCCGAATGGCTGTCGCGCCCTCCGCTCAGCTCGGTTGTCTTGCAAGTCAGCAAGGCGCACCAGCGTCATGGCAGCTCAGGCGCCTTTTACGTCTACTTGTCCCGGCACCGCTAGATCAGCTTGGGCCCGCGCGATGGCGACCCGGGCAAACCCGGCAGCCACAAGAAAATAGACAGAAATCCCAACCATCTGATCGGGAAACGTGAAGCCCGCATCAATCAGAACGCCGCTGATCCCGGGACCGATGGCCGACCCGAACACCATAATGCTGGTCGAGGTCGCCTTGATCGCGCCGATGTACCGGGTTCCGTAGTATTCGGCCCAAAAGGCAGTCACAATCGTCGCACCCATCCCCATTGAAACGCCAAACAACACAAAGGCCACGGCGGCACCCGCAAGGCTGGAGGACAGGGACAACACAAGAAACCCAATGGCATAGGGCAACACGTAAAGCTGCATCATGCGCCCCGACCCGAAACGGTCGATCAAGACCCCTGATATCAAGGTCACCACCACAAGAACCACGGTCAGAATGGGGATCAACGACAGATAGCTGACCAGGGGCCAACCCTTGACCATCGCGATGTGGACCTGCTGAAAAAACAGCGACGTGCCCCAGGCCGGCGGACCCACCAAAATCGGCAAAAGCATGAGGAACAGAGACGATTTCAGCACCTCTTTCCGTGTCCAGTGCCGCCCGTTCATCCCCGCCGCACTGGCTTCCTCGGCATGGGATTGCGGCGTGCGTTCCCGGCTCAGCAAAAGCAAAAGAACCGGAAAGGTCAAAATGGTGGCAATCCCCGCCATCCCCCAGACCGTGCGCCAGTGGACGATCTCGAACAGTGCCGCCACCAGCACCGGTAGCGCGGCGGTCCCAAGGGATATGCCAAGCGTCGATACCGACAACGCCAGCCCCCGCCGCGCCACGAACCAGCGCGCCATGGCCACCGCTGCCAACTGATACATCATCCCCTGGCCAAAAAACCGCAAAAGAAAGACGCAAACGACCAATCCGGCCACGGCTGTGTTGATCGCCATGAAAAAACAGGCCAGCGCCAGCCCCGGCAGCACGATCCAGGCCAATTGCCGAACCCGAAATCGGTCCGTCAACGCCCCCGCCCAGAACATGACAATGGCCGAAACCGTGGTGCCCAGAGTGTAAACCAGCCCCCATTGCCCATCGCTCAGGCTGAACGCCGCCATGATCTGCGCCGCGAATGTCGAAACAAAGAACGTCTGACCATAAGACGATGTGAACATCAGGATCACACCCGCCGCCAGAAACTGGCGGTTGTCGCGAATAAACCGAAGCGGAGTCATGACTCCTCTCTCTGTTGAAAGCCGCCGAATGGAAACCCGAAATCCCCGTTTCCACCCAACAATCCGCATTATTTGGTCAAAGTTTCTGGTTAACGAAGGCTAACTTTCTGGAGTTTTGATATGAGTTCCTCTGCGCGTACCGCCGGAAAATCCCAAGACCTTCTCAATCACAGCACCGACTGGGGCGTCGCCGTTTCTGCGCCGTCGGCTCAGAAAACCACCCTGTCGCGCACGTTATTCGTGGCCAGCATCGCGATCTTTTTCATCGCATCCATGGTCGCAATTCCTGTGATGGTCGGATTGCTCTTGTTCCCGGCGGCGTCCGGATTGGGAAAAGAGGCGCTGATCGTCCTCGGCTGTATCGGCATTGCCGTATTCTTCCAGGCACAGTCCAAGAAAGGTCCGCGAAATTCGCTTCAGATCGACTATGCGGCGTCGGAAATCCGGCTTGGATCGGAAGGCGCCGATGGGTCATTCGTACGCCACCGCGTGTGCAAGTTCCGCCAGATCGACAAGGTTTCGGTGGATTCACGTGACCCCGAGTATCCCGCGATTTGCCTGCACATGAACGACGAAGTACTGACGGTCCGGTTCAAAAACGCCAACCCCCGCAGTCTTGACCTTTTGGCCGCCAAAATCTCGGCCGCCAAGGAAAGTGCGCGAAAGGCCCCGATCCGCAGCCGCATCCAAAGCGCCTTCCTGGGCATCGACGCCAGCTACCGCGAAGTTGGCCAGCGGGTGAAGTCGCGTGTGATATCGCGGGCGGTCTAAAGCACGTACCGGCTCATATCCGACCCCTTGGCCAATTCGCCAAGGTTGTCGTCCACAAATGCTGCATCTACCGTCACTTCGTCGCCCGACCGGTCCGGCGCGGTAAAGGACAGTTCCTCGAACACCCGTTCCAGCACCGTATAAAGTCGCCGCGCCCCGATATTCTCGACCGACTGGTTCACATCCGCCGCGATCTTTGCCAGCGCCGCAATGCCATCCTCGGTAAAACTCACCGTGACGTCCTCGGTCCCCATCAGTGCCGTGTACTGTCGCGTCAGGGCGTTGTCGGTTTCGGTCAGGATACGCACGAAATCTTCCTCGGTCAGCGCGCGCAAATTCACCCGGATCGGCAACCGCCCCTGCAATTCGGGCAAAAGATCCGACGGTTTGGCAATGTGGAACGCGCCGGAGGCGATGAACAGCACATGATCGGTCTTGACCGGCCCGTACTTGGTGCTGACCGTCGTCCCTTCGATCAAAGGCAGCAAATCCCGCTGAACCCCTTCGCGCGACACATCCGCACCCCGCGTTTCCGACCGCGCTGTGACTTTGTCAATCTCGTCCAGAAACACGATGCCGTTCTGTTCAACCGCGTTTAGCGCTGCTTTAGTGACTGTTTCGTCATCCAAAAGCTTGTCAGCCTCTTCGCCGATCAGAATTTCATAGCTTTGCGCAACCGTCATCCGTTTCTTCGTCGTCCGCCCCGGAAACCCCTTCCCGAAGATCGAGCCCAGATCAATCGCCATGCCACCCTGGCCGGGGTTCATTCCCGGAATGTCCATGCCCTGAAACGGGTTTGTCTGATCCTGCAATTCCAGCTCGATCACCGTGTCGTCCAATTCGCCCGACTTCAGCTTCTTGCGAAACATCTCCAACGTCTGCTCACGCGCACCCTCGCCCGCAATCGCCGCCAGCACCCGTTCCTCGGCCGCCTGGTGGGCATTCGCCTTCACCTCGTCGCGCATGTTTTCGCGAGTCATGGTGATCGCTGCTTCGACCAGGTCGCGAATGATCTGCTCGACGTCCCGGCCGACATAGCCGACCTCGGTGAACTTCGTCGCTTCGACCTTCAGAAACGGCGCTTTTGCCAACTTCGCCAGCCGCCGTGAAATCTCGGTCTTTCCGACACCCGTGGGCCCGATCATCAGGATGTTCTTCGGATAAACCTCATCGCGCAAATCGTCCGCCAACTGCTTCCTGCGCCACCGGTTGCGCAAGGCCACGGCGACGGCACGCTTGGCGTCCTTCTGGCCGATAATGAACCGGTCAAGTTCCGAAACGATTTCACGAGGTGTCAGGTCGGTCACGGGCAAGGCTCCATAAAAACACCGCCCCTACCTAAGCGTGTTACAGCGAAACACAACCCGATCACGGATCCTGACGTTGCTGTAGCCGGGGATGACACAAGCGCCCAAATGCACAACTTTCATGCCAACTGAAACGCAAACAAAGGACACACCCGATGATCACCCGCCGCGCTCTCCTGATTTCCGTCCCCGCCGTCACCCTCAGCTTTCAACTTGCCCATGCCCAAAGCGCCAGAACCGGCGAATTCAGCGGTCGGTCCAACCACGAAACAACCGGCGGGGCGAGCCTCACCGACACCACCTTGACGCTGGAAGATGACTTCACGCTCGATCGTGCGCCCGACCCCGTCGTCGGGCTTGGCAGGAACGGCGAATGGGACCCCGACACTTTCATGGGCGATCTTGCCGCAAAGCGCGGCAATCAGACCTATACCCTGCCGGACGGCATCAATGCCGCCGACTATGACACCGCCATCATCTGGTGCCGCGCCGCCGACGTGCCGCTGGGCATCGCGCCGCTGAACTGACGGCTTTCTTCCTGTGGAAAATACTCCGGGGGAATCGCTCGTCAGAGCGATGGGGGCAGAGCCCCCTCACCCCTCGGAGACTGTCGCCGTCCAGGGCGGCAGCCGATCCTTGCCGGGAAACGACGGAAGCCCGGTCAGCACCCTGCCCCGGATCGCCTCCCACTTGGCGCCAAGGATCACCAGCCCAAGACCCAACAACAGGATCACAACCGCCGACCCTTCTTCCAGAACGATCACCGACAGCGCGACGGCATAGCCCGCGCCTGCCATCAGGAACGACCGGCGGTCGATGACGATGGCAAACAAGGCGATCACAAGAAGGAATACCAGCAAAAGCGTATTGGCAATCAGGGATTCGTCGACCAGCAGGGTCATGGCCACGGTGTTGACGATGGCCGGAGCGGCGACAACATGCAGCCAGAACCCATTTGCCGACCGGCGCGTGACACGATGTGGATCCGACAGATCGAAAGCCAGGGCAAATGCCAGGGCGACCAACCCCAGAACGACGGTGATAAGGGCAAACGGACCCTCCGCGCTCAGGAAAAATGCGTTGGGCAAATCCATGAGCGCCGCGCCATTGGCAAGCGAAAAGGCGAAACAGAAGGCCAGCGTCGCGGCCCCGATCAGCGCCAATGTGAAGGGCACCCGAAACACCCCCCAGAACACCAAAAGCCCACCGGCACATAAGGCCGACGTCAGCAGAAACCGATGTTGAAATGAAAACTTCAGCATTTCCGACAGGCTGAACCCAAGCTGCAGCAAAGAAAGCCCGGTCAAAACCGCCAACGCAATCGACGGCGCGACCATGCGGCGCTTCAATGTGAAATACCGCGCCAGTGCGGCAATGATGACAAGACCCACAACGGCTTGAATGACAAATCCGGTGGCCAGGCTACCCGGGCCTTCAAACAGAACGACCCCAACCGAGAACCACCCGACTGTTAGGATCGTCAGGCCGACAACAATGAAAATCTCGTTCAGACCACGGAACAGCTCAAATGGCTCGTCCGACGGTCGCATGACCGCCCGCACCCCCTGACGCTCTTCGGAAAGTGCGATCAACCGCGCCGCTTGCGCTTCGGTGATTGTTCCTGCCGCAACGGCGGCCCTCAGATCATCGCGTTCGATCACAGGGTTTCAACCGTCAGGTTGCCATTGGTGTAAACGCAGATGTCGGACGCTATTGCCATTGCCTTCCGCGCCACCTCTTCAGCATCCAGATCGCTTTCCATAAAGGCGCGCGCTGCCGCCAGCGCATAATTCCCGCCCGATCCGATCGCCGCCACGTCATGTTCCGGTTCCAATACATCCCCTGCCCCGGTCACCACGTAAAGTGCTGCGCCATCCGTGACGATCAGCATCGCCTCAAGTTTTTGAAGGTACTTGTCGGTGCGCCAGTCCTTGGCCAGTTCCACACAGGCCCGCTGAAGCTGACCCGGGGTTGCCTCCAGCTTGGTCTCCAGTCGCTCAAGCAAGGTAAACGCATCCGCCGTCGAACCGGCAAAGCCAACGACCACATTCGTGCCGCCTGGGCTTAGACGCCGCACCTTGGTCGCGGTGCCCTTGATCACGGTCTGGCCCAGGCTTACCTGCCCGTCGCCCGCGACAACAACCTTGCCGCCCTTCCTGACCCCGATGATCGTCGTCCCGTGCCAGCCGGGGAATTCCTTTGCCATGCCGCTCTCCTGATGTCTGGAAGCGTATATGCAAACCTACCGCCCCGTCCGCAAGTGACAGAGCGCGGAAAGACTCGCGTCCCTGGTGCTTACCTTTCGGCAATTCACTAGGGCGGCAAAGACGTACAAATGTGGAAATCGTGGCCCGGCAACGTGTACAAATCGTATTCGTCAGCCGTTTCGGCAAACGTACAGGTTACCGGGGCTTAACACTTAGACCGACGCGTCGATCCAGTCTTTCAGGGCGGCTTTCGGGGCTGCACCGGTTTTGTTCGACACGACCTCGCCGTCCTTGAACAGGAACAGCGCCGGGATCCCGCGCACACCCAGTTGAGCCGGCGAATTCGGGTTTTCGTCCACGTTGACCTTGGCGATTTTCACCTGGTCCCCGTATTCGTCAGACAGCTCTTCCAAAGCCGGTCCGATCATCTTGCACGGGCCACACCATTCGGCCCAAAAGTCAACAACAACAGGCACTTCCGAGTTACGAACTTCGGCTTCGAAGGTATCGTCGGTTACGGCAACGGTGGCCATGCCAAACTTCCTTTTCTGGGTTCGAGGGGTGAACCTATGTTCGCTTGGGTTCAACGTCAAGATATAGTGGAACGTCCAAGGGCCGCCCTCACGATCGCGTGTGGTAACGGCATAAGTTGACAAGTCCCTGTCCACAGAACCGAGACTTCAATCCGTTGTTTTGAATAGATCTGCGCAAGAGCCTCAAGATAAGCCCCCATCTGCCTCAAGATACCTTCGGGAACGTCATCAGCGGTGACTGGAACATTAGCGTTCGTTTTGAAATCAATGGCTTGCACAAGCTCGGGTCCGACAATCAAGCGGTCGATCTTGCCCAGAATTGGCCTCCCAAGTGACGGAAGATCCGCGCTGATCTCGACCTCGGCCAAGGCATCGTCAGAGAACAACGCGGGATGCAGCGAGAGATTGCGCAAGGCCTCGTTGGTCAGTTCGGCAATCTCGCTTGGATCCGCGCGGTCCGAACCATGCGACAACAGCCGCCGCGCCGCGTCCTCCGGCGATTTCGCCCCCGGCAAATGCTCTAAAAGCAGGTGTATCTGGCGCCCACGCCGTTTTGCCTGTTCTTCCTCTCTCGCCCCGCCCCCGATCACTTTCGCGCCCCCCAGATCCGACGGAGAAATCGGTGTTTGGCGCAGCGCGGCGCGCGCCGCAGAGAGGTTCAGAAAATCGGGTACATCCAATAACTTAGGGGACTCCACCCGACCCCTCTCGGCGACCTGCGGCCAAGAACCATGCTCGATCCGCAGGGCGTCGGGTTGGCCTGGAATTGGCTTTGCTTCTAGGCGTTCCATCGCGTCCGCCACGGCATCGTGCCAGCTTGTCGCCTCTTTCGACTCCCGCCCCGGCTTGACCCCGCAAACCACCAGCCATTTCTCGGCCCGCGTCATGGCCACGTACAACAGCCGGTTGCGCTCATGTCGATCCGCCGTCTTCTTTGCATCCTTGACCGCGGCCATCGAGGGCGGGCACTGCTCGTCGTTCAGGGCCAGCATCGCAAGACCAGTCTCGTCCACCAGCACTTTCTGTGACTGCCGCCCACCGATGCCCGTGGTGTCGGGAAGAATGACAATCGGTCGCTCTAACCCCTTGGCGCCATGCACCGTCATGACCCGGATCAGTGTATCCGCGGTGTCAGGTTGTCGTTTAACTTCAACGTTTTCCGCCCGGGCTCGGGTCAGAAAGCCGGTAACGCTCGGCACGGCGTCTCGTTCATAGGCCAGGGCCTGGCTTAGAAGTTCGTCGATGCCGTCTTCCGCCTCGGGACCAAGCCTGGCCAGAAGCTTTCTTCGCACCTCAAACCGGCCAAGGATCAGATCAAGAAGCTCGAACGGGCGCAGATAATCTACTTTTCCCCGCAGGGACCGAAGAACTTCAATCGCGGGCGGAAAGTCGCCCCCGCGCCGCTGAAGTTCGTCCCACAACGTTGCCTTCTTGTCCCTCGGTTGCGCCAGCCGATAGAGATCCTGCTCGCTCCATCCAAAAATGGGCGATCTCAGCACGGCGGCCAACGACAGATCGTCTTCCGGCAAGGTCAGAACCGACAAAAGCGCCAAAAGATCACGCACCGCCAGTTCCGCACCGATTTTCAGGACGTCTGCCCCTGCAACGGGCAGATTGGCGGTTTTGCATGCCTGGATGATTTGGTCAAAAACCTGGCTGCGACGCTGCACAAGGATCATGATGTCACCCGGCAAGATCGCCCGAGAATTTCCTTTTTCGGTCGGAATAGAGCCTTTTTCCAACATTTCCGAGATCATGCAGGCGACCTTTTGGCCCAGCACGACCGGTGGTGCGTTATCCACGGGCCGGTCTGTCGGGTGATACCAAGGCGTCTCGGCTTGGGCTTCGGGCGGTGCGATCAGGGGTAAAAGATCGACCCGCCCCGGCATATCCCCATGAAACGCCTTGTGATCGCCGCTATCCCCCAAACCGCCCTCGGCGGCGTCAATTACTGCATCCACCACCCTCAGGATCGCCGGAGACGACCGAAACGAGTACAAGAGTTTGCGCGGACGCAAAGTGTTCCCCAACTTTTCGTTGAATTCAATTTCGTGACGATCAAACCCCGAGGCATCGGCCCCCTGAAAGGAATAGATCGACTGCTTCTTGTCACCGACGACGAACAAGGTGCGCCCGCCATCGCCGGCGCTGGCCAGTTCCTCGGTCAGAGCGCGGATCACCGCCCATTGGTCGGGGCTGGTGTCCTGGGCCTCGTCGACCAGAATGTGATCAATTCGCCCGTCAAGCCGGAACAGAACCCAGGACAACGCAGGGCTGGACAGAACTTCGCGGGTGCGATGGATCAGATCATCGAAGTCGACCAGACCCTTGTCCTGCTTGGCGTCTTGGTAGGCGGGCAGAAAGGCGTGGGCAAAATCGTGAAGCGCAGCCGTTTTCCAGGCCGCTTCGAAGTCGCGGCGCATGTGGAATCCACGCTCAACACGCTCCATAATAGTCTCTAACAATGGCAAATTCGCCTGAAATTCGGGAACTTCGCGGGTGGCCTTGGTTGGCAGGCTTCCGATCTTGGCAGTGTGGGCATTTGCGCCGCTTTGGAACAGAAATACCTTTGATAACACATCAAGCGCGCCAACGGATGGGTCTTGCGGCAGGCTGGCCAGTTGCAGTCCCAGCTTTTGATCGTTCGTCGACCCCTGCACAAGGACAGGAACAAGGCCCCTCAGAAACTCCAGGTCACCGTCCTCAAAGGTCTGGCCGATGACCTGATCGTAGGAGCAGCCCGGACTGACGCCAAACGCACGAAAAATGTCGTCACGGTCCCGACCTAAGGAAAACGCACGCGATTTGCTCACGACATCCTTGGCCAGGGCAACCAGACCGTCGCCGGAATAGAACGAGGCGACCTGCGCCAGGCACTCAGGATCGGTTTTGGCAAGCCCTTCAAGCAATTCGGAAATCAACGCATCACGTCCGCGCTCGTCCAGTTCGCGAAACTGCGGCGATACTTTGCCTTCCATCGGAAATTGGCGAAGAATGGACGCACATAGCGAGTGAATTGTCTGAATCTTCAACCCACCCGGCGTTTCGATCGCCCGAGCGAATAACGTCCGTGCATTTGAAAGGTCTGCTGGCGGGACTTCACCCAGTTCCGTCAACTCTGCGCGAAGCTTGTCGTCTGCCAGCATCGCCCAGGCCCCAAGCGTGCCGAACAGACGGTTCTGCATCTCGCTGGCGGCGGCCTTGGTATAGGTGAGGCAAAGAATGTTTTGAGGGTTCGCTCCCTTCAGCAACAATCGAGCAACGCGATTGGTCAGAACCCGGGTTTTGCCCGACCCTGCGTTGGCCGACAGCCAGGTCGACTCGAACGGTTGCGCGGCGTCAACCTGGGCAAGCGTGGCGTCGTCACTCATTTCACTGGCCCGGGTACAGAGCGTTCCGAGGCGTCCCATTCGCCAAACCGGGCCAAGTGGTCGAAATCGCCTTCGTACCGCATCTTTTCCATGGCGCGTCGCGAAATATACCCGACCGAGTCACTCTGGAAATGGGCTAGAAGATCGGACAATTCCCCTTTAACAGTGACTGTTTTGAACTCGTCGCCCAAGGGAACGTCAAAAATCTCGGGTGAGCGGCCGACTTTGATATAGGTGACCTGGCCAACAGCTGTTCCTGGCACGTTTTCAAAGCCTCCAGCTTCGGCCATGATCGCTTCGATCAGCAGTTGTTTATCGAAGTGCCGGATTTGCTTGGTCTTGGGT
>JABDJO010000068.1 GCA_013002465.1 Silicimonas sp. | reverse complement strand
GAGCCATGATGGCCCATGACGGCACCGAGGCGACCGAAGCCTGGCTGAAGGGCGTCAAGGCGAACCTCGCGCGCGAACCCGAAGGCAACGATCGCGCCCAGGTCAAGGCGATCTGGGCCGGGGTCTGCGACATCTCGCTTGGCAATACCTACTATATGGGCGCAATGCTGGACGACCCCGAACAAACCGACTGGGCCAATGCGGTGCGGATCGAATTTCCCGGCTTCGCCGACGGCAGCGGCACCCATGTCAATGTTTCGGGCGTTGCCATGACCGCGTCGGCCCCGAACCGCGAGGCGGCCATCGCCTTCATGGAATACCTCGCTTCGCCCGAAGCCCAGGGAGCTTACGCGGCAGTCGTCAATGAATATCCCGCCCGCCCCGATGCCAGGATCAGCGACCGCGTGGCCGCCTGGGGGGCATTCAAGGCGGACACCGAAAGCCTGGCCGCGATTGCCGCCAACAGATCGGAGGCGCTGAAACTGGTCGAGCGCGTCGACTTCGACGGCGCGCCGGGTTCTGACGGGGGATCGTCGCGCAATGCGCGCCGATCCGGGCGGGGGACGCTGTCCCCCGCACCCCCTGGCATATTTGAGGCAAGATGAAAGTCTGACGCCGGGCTCAATTCATCTTGCGAAAAACATGCCGGGGTGAATTGGCCGTCAGGCCAAGAGGGGCAGCGCCCCTTGCATCGCGACCCGCGAAAGCGCGGCGCAAAACCTAACCGGGGTGCCAGGTCATCAAATTCGATGGTCTTTCGTGGAATCCCGCCCGCTTATAGATGCGCTCGGCACCGGCATTCGTGCGCGCGACTTCCAGATGGAGCGCACGAACCCCGACCTCATGGAGTGTGCCTTGCAGTGCGGCAAGCGCGTCCGAACCCATGCCCCGGCCCCGAACCTTTGGACGGATCCACAATTCGTCGATGAAGCCGTCCATCCCGCCCAGTTCCAAGGACCAGCCAAAGCTGACACAGACATAGCCCACAGGCGCCATCCGGGGGCCGATGAGCCAGATCGCACCAAGGGGCGAGCCATCGAGCAAGGGACGAACGGCGGTTTCGCGATGTTCGGCATCGCTGTCGATGCCGGCTTCGCCGTGAAATCTTTCGACCATCGAGGTCACGCGGTCCAGGTCCTCTGGCGCGGCAAGGTGCAAAAGCTGGCTCACGCGGGCAGGCCTCCGAAAGCCACGCCCGAAAGCTCTGACATCTCGCGCTTCCAGGTCGTCAAATCTCCGGCATTGAAGCCTGAAACGTGATCGTGTCCGCAGGCCCGCGCCATCACCTGGATCAACCCGGTCGAGGCTTCGAAGAAGTTGGCAAGCTGGCGGGCGGACTTTTCGACCACGAGGCGGCTCACCAGATGCGGTTTCTGCGTCGCGATACCGACCGGGCAGTTGTTGGTATGGCAGGCCCGCATGGCAATGCACCCGACGGCCTGCATCGCCGCGTTCGAGACCGCCACCGCATCGGCGCCAAGGGCCAGGGCCTTTACGAAGTCGGCGGGTTTCCTCAGACCCCCGGTGATCACCAGGGTCACATCACCGCGATCCAAGACGTCAAGGTGACGTCGCGCCCGGGCCAGTGCGGGGATCGTCGGCACCGAGATATTGTCGCGAAACAGGATCGGCGCCGCCCCGGTACCACCGCCGCGCCCATCAAGGATGATGTAATCCACCCCGACCTCAAGGGCCGCGTCGATGTCCTTTTCGATGTGCTGGGCCGACAGCTTGTACCCGATCGGGATGCCCCCGGTCTTGTCGCGCACCTCATCGGCAAACTCCTTGATCTGCCCCGGTTCGGTCCAGTCGGGAAAGCGCGGCGGCGAAATTGCGTCGGTGCCGGGTTCCAGCCCTCTGACCTCGGCGATCTTGCCCTTGACCTTCTTGCCCGGCAGGTGCCCGCCGGTGCCGGTCTTGGCACCCTGCCCGCCCTTGAAGTGAAAGGCCTGCACCTTGGCGAGCGCCTCCCAGGAAAACCCGAACCGGGCCGAGGCCAGTTCGTAGAAATAGCGCGAATTGGCCGCCTGTTCCTCGGGCAACATCCCGCCTTCGCCCGAGCAGATGCCAGTGCCCGCGAGTTCCGCTCCGGTCGCAAGCGCCACTTTTGCAGGTTCCGAAAGAGCACCAAAGGACATGTCCGAGACAAAAAGCGGGATATCAAGTTTCAGAGGTTTCTGGGCATTGGGCCCGATCACCACATCGGTTCCGACGGGCGCATCGTCGAGAAGGGGCGCGCGATGGAGTTGCGCGGTCAGGATCTGGATGTCGTCCCAATCGGGCAATTCGTGACGCGGCACCCCCATGGAGGCGACCTCGCCGTGGTGGCCCGTGCGTTTCAGGCCGTTTTTGGCATAGTTCCGGATCAACCCGTTATAGGGTTCGTCCTCGGTGCCGTGGGAGGTGTCGGCATAAAGCCCCTGATAGGCATCGCGATTGAATGGCTGCGGATTCTTCAGGGCCCAGGCGGCGATCTCGTCGGCGTCGACCAGAA
This sequence comes from Silicimonas sp., assembly GCA_013002465.1. Lineage (GTDB taxonomy): Bacteria > Pseudomonadota > Alphaproteobacteria > Rhodobacterales > Rhodobacteraceae > JABDJO01. The sequence continues at coordinate 41,525 of JABDJO010000068.1, read as the reverse complement.
CCTCGTCGCCCTCGATCCATGAACTGAACTTCGGCAGCGCCTCGTCATTGGCGTATTCCGAAACCCCGCCGTCCAGCCGGTAATCCCAGTAATGCACGCCGCAGATGAGGTTGTTGCCGCGCACAAAGCCATCGGCCATCAAGGCACCCCGGTGCAGACAGCGGCCGTAAAAGACCGACACCTCGTCATCGAAACGGACCACGACCAGATCAACTTCGCCGACAAGCGCGTAGGCGGGTTTGCGGTCGGCAAGTTCGGACAGGCGGGCGACAGCGGTCTTGGTCATGGGATGGCTCCGATACTTGGATTCGAGAGTGAGACTAGCGGGAAATCACCCGCCGTACAGCCAGCCCGGCGATCACGAAATCCAATGGCTGGACATTGCATATTTTTGGCAAGATGAAGCCGCAAGCGGTCTTTGTTTTCAGAGGTCTTTCGACACCTCACAGCCGCGCCAATCGGTCGGTCAGCAATCCATAGAACCCTTCGGCATCGAGGTCGCCGACGAAATGGGCGTTTGCGGCGCGGTCGGTCACACCCCACCAGTCGGCCACGGTCATCCCGCGGGTCAGTTCCGAGCCGGTTTCGATTTCGACGTTGATGCGGCGGCCCGAGAAAAGATCGGGTTGAATGAGATAGGCGATGGTGCAGGGATCGTGCAAGGGCGCGCCTTCAGAGCCATATTTTTCCTTGTCGAACCGTTCGAAAAAGTCGGTCCAGGCCGCCACCATGTGACCGACTTCGCTGCCGATCTGGCGAAAGGCCTCGATGCGCGGAGCGGTGACCAAGGCCTTATGGGTTACATCCAGTGGCATGATGGTCAGGGGCACGCCGGATTTGAAAACGATGTCAGCAGCTTCGGGATCGACATAGATGTTGAATTCGGCGGCGGGCGTGATGTTGCCGACCTCGAAATAGGCGCCACCCATCAGGACGATTTCCTGCACTTTCGGAATGATCCCGGGCGCTTTTTCAAAGGCCGCGGCGATATTCGTCAAAGGCCCGATCGGCACCAGGGTCACGCTTTCGGAGGGTTCCCGGGAAAGCGTGTCGACCAGGAAGTCGACGGCGTGGCGATCCTGAAGCGCCATCGTGGGATCGGACAGAACCGGTCCGTCCAGCCCGGTCTTGCCGTGGACGTGTTCGGCGGTGACCAGGGGACGCGACAAGGGCGCATCGCATCCCGCAAAGACCGGCAGATCGGCCCGCCCAGCAAGTTCGCAGACGATGCGGGCGTTTTTCTGCGTGAGCGCCAGGGGCACGTTGCCGGCAACGGCGGTGATGCCCAGAACCTCGATGTCGTCGGGCGACGCCAGCGCCAGAAGGATCGCAACGGCGTCGTCCTGGCCCGGATCGGTGTCGATGATGATTTTTCTTGGCGTCATGGTGTCTTCCTTGCCGAGCGACCACCATGACGGGCGATGGCGGGGATTGTCCAGTGGTCGATGCACTTTCGGCTTGTGGGCGTTTCGCTGGCGGATGATGGTTGGGCATGTCCCTGGAACTGCCGTTTGACAACTCATATGCCCGCCTGCCCGATCGGTTTTATACCCGTCTGTCCCCGACGCCCGTGGCCAAACCGGGGCTGATGGCGCTTAATCGTGGGCTTGCGGACCGATTGGGGCTGGACGCCGAGGCATTGGCGTCAGAGGCGGGACTTGCGGCTCTGGCGGGCAATGAACTGCCGGGCGGCGCCGACCCCTTGGCCCAGGTCTATGCCGGGCACCAGTTCGGCGGTTGGTCGCCCCGTCTGGGGGATGGACGGGCGATCCTTCTGGGCGAGGTCGTGGCGCCCGACGGCAAGCGGTTTGATATCCAGTTGAAAGGGTCCGGTCCCACGCCTTATTCCCGGATGGGCGACGGACGCGCCTGGGTCGGGCCTGTCTTGCGCGAATACATCGTGTCGGAAGCCATGGCGGCGCTGAATGTGCCGACAACGCGCGCCCTCGCAGCCGTGACCACCGGCGAACCGGTACACCGCGAAGAACCCCTGCCGGGGGCCGTTCTGACACGGGTTGCCGCCAGTCACATCCGGGTCGGAACCTTTCAGTACTTTTATTCCCAGAACGACCACAAGGCGCTTTGCGACCTCGTGGCCCATGTCATCGCCCGCCATGACCCCGAAGCGGAAACAGCCCTGGACGTCTTGCAGGGCGTGGTCGAACGGCAAGCCCGGCTGATCCCGAAGTGGATGGGCGTGGGGTTCATTCACGGGGTGATGAATACCGACAACATGACCATATCGGGCGAAACGATCGACTACGGCCCGTGCGCCTTCATGGACGGCTATCACCCGATGCGGGTCTTTTCCTCGATCGACGCCCAAGGGCGCTATGCCTTTTCGCGCCAGCCCGACGTCGCGCTTTGGAACCTCACCCAGCTTGCGCAATCGCTCATGCCCCTGATCGACGATGTCGAGGGCGCGCAAGGTGCCATCGACCGGTTCCCCGAGTTGTTCCGCGCCGCCTGGCTTTCGGTCTTTCGCGCCAAGCTGGGGCTGTTGACCGAGGTCGACGGGGACGCCGAATTGATCCAGGGATTGCTTCAGATCATGGCGAAGGGGGAAGCGGATTTCACCAATACATTCCGTGCCCTGGGCGATGACACCGCCCGCGATCAGGTCATGGACCGCGAGGCGTTTGACGCCTGGCACGACCTATGGACAGCGCGCCTTGCCAAAGAAGAGGCAACGCCCGAGACGCGGGCCGAGGTTTTGAACCGCACGAGCCCCGCCTTGATCCCGCGCACCCATCGGATCGAAGAAGCGATTGTGGCTGCTGTCAGCGGCGATCTGGGCAAGTTTCAGCGCTTGAACGACGCCCTTTCGACGCCCTTTGCGGCACCCGGCGACTTTGCCGATCTGGCCCGGCCACCAACGCCGGAAGAAGCGGTGCCTCAGACCTTTTGCGGGACCTGAGGCGGTCGATTGATCAGGATCAGCCCCGTCGACACCAGCACCAGCGAGATCAGGATCGGCGGGCCGATCGGTTCGTCCAGCAAAAGCCAGCCCAGCACGACACCGAACACCGGGGTCAGAAAACCGAATGCGGCCACGCTGGCGGCCGGGTAGATTGTCAAAAGCCACAGCCAGAACGCGAATCCCAGGGCCAGAACGACAACGATCTGGAACGCCAGCCCCCAAAGGTGGATCGGTTCCAACTCGCGAATGAATGGGCCAAAGAACAGGGCGGCGATCAGAAGGACCGGGGTCGATACCAGAACCTGCCAGAGCAACTGCCGGTCCGGGGCGACGTCTTTCAACCCGGTGCGTGCAACCAGAGCAAGCCCGGCCCAGGCGAATGACGCCAGAAGCGCCAGAATGTCGCCCGTGAGGCTGGCGTCTCCACCTTGGCCGCGCCAGGCGATCGCGATGACGACGCCGACGAAGGCAAGCCCCTGCCCCGCCGCCTTGGTCCGTGTGATCCTTTCGCCCGGAATGATGACATGGGCGGCAAGGGCCAGCCAGATTGACATGGTGTACAGCATGATCGTCGCCCGCGAGACCGTGGTCAGATCCAGGGCGGTGAACAACAGGATGAATTCAAGCGAAAAGAACAGGCCCATCAGGACGCCGTAGAACGCGTTCCGGCGCAAAAGGCCAAAGGGGCGGCGGCGGACCGCAAACCAAAGCCAAAGGCACAATACCGCGCCCGCCGAGCGGACGCCGGCGAAGAACACCGGCTGCAATCCGTCGTTGACAACCCGGATCACCACCTGGTTGAACGCCAGCATCATCGAAATGGCGACCAGTGCCGCGGCGCCGAGGGCGTCGATCCGGTCCTTGCGCTGCATGTCCACTGCCCCCTGAAAGCCCGCGACCCGAAGTATTGCCGGAAATGCAAAGAGGCAAGATAAGCCTGTTTCAGGCCTGTCGATATGCTAGGAGAGTGCAATGGATTTGTTGCAGATCACCTCGCTTCTGATTGTCCTGGCCGCACTTTTCGGAGCGGTCAACTATCTGTTTTTGCGGCTTCCCACGGCGATCGGCATCCTGGTGGTATCGCTTTTTGCATCGCTCACCATCCTTGGACTGGACTTTTTCGTCCAGGGGTTCCGGGTTGATGATCAGGTGCGGTCATTGGTGGGCGAGATCGCGTTTTCGGATGCCTTGCTGGAAGGCATGCTGGGGCTCTTGCTGTTTGCCGGCGCGCTGCACGTCAAAATGTCGGACTTGCGCGAACAATGGCGGGTCGTTGCGCTGATGGCGACGATTGGCGTCGGCCTGTCGACCGTGATCGTGGGCACCGGGTTTTCCTGGCTGACCGGCATGCCGATCATGATTGCCCTGGTCTTTGGCGCGCTTATATCGCCGACCGATCCCGTGGCCGTTCTGGGTGTGCTGCGCGAGGCAAGCTTGCGAAAAACCCTGGAAACCAAGATCGCGGGCGAAAGCCTGTTCAACGATGGCGTCGGTTACGTGGTCTTTCTGGTGCTGGTCGGAATTGCCTTCCCGCACGGCGACGACCATGGCTCGGGGCTTTCGGGTGCGGTCAGGTTGTTCTTTCAAGAGGCTCTGGGAGGCGCGCTTTTGGGGATCGTTCTGGGTTGGCTGACGTTTCGGTTGATGCGCCGGATCGACGATTACTCGCTTGAGGTCCTGTTGACCCTCGCCCTTGCCTTTGGTGGCTATCAGCTGGCGGTCTGGCTGCATGTTTCGGCGCCGATCATGGCGGTCTGCGCGGGTCTTCTGATCGGCGACGTCGGCGCCGCCCATGGCATGAGCGAAGAAACCCGCCGATATGTCGATGCCTTCTGGAAGCTGATTGACGAAATCCTGAACGCGGTCCTGTTCCTGTTGATCGGGATCGAGGTTTTTGCGGTTACATTCGACTTCGACACCATCCAGACCGGGCTTGCCTCGATCGCACTGGCGCTGTTTGGGCGACTTGTGGCTGTTGCGGTGCCAGTGCTGGCGCTCAGGCCGTTCCGAACGTTCTCGCCCGGGGTCATTCCGATCATGACCTGGGGCGGGCTGAAGGGCGGTATCTCGGTCGCTCTGGCGCTGAGCCTGCCTGACAGCGAATGGAAGCCCCTGATCCTGGCGGCGACCTATATGGTGGTGATCTTTTCCATCGTCGTGCAGGGGCTGACGGTGACCCGCCTTGCAAATCGTGTGGGCCGCGAGCCCGATCTTGTCTGAGGCTTTTCCTTTGCCCGCGCTTGGCCTAAAAATGCCTTGTCGAGCGGGAACACAAGCATGGCAGATACGATCATCGAGCGTTGCGAGGCCAAGGGCCTGCGCATGACCGACCAGCGGCGTACCATTGCCGCTGTTCTGGAAGACGCCGCCGACCACCCGGATGTCGAAGAGCTTTACACACGCGCCAGTGCCGTCGATGCGGGCATTTCGCTGGCCACGGTGTATCGCACGGTGAAACTGTTCGAAGAGGCCGGCATTCTTGAAAAGCTGGAGTTTCTGGATGGCCGCGCCCGTTATGAAGATGCCGAGCGCGACCACCACGATCATCTGATCGACCTGAATTCGGGCGAAGTGATCGAATTTGTCGATGCCGAGATCGAGGCGCTGCAAGAGCGCATCGCCGCCAAGCTGGGGTATGAGTTGAAGGGCCACAAGCTTGAGCTTTACGGGGTCAAGACCAAGACCGACAAAGGCTCGGGATGACCGGCGTGCGGGTTTCGTATCTGGCGGCAGGGCTTGTTCTTGTTGCCATGGCCATCTGGCTTTTGGTGGTTGGGCGCGAACCGATCTGCACTTGCGGTTACGTGAAGCTCTGGCACGGCGTGCGGTTCAGTTCGGAGAACTCTCAGCACATCACCGACTGGTACACCTTCAGCCATATCATCCACGGGTTTGTTTTTTATGGGCTTTTGTGGCTGGTTGCGGGCCGAATTGGCCTTGGCTGGCGGCTGACCATCGCGACCGTTGTCGAGGCGGCCTGGGAAATCCTGGAAAACTCGGACGCGATCATCGAGAGGTATCGCGCGGTGACGATTTCGTTGGATTATTTCGGGGATTCGGTTCTGAACTCGGTCGCCGATGTGATCGCCATGTGGATCGGATTCGCGCTTGCGCGGGTTCTGCCGGTCTGGGCGACGGTGGCTCTGGCCCTGGGGTTCGAGGTTCTGACGGCCTATGTCATCAAGGACGGGCTGGCGCTGAACGTGCTGATGCTGCTCTATCCCCTGGAGGCGGTCATGGAGTGGCAGGGGGGCTGACGGCCTTTCTTCAGACACGCAATCGCCCGATTTTCGCCTCACCCTGCCCGCAGAATTAACCCAATGGTTACGTTTTTTGCGTGATTACAGGCACATCAAAACGGGCAAGGAATAAAATGTCAGACGCCATGCAGATCGCACAACAACGTCGCAAGACCTATCTCAGCGCCATTGCGCAAAAAGAAGCCGAAATCGCCGAAATGAACGAGATGATCGCTGATCTCGACAGCTTTATCGAATTTGGCGATGCTCTATTGGGCAAAGACCCCGAAAAGGTCAGTGAAACGCCGCGACCGGCTCTGGCAGAAACACCTGCCGCCGCTTCGGACCCAGACCCGGATGACGAATGGGAAACCGACACCCCTCAGCAGAACATCGCACGGGTGATTTCGCAGCGCGTCGGCTGACGCGGCGGCTTCCTTCGAAGCACATCAAACTGCTTTCAGGCGGATCACATGCGGTGTGCCCCGCCTGAAGTCGTGCCCGGAAACGGGATCGCTCACGGTGTGAAAGGCGTTGGTGCACCGGCAGATTTCAGGCACGCCGGGTCGAACACCACCACATGACCAAGGTCCGGGTGCGAACGCGAGGAATAGAGCATGGCCTGGCCCCCCGCCATGCGGGCCTTGTCGGAAAAGCTCCAGGTGGGCGATGCGGCCCCCGTCGCGCGAATGTCCTGCCAGACGATCGAGGCTGCGGGATCACCGCGATGGTCGACGACGAGGGAGGCGTCAAGCCAAAGCGGCACCAGCATCCGTTGAACGCCGTCGGTCAAGTAACGTTGGATGGCAACACCCGCACCTTCGGCACTGAGCGAAGCATAGACAGCGGTTTGGCCAGCGTGGTGGAACCGCCCCTCGGGCGATTTGACAGGAGAGATCGGCGCGTCGATGGATTGTGTGTCCAGAAGGCGCCAGACAGGACCATCGAAGGCGATCATCGCACGCTCAGACCCGTTTGAGTGCTAGCACCGCGTTCAAACCGCCAAAGGCGAAGGCGTTGGACAGGACGTAATCGACTTTGGCCTCGCGCGCCTCGTTCGGCACCACGTCAAGCGCGCATTCCGGGTCGGGTTCCTGATAGCCGATTGTGGGCGCGATCACGCCGTCGCGCAGGGCCATGACACAGGCCAAAAGCTCGACCGCGCCTGTGCCGCCTATCAGGTGGCCGTGCATCGACTTGGTGGACGAGATCATGACTTCGTTCGCGTGCTGGCCAAAGACATTGGAGACGGCAGCACATTCGGTTTTGTCGTTGGCGGCGGTGCCGGTGCCGTGGGCGTTGATATAGCCCACCTTGTCAGCGCTGATGCGGGCATCCTGCAAGGCACCAGAGATGGCGCGCGCCGCCCCCTGCTGCGAGGGCATGACGATGTCAGCGGCGTCCGACGTCATCGAAAACCCGACGACCTCGGCCAGGATGTCGGCACCCCGGGCCTTGGCGTGGTCCATCTCTTCAAAGACGAATACCCCCGCGCCCTCGCCCTGGACCATGCCGTTGCGATTGGCGGAAAACGGACGGCACGCGTCCTTTGACATCACGCGCAGACCTTCCCAGGCCTTGACGCCGCCAAAGCACAGCATGGATTCCGACCCACCGGTGACCATCGCCTTGGCGACCCCCATGCGGATCAGCCAAAAGGCCTGCCCCATGGCGTGGTTCGACGACGCACAGGCGGTGGCCACGGTAAATGATGGCCCCTTCAGGTTGAAGGTCATCGACACATGGCTGGCGGCGGCATTGTTCATCAGTTTTGGCACGATGAAAGGGTGAACCCGGTTCTTCCCCTCTTCGTAGACCGCGCGATAGTTTTCATCCTGCGTATTCAGCCCGCCGCCCGACGTGCCAAGGACGACACCCGCTTCCCCGGCAAAGTGACCGGAAAACTCAAGACCCGACTGGGCGATGGCTTCCTCGGCGGCGACAAGGGTGAATTGGGTGAACCGGTCGTAAAGTGCCTGCTGCTGGCGGTTGAACCGGCTGTCAGGATCATAATCCCTGACCTGCCCGCCAAGCTTGATCGACAGGCGTTCGACATCGCGGATGTCCAGTTCGCCGATACCGCATTTGCCTTCGCGCATGGCTTCGAAGGTTTCGGCAGCCGAATGGCCAAGCGGGTTGATCGTGCCCGCCCCGGTGATGACAACGCGTGCCATTTTCAGCCGGACTGCTCGGCAACAAGCTTTTCCACAGCCGCCACGACCGAAGCGACCGAGGAGATGTCAAATTCGCTTTTTTCCGGTTCGTTGGCGTTAAAGGGGACGGATATGTCGAAACTTTCCTCGATGGAGAAGATCGCTTCGACCAGCCCCATGGAATCCACACCCAGATCGTCCAGCGATTGCTCCATCGAGACGTCCGACGGTTCAAGCACCGCCTGTTCGGCGATGATCTGGATCACCCGATCTTTGACGTTGCTGCTCATCACTGACCCATTATTCAAGCCCTTGGGCGGCTATTTAGTCGTCCTCGCCGTCCAATGGAACCGATTTCTTCAATGCGCGTACGTCTTCCATCAGACGCGGGAGGCGGCGCCAGTTCTGGCTGGCGGCGATGAACTGATCCATTTTCATGGCCGGATAGCCCAGAACCACACGACCCGCAGGCACTTTTGACAGTATTTTCGACGCTCCGCCGGCCACCACGTCGTCGCCGATTGTGATGTTGTCGCCAACCCCGGTCTGACCACCCAGAACGACCCGATTTCCGATAACGGTCGACCCCGCAACGCCGACCTGGGCGCACAGCAGGCAGTGTTCGCCGATCTGGACGTTGTGGCCCACCTGCACAAGGCTATCCAGCTTTGTACCATTGCCGATCCGGGTTGGTTTCACGGTGCCCGCATCGACCGATGAATTCGACCCGATTTCCACATCATCGCCGATTTCGACAGACCCGAGCGAGTGGATCCGCGCCCAGCCCGAGTTGATCGCGCTTGCTTGGGTACCAAGCGAGGCCCGGGCTTCTTCGACACGGCTGGTTTCCGGGGTCACGAAGCTGAAGCCATCTCCCCCGATCACGACACCTGGCTGGCAGACGAAACTGCTCCCGATCCGAACCCGGGCCTGTATGCGCACGCCGGAATGGATCAGCGCGTCGTCGCCGATCACAACGTCTTCGGCAATGCTGACGTGGCTTGCGATGCGGGCGCCGGCGCCGATCTTGGCGTTGGCGCCGATCACAACAAGTGGCCCAATTGCGGTGCCCTCGCCAAGGCTGGCGGACGGGTCCACCACCGCCGAGGGGTGGATGCCCGGCGCTATATTGGGACCCTCGGCCATGAGGCGCGTCAATCCTGCCATGGCATAGCGCGGGCGTTTGACCAATATCGCGGCCTCCAGACCCAGGGCCTGCCAGTCGGCCCCGTCCCAGAGGATCGCCGCGCGGGCCTTGCCGCGGCCCAGGCCCTCGGCAAACTTCGGGTCCATGGCCAGTGCTAGCTGGTCTTCCGTTGCCTCAGCGGGTTCGGTGGCGCCGGTTACGGAAAGCTCAACGGCGCCAAAGGCTTCCGCCTTCAGCGCCGCTGCGATCTGTTCAATTGTAAAGCGCATGGGCCCGCCCCTTTCAGGGCCAAGGCTTACCCGCGAACCGCGCGAAGCGAAACCCCGGCCTGCTGCAGCGCCTTCCATATCCGCGCATCGCGTCCATAGACATCGCGGCGGAACTGGATCTTGCCCTTCGGCTGGGTCATGGCCGTGCGATAGACCAGATGCACCGGCACCTGAGCTTCCAGCGGCACAACCGTTTCGCGCCCGGTCGCCAACCGCTCTTTGAAGAACGCTTCGGGATTGCGGGTTTGCTTTTTCAGAAGCGTATAGGCAAAGTCGAAGGGGTCGTTCAGGCGCACGCAGCCATGGCTGAAAGCGCGTGCTTCGCGGCCAAACAGCTGTTTCTCGGGCGTATCGTGAAGATAGATGTTGTGCCGGTTCGGGAACATGAACTTGACCAGTCCAAGCGCGTTGCGACGGCTGGGCGGTTGCTTCAGATCGAAGGGGAAGTTCCGTTCGTCGAACTGGGTGAAATCCACCGCTTCGCGCGGCACGACGCGCCCACGGGCATCGGTCATCCGCAGATGGCCCGCCGCAAAGGGGTTGGCCTGCAGCAGGGGCAGGTATTCCTTCACCGCAATCGAGCGCGGCACGTTCCATGTCGGATTGATCACCATATGCTCCATCACGTCCGAAAACTCGGGCGTGCGGCGGTCGTGGCTGTTGGCGCCGACAACCGAACGGGTCGCGAATGTGACCTTGCCGTTGTCGATGATCTTTGCCTGATAGTCCGTGATGTTGACCCAGACGTGCCGCTTGCCGCGCGGCATGTTGATCCAGCGCTCACGCTCCATGGCGACGATGATCTGGCTAAGCCGCGTCTGCGGTTCGATGTTGATCATGGCCATGGTGCCCTGACCCGCCACGCCATCGTGGCGCAATCCGTGGTCGCGCTGGAAGACGGCGACCGCCTGCTGCATCTTGCTGTCATAGGTCTTGCCCGCGTTGCGGCGCAGATAACCCATGGTAATGAGACGGTTTCTAAGCTGTACGACAGCTCCGCCCGATTGGCCGGGCTTCAGTGACTTGGCCTGGACCTTGGGGCCCCATCCGCCTTTGCCGATAAGCTTTTCAAAGCGCATCTTTTCTTTCATCAGCCGGGCGTATTCGGGGTTGGAGGGCGCTAATTTCTTGATGAACCCCTTCGGCGAAGACTTTGAAAACGCCTTCAAAAGCGATGTCCGGTTGCGATAGGGCACTTCGCGGACCATGCCACTGTCGATCTTTCTGGGGTTCAGAACACCGGTCTGGATGTCACGGGCATACCGCAGGAACAGGCGGCTCATCTCGACTTCAAGACGGCCAAGATCACGCTCGGACTTCACCTTGCGGGGATTGATGCTGAGCGTGTCGATGCTGTAGCGCCCGGCCGGCAGACCGTGGGCAGGGGCATCCTTGACGGCACGCAAAAGGGCCGAACGGCGTTGTTTGGCCTTGTTGTTTTTCGCAGTCCAGATCGGCTTGTAACCGGTGGATTTGTAAAACTCGGCAATGTCGCGGTCTTTCGCCGCGGATTCGGCAACGGCCTGCATGAAGGCCGAGACTTGCGCCTGAACTGGCTGCGCCCAGCCTGCGAACAGCAGGCCGGTCACCAGAATCGTGAAAAGCGATAGGCGTCTTAGTGCAGATGTGGCAGTCATCTTACGTCCAATACTTTGAACCCCCGGATGACTTCTTTTCATGGAAACGGTTAAGGCTGTCTATTCACATTCCAGCTAGGTCGCGATCAATGTCACCCAGTTGCAACGTTCTCGCGGCATCGAAGTCACAGGCCGGAATATTACGCCGGTTGGCGGATTTCTGCCGATTTTATGCCCAGATCCTGTATTGCCGCCCACGAGTATTCCGTCCGTTAACCTTTTGCGCCATAAGGAGATCGCACCTTGGGGGGAGCGAGGTGACTTCACCGTCGTCATAACGACGGGGGGTACGAAAACGGGACACGAGACAGCATGACGACTTTCAAATCGAAGGGCGTAACGCGGCGGGGTTTGCTTGGTGCCTTTGCAGCGACTGCGCTAGTGGCAGCACCTACTTATTCCAATGCCTTTGGCCTTTTGCGCGGCGCTGGCGACATTCGTCAGCTTAGAATGCATTCGGGACGCACCGGCGAAACCCTGAACACCATCTACTGGATCGAAGGTAAGTATATTCCCGAAGCGCTGAAGGAAGTTAACCGCTTCATGCGCGACTGGCGCACCGACCGCGCGACCAAGATCGACACACGGACCATTGACATTCTTGCGGCCTCGCATCGCCTTCTTGATGCCGACACACCGTATCTGCTGCTGTCGGGTTATCGTTCGCCAAAAACCAATGCAATGCTGCGCAACCGGTCACGGAACGTGGCGCGCAATTCGCTTCACATGAAGGGTCAAGCCGCCGACATCAGGCTTCCCGATCGCAACGTCAGCCAGATCTCCCGCGCGGCCATTTCGTGCTCGGCGGGCGGCGTTGGCAAGTACTCGGGATCGAACTTCGTTCACATGGATTGCGGCCCGGTTCGGGTCTGGGGCCGCTAGACACGAAAAAGCCCAAAATGGCCCGAGGCATAACGCCTCTTCCACGCGCCCCGACCAGGGCGCGTTTTTTTTCTGTCGGGGTTTTTGTTCAATTTATCAAAAAAGGGATGTGACGGGCCCGCCACTTGGGCGGTCTTTGACACGTCCTGAACGCCTGCCTTGCGACAAGCGTTTCCTGGATCAGACTCCCCCGACGCGTTGAAAGCGCGCAAGGAGGCAAAGAACATCTGGCAGCTACCGGGATCCGTTTTGCCCGATGAAGGTTCAAATCGGGTAACCCATGCGCGCGGTGCCCTGTGTCTTTCGGCATGGTCCCTTGGGTGGGTTGTCACCATCGGCCCTTAGAGCAAACCACGCACCGCAAGGTTACGCATGAGGGCGGCCGTGCCAAAGGTCCAGGGCGGGCATTCGGTCGATAGCTGCACGCGGTTCTGCAACACCCCAAGGCCCGGCGAGGATATTTCGACCCGGTCGCCCAGCTTGTGTGTGAACCCCTGCCCCGGTTCGTCGCGGTCTTCGGTGGGGGCGAATAGCGTGCCAAGAAACAGCATGAACCCATCTGGGTACTGGTGATGCCGCCCGATGGTCTGGGCCACCAGGTCTTCGGGATCGCGGCTGATCTCGGCCATCGAGGAGTGACCCTGCAACACATAGCCATCTTCGCCGGTCACCGTCATGGACAGTTGCGCCTGGCGGACATGATCCAGTGTGAACGACGCGTCGAACAGCCGGATCATCGGACCGATGGCGCAGGACGCGTTGTTGTCCTTGGCCTTGGACAGCAACAGGGCCGAGCGGCCTTCGAAATCGCGCAGGTTCACATCATTGCCAAGGGTCGCGCCGGGGATATCGCCGCGTGAATTGACCGCCAGCACAATTTCGGGTTCGGGATTGTTCCAGACCGAACCCGGGTGCAGCCCGATATCCGCCCCCTGCCCGACCGACGACAGGGCCTGCGCTTTGGAAAACACTTCGGCGTCCTTACCGATGCCGACCTCAAGGTACTGGCTCCAAAGCCCTTCTTCGATCAAGGCCGCCTTCACGGACATGGCTTCGTCCGACCCCGGCACCACGTTGGAAAGACTGTCGCCGATCCGCGCACCGACCCGGACGCGAATGCCCTCGGCCTTGTCGGGATCGCCGGCTGCCTGTTCCTCGATCACCCGTTCGACCATTGAACCGGCAAAGGTCACACCGCAGGCCTTGACGGGCTGAAGATCGCAGGGGGCCAGCCAGGTCGCCGTTTCGGGAAGCGGTGCCGCTGGGGCGGTCCTGACGTAGTCCGCCGCATCCTCGCGGTCCAGCAGATCGCGAACCGTGGGGGCCGACTTTGCGGTGATATCGACGGCCACGCCATCGCGCAGGGTGATTACGGCTGGTCCAACTCCGGGCAGTTCGGCCCGTCCCAGCCAAAGCCCTTCGGGATCAAGTCCCTCGACCGATACCCTGCGTTCCGCCATGCCGTCCCCCATTTCCGTGCCGACCCCGATGTCGGTCCCTCATCGCACGGTTCCGCCCAGAGGCTCAAGGCGCAGAGCCCCTATTCAGCCGCTTCAAGTGCCGGTTCCTTTTTGGGTCGTTCGCGCCAGATGGCGTCAGGCAGATGCGGGTTGGTGATGGCATCGTAAAGCGCGCGATATTCCTCGTGCTCCATCAGTTCGCCAATCCGTTCGCGGTGCCAGGTCACCGAGGCCACATGCAGATTGAACAAGGTTTCATCCGACAAAAGCCGCGACAATTCCTCTTGCGCGCCGGGCAGACGGGCCTGGATCGAGGTGTCGGTTTCGGTGGCATAGTTCCGGGTCGCCCAATAGTGGACCCCCTGATCCTGATCGACGTGGTTGATCCGCCCCCGCTGACGCTTGACCAGGAAACTTTCGGCCGAGCGCAGCACATAGTGATTGAGCGTCACCATGTCATAGCCGATGGTGTCCTTGCGGCTGAACCACTCGTTCTTGACCGCAAGCCGCTCGGGCATCTCGCGCCCTGCGCCATTGACCCACCGAACCTCTTTCAGGCGCGCTTCGTCCAGACCAAGGGGCCGGTGAACCCCAAGTTTGGTGAATGGCCCGTCGGGGCGGAAAAAGCTTTTAAACCCCCAACCAAGGCGCGGTTTGGGGATATAAAGCGGCGCGCAGGCGGAAAAGATCTCGGTCTGCCAGCGGTCCTCATAGGCATGCACCCCGCGGTTGCCAAAGAACCGCCAGGTCATTGAAATCACGTTCGGATCGCGGGACGCATCCAGCAAGGCGCGAAAGGTGCCATCGCCGACATGGATGTTGACGAATTCATCCACGTCGATGACACCGACCCAGTCGGCCTCGCTCACCTGGGGACGTTCTATCGCGTCGTTCAAGGCTCCGCGTTGAGGTTTCTGCCCGGCATCGCGGTTGAATGGGTTGTCGATCCGGGTGACCAGCCCAAGGGTTTGCAACCGGTCCAGAATGGCGTCGGTCGGATCGTCGCAATCGTTCGTATAGACCACGAAGTGCGTCACCCCGATCGACAGGTGATAGGCCACCCATTCGAGGATGAAACAGCCTTCGTTCTTCATCGAGGACACGATCACGACCCGATCCGAAGCCGGTGGGTTGGCCAGGGGTGTCAACATCCGCTGCTTGGCCTGAATTCGGTTCATCAATCCGCGAAACTGACTTTCCGCCTCGGCCCCCGTCGCGGGCGGATCCGCGCGGATGGCAAAGGCCTCTCCCCCTGCGGGGACCGGCGTCGCGGGCGTCGGCGCGGGTTCGGGCAGTTCGATCTCGGGCAGGTCGTGGGAAGCAGGCGCGGCACTCACATGGGCGTAAAAGGCCGCCTCGCTCAGCGTTCCCTTCAGATCGGCAATGCGCGTTTCGTGCCAAGTGACCGCTTTCTGGTGCAGGGGGCCAAGGATGGGGTCTTCCTGAAAGGCGAACCGCAGGGCCTTGGACCGGGCCAGTCGCGGCAGGATCGAGAGGTCTTCTTCATCGTTGCGGTTGTAGGTGTTCCAATAGGCGATGCCCTGGGGCCGCGCGATGTGGTTGGTGCGGCCGCGATCACGCTTGACCAGAAAACTGTCGCAGGACCGGATAGCATAGTGGTTGAGCGTCACCAGATCATAGCCCCAGCAATCGGCCCCCGAGCGCCAGCCTTCGGCCATGTAGCGCGATGGCATCGCCTGGCCCGATCCGTTGGTCCAGCGCGCGTGATCCTGCGTCGGATGGTGCGGGCGGTGAACCCCGAAACCGGAAAAAGGGGCTTCGCGGCGCAGGATGGTCTTGAAACCCCAGCACTGGTGCGGCTTGCGCGACCGGCGCGGCGCGGCTTTGGTGAACTGACGCGCAACGGGCTTGTCTTCGAAGCGAGCAATTCCGGAATTGCCAAAAAGCCGCCAGGTCATCGAGATCAGGTCGGGATCTCCGGCGGCGCGGAACAGATCGCTTAGGGTGCCTTCGCCCACATGGACATTGATGTATTCATCCACATCCATGACCACCACCGCATCGGCGGCCTTGACCAGCGGATGATCTGCGGCGGCACTGAGGGCCTTGCGCTGCGGGCGTTCGCCGGGGTCAACGGGATTGTCGATGCGCGTGACCAGCCCGCGGGCGGCAAGCGCATCCAGAATTTGCTCGGTCACATCGTCGCAATCGTTTGTATAGACAAGGAAATGCGTGATGCCGATACCCATGTGATAGGCCACCCAATCGAGGATGAACGGGCCTTCGTTGCGCATGGTCGTGACCGCCAAGACCTGGTCCAGGGGCCGAATCCTGACCGACGCCGCGGCATGGTGGGTTCCCTTGGCGGCCTCGCGGTACTGACGCGCAAAGGGTGCATCGCGGTCAGGCTCGGGCCAATCGGGTAAGGGAGCGTCACAAGGGTCGATGCCATGGGTCAGCAACAACTGCCCGATCAGGCTGTCGGGATGGGGCAGACCGTGATCCTTTTCAGCCAGACGTTTGCGCGCCCGGCGCCCATAAAGATGGATCGACCGGGTGTCTTCGGTGATCACGCCACTGTGGTCGACGCCAGGGCGAAACAGCTTGCGCCGTTCGCTGAAGCCATAGGGATAAAGCGCCACCTGCGGCAAGGCATGGCGTATTTCGCCGGTGTCCTTCAGGAAATGCGTAAACGCCTTCGGCCCCCAGACCGCCCAGACCTGATCGCCCACATGCACCGGATCGCCCTGATCGCGCGCGGCCTCAAGTTCGGCGACATACTTCGGGTCCAGAAAGTGCGGGATGGCGTATTCGTCGGAGGTGAATTCAACCAGCCGTGCCAGGGTTTCGCTGTCCGGCGGCAACCCCAGTACGCCGATATTGACCTCGTGATCGCTTTCCCAGCCATAGAAATGCCCGGTCTCGGTCTGGAATGGCTTTTTGCAATAGGCGTCGGTATCCGCCCAGATCGTGCGATCGACCCCGCCAAGAAGACGATAGCGGAAAAGGTCGGCGTGCGGGGCCGGAGACCCGGACTTCGCATGCACGATCTCGTCCCTTTCGGCCAGAACGTCACCGGCATTCCGGCATTCCACGCCTTCTGGCACACGTTCCAGAGGTTCATAGGAATACAGCGCCACATGATGGCCCGCGTCCTGAAACGAGCGAATGCAAAGTTGCTCAAGGAAACTCAGTTTCCCTCGCATCCAGAGCATCGCGATCTGGTGGTCCATGGTCCTGCTCGCCCGTTTTTTGAAAGGTTAACAAATGGCGCAGCATTGGTCCATCTGCCGATCAGAAGGCGCAAGACCTCATTTCAACGGCAACCGGCCTTCGACCATTTCGACCCACCAGGAACAGCCCGAGGGAATCGCGTCGTCGTTGAAGTTGTAATCGGGCTGGTGGACCATCGCGGTGTCACCATTGCCCATCAGGATATAGGCCCCGGGGCGGGCATTCAGCATGAAGGAGAAATCCTCGCCCCCCATGGTCAGCTCTGCTTCTGCGCATGCGCCCGACACGCGCCGCGCCGCCTCGGCGGCATAGGCGGTTTCCCGTTCGCTGTTCACCATCGAGGGATAGTTCCGGGTGTAGTCGATTTCGGCCTTCACGCCGTAAGCCGCCGCCGTATGGGTGATGATGTCTTTCAGACGGATTTCCACCATGTCGTGGGTGTCGGCGTCCATCGAGCGCACGGTGCCTTTCAGAAAAACCCGCTCGGGGATCACATTGAACGCCGTCGACGAGGTTTCAAAAGAGGTGACCGAGACCACAAGTTGTTTCACGGGATCAAGGTTTCGGCTGGCGATGGTCTGCAAGCCCAGCACGATCTGGGCGGCCACGACGGTGGTGTCAATTCCTTCGTTGGGCTTTGCGGCATGGGCACCGCGCCCGGTCAGGGTGACTTCGAAAAGATCGGTGGCGGCAAAGAACTGACCGGCACGGATGGCGAAACTGCCAACTTCGTGACCGGGCCAGTTGTGCAGGCCGTAAACCTCGTCGATGCCGAACCGGTCCAGCATGCCCTCGTTGACCATTTCGCGGCCACCGCCGCCGCCTTCTTCGGCAGGTTGGAATATGAGTGCGACCGAGCCATCGAAATTGCGGGTTTCGGCCAGGTATTTCGCCGCGCCAAGGAGCATGGCCGTATGCCCGTCGTGGCCGCAGGCGTGCATTTTCCCCGGCGTCTTTGACGCGTAGTCCAGCCCGGTTTCTTCAACAATGGGCAGCGCATCCATGTCGGCGCGCAACCCCAAGGTCCGCCCAGAGGCATCTGATTTTCCACGAATAATCCCCACGACGCCGGTCTGACCGATGCCCGTGACCACCTCGTCGCAGCCAAACTCGGCCAGCTTTTCGGCGACTACCCCGGCGGTGCGATGAACATCGAACAAAAGCTCGGGGTGTTCGTGAAAGTCCCGCCGCCAGGCGGTGATTTCATCGTGCATTTCGGCCAATCGGTTGCGGATCGCCATAGCGTGGTCCTTCGTGTTCACCGCCCCCAAATTCCCGATCATGCCCGGGTTTGCAAGAGCCCGGAGTTGTTCCCCCGCGTCAATCGGCCCGATGTCATTGCAAGGTCGTGTCTTGAGGGTGGCGCACGCCGGGGCTAGGTAGTGGGCATGTCGTTTTGGGAATACGCAAATCCGCGCAAGTTCATGGCCACGACCGACCGTCTTCTAAAGCCGGTGTTCGTGCTGGCCGCGCTGTGTCTGGGGACCGGGCTGATCTGGGGCTTTTTCTTCACCCCTGATGACTTCAAGCAGGGTTCGACGGTCAAGATCATCTATTTGCACGTGCCAAGCGCGATGATGGCGATCAATGTCTGGGCGATGATGCTGATCACGTCGCTGGTGTGGCTGATCCGGCGGCACCATGTCTCGGCACTGGCCGCCAAGGCGGCGGCACCGATCGGGGCCACGATGACGTTGATGGCCCTGTTCACGGGGGCGGTCTGGGGCCAGCCGATGTGGGGCACATGGTGGGAATGGGACCCGCGGCTGACGTCGTTTTTGATCCTGTTCCTGTTTTACCTTGGCTATATGGCGCTTTGGGCATCGGTCGAAAACCCGGACACGGCGGCGGATCTGACAAGCGTCCTGTGCCTTGTCGGTTCGGTCTTTGCGATTCTGTCGCGCTATGCTGTGAACTTCTGGAACCAGGGGTTGCACCAGGGCGCGAGCCTGTCGCTGGACAAGGAGGAAAACGTCGCCGATGTGTTCTGGCTGCCGTTGGTGGTCTGTATTGCGGGGTTCGTGCTTTTGTTCGTCGCCCTCGTGCTTTTGCGGACCCGTACCGAAATTCGCCTGCGCCGCATCGGTGCGCTTGAAATGAAGGAAAGGCTGGCCTGATGCCTGATCTGGGAACTTATGCCCTTGAGGTTACGCTGGCCTATGCCGGATCCTTGGGGCTTTTGTGCGCGCTTCTGGCGGTAAGCTTTGTCCAGGCCCGTCGGGCAAAGCGCCTGCTTGACGAGACCGAGCGCCGGCACTCCGATGGCTAGAATACCGCCGCTTGTTCTTCTTCCGCCGATTATTTTCGCGGCCCTTGCGGGGTTGTTCCTAAGCGGTATGTACCGCGATGATCCGAATGCCCTGCCTTCGACGCTGGAGGGTCGCGACGCGCCCGAGATCGTGGTCTCGAAGCTGGGCAATCTGCCGGAAATTGACCCCGATGTTCTGACCAATGGTGAAGTGACGCTGGTGAATTACTGGGCCAGTTGGTGTGCGCCTTGCCGGGTCGAGCACCCGCAATTGATGCGCCTGGCGGACGAAGGGATGACCATTCTTGGCATCAACTACAAAGACGATGCATCCAAGGCGCTTGGGTTTCTGGACGAATTGGGCGACCCCTTCACCGCCGTCGGGGCCGACCCCAAGGGCCGGACAGCTTTGAATTGGGGGGTGTACGGGGTGCCGGAGACCTTTGTGGTCGATGGCAACGGCAGGGTTGTCCTGCGGTTTGCAGGTCCTGTCACGGCACAGATCTATGAAAAGCGCATCAAACCGGCAATCGAAGCGGCCTCAGCCGAATAGCCAGATCACCATCAGGACAATCAAGGCGCCGCCTTCAAGCGGTGGTATCGAAAACGGCATGGCTCGGGAAATAACCCTGAGCGTATCACTGGTACGTTCCAAAACGGACCCCCGGAACTGATTACACAACACAGCCACGACCCTGCCGCATTCCTGTCAAATTGAGAAGAAACTTGGGGAAAAAAGGCTGTATTGGCCGGGCCCAAGCAACAATGGCGGGCAGAGCGGGATTATTGTCTGTCGATTTTGCGGAAATGCGGCCGGTCGATTCGCCGAAACCCGTGCCGTTGCATGAGGCGTTTCGCCCGATTTACTGAGGCAAGTAATGTGCCAGGGGGCCATCGCCCGCGCTTCGGTGCGGGCAATGGCGGATGTTTACCGGTGCCTCAGGCGGACTTGGCAAGGTCGCGCAGCACGTAATGCAGCACGCCGCCGTGTTCGATGTATTCCCTTTCGATCGCCGTATCGACCCGGCATTTCAGCGTGATGTCCTTTGACGTGCCGTCGGCATAGTCGATCCGGCAGGGTACTTCGGACAACGGCTGCAGGTCGCCTTCGAGTCCGGTGATGGTGACCGTTTCGTCACCCGTGAGGCCAAGCGCCTTGCGGTTGTCGCCGCCGGTAAACTCGAACGGGATCACGCCCATGCCGACGAGGTTCGAACGGTGGATACGTTCGAAGGTTTCCGCGATCACCGCTTTCACGCCAAGAAGGGCCGTGCCCTTGGCCGCCCAGTCGCGTGAGGACCCCGCGCCATATTGTTCGCCGCCGATCACGACAAGCGGGGTGCCCTGTTCCTGATAGGCCATCGAAGCATCGTAGATGGAAGTCTGCTTGCCGTCCGGCCCTTTGGTATAGCCGCCCTCGACGCCCTCCAGCATCTCGTTCTTGATGCGGATATTGGCGAAGGTTCCGCGCATCATGACCTGGTGGTTGCCGCGTCGGGAGCCATAGGAGTTGAACTCGCGCACCGGCACCTGGTGGTCAATGAGGTACTGACCGGCGGGCGTCGTGTCCTTGAACGACCCGGCAGGCGAGATGTGGTCGGTTGTGATCATGTCGCCCAGAAGCGCAAGGATACGCGCGCCTTCGACGTTCGAAATCACGCCAGGCTCTGCCCCCATGTCCTGGAAATAGGGCGGGTTCTGCACATAGGTCGAGGCTGCGGGCCAATCGTAAGTCAGGCTGTCGGTGGTTTTCACCCCCCGCCATTTTTCGTCGCCGGTGAAAACCTCGGCATACTTCGACTGGAACGCCTCGCGGGTGACGGTTTTCTCGACCAGTTCGGCGATCTCGGCTTGCGACGGCCAGATGTCTTTCAGATAGACCGGATTGCCGTCCTTGTCGTTGCCCAAGGGGTGCGAGGCAAGATTGATGTCCATGGTGCCCGCCAAAGCATAGGCGACAACCAGCGGCGGCGACGCGAGATAGTTGGCGCGCACATCCGGTGAAATCCGTCCTTCGAAGTTGCGGTTGCCCGAAAGGACCGAGGTTGCCACCAGATCGCCCTCGGCAATGGCCTTCGAAAGCTCCGGTTGGATCGGCCCCGAGTTGCCGATGCAGGTGGTGCACCCGTAACCGACAAGGTTGAACCCGATGGCATCAAGGTCTTCTTGCAGGTTCGCCGCTTCGAGATAAGCGCTGACGACCTGGCTGCCTGGCGCGAGCGAGGTTTTGACCCAAGGCTTGCGATTGAGGCCCAATTCGCGGGCCTTGCGCGCCACGAGACCCGCACCGATCATCACGTAAGGGTTGGATGTGTTGGTACAGGAGGTGATCGAGGCGATCACCACCTTGCCCGATTCCATGGTGTAGTCTTCGCCCTCGACCGGCACCTCTTTGTGCATCGGGCGTTTGAAGGTGTTTTCCATTTCGTCGCGGAACGCGACCTGGGCCTGATCCAGCGCCACATAGTCTTGCGGGCGTTTGGGGCCGGAAATGGCGGGAACGATCGTGCCCATATCAAGGCTGAGAGTGTCGGTATAAATCGGAGCGTAATCGTCGCCGCGCCAGAAGCCGTTTTCCTTTGCATAAGCCTCGACCAGCGCGATCCGGTCTTCATCGCGTCCCGAGGTGCGCAGATAGCGCAGCGTTTCGCCATCGACGGGGAAGAAGCCGCAAGTCGCGCCGTATTCAGGCGCCATGTTGGCGATGGTGGCGCGGTCGGCAAGCGGCAGGGTATCCAGACCGGCGCCGTAAAATTCGACGAACTTGCCGACGACGCCCTTTTCGCGAAGCATCTCGACCACCTTCAGCACCAGGTCCGTGCCGGTCGTCCCTTCCACCATCTTGCCGGTTAGTTCAAAGCCCACGACCTCGGGGATCAGCATCGAGATCGGCTGGCCCAGCATTGCCGCCTCGGCCTCGATCCCGCCGACGCCCCAGCCGAGCACGGCCAGGCCGTTGACCATGGTGGTGTGGCTGTCGGTGCCGACAAGCGTATCCGGATAGGCAACCTCGACACCGTTCTGGTCCTTGTCAGTCCAGACCGCCTGGCTCAGGTACTCCAGGTTGACCTGGTGGCAGATGCCGGTGCCGGGGGGCACGACGCGGAAGTTGTCGAACGCCGACTGGCCCCATTTCAGGAACGTGTAGCGTTCCATGTTACGTTCGTATTCGCGATCGACGTTCATCTGGAAGGCGCGCGGATTGCCGAATTCGTCGATCATCACCGAGTGGTCGATGACCAGATCGACGGGGTTCAGGGGGTTGATCTTTTCGGCATCGCCGCCAAGTGCCACGATGCCGTCCCGCATGGCGGCCAGATCGACGACGGCAGGCACGCCAGTGAAGTCCTGCATCAGCACGCGGGCCGGACGATAAGCGATTTCACGGGGGTTCCGGCCCCCCTTGTCGGCCCAATCCGAAAAAGCGCGGATGTCATCGACTGTCACGGTCTTGCCGTCTTCGAACCGGAGCATGTTTTCAAGCACGACCTTCAGGGCGGCAGGCAGGCGCGTGAAGTCGCCCAATCCGGCGGCTTCGGCGGCGGGAATCGAGTAATAGTCGATGCTGTCGTTGCCAACGCTAAGCGAGGTGCGGGTCTTGGATGTGTCTTGGCCGACTGTGATGGGCATGTGGCTGGCTCCGCTTTTTTTGGTCAATGTCGTGGGTTGCGGGTGGCATACTCCCCTACCCCCCAGGGACGCAAGAGAGAAATTGTATACCATTGTGTACAATACTGTCTGACATCCACCAGCGCAAGGGTTAACGCGGTATTGAGGACACTGTAACGCAGTCTCGCAAAACCTTGATTGGCGGGCGAGGCACTGGTCGGTTAGTGAAGATGCGAAAGTATGGGACTCTGGCATGAATCGACTGTTACCCCTGATCGCCGCGCTTTGGCTGGCGGCACCCGCAGCGGCCGAACAGACCGTCGTGGTGGAATTGTTCACCTCGCAAGGCTGTTCGTCCTGTCCTCCTGCGGATCGAATTCTGGGGGAATTGGCCAAGCGCGACGATGTCATCGCTTTGGCGCTTCATGTGGATTACTGGGATTATCTTGGCTGGAAGGACGAATTCGCCGACCCGACCCACACCCAGAGGCAGCGCGCCTATTCCCGCGCAGCTGGTCAACGCACGATCTATACGCCCCAAATGGTGATCGGCGGCGTTGACCATGTGATCGGCTCGAAACCGATGAAGATTTCCGATCTGGTGCGCAAACACGCCGCGAAAACAGCCCCCGTCAAAGTCGCAGCGACGCGTCAGGGCGACACGATCAAAATCGAGGCATTAGGCAAAGGCAGGGCAGCTTTGGTTCAGGTGGTAACCTATACGCCCGAAGCGACGGTCAAGATCAGGCGCGGAGAGAACGCCGGGCAGACGTTCACCTACCACAACATAGTCCGCAACATCGAGGTGTTGGGCAAATGGGATGGCAAGGGTGCTTATCGCGCCAATGCCAGGGTGCCAAAGGGCGTTCCGGCGGTCATTCTGGTGCAGGCGCGGGATGGTGGCGTTATTCTGGGGGCTGCTCGCCTTCGCTGAGAAGGTCCTTCGCCCAGGGCGCAAGCTTCCATCGGCGGTGAATCCAGAACCACTGATCAGGATGGGCGCGCACGATCTTTTCCACCGCGTCGTTATAGGCCTGCATCATTTCTTCGGCCGACTCGCCCGTCAGGGGTGACCCCACGTGGATGCGAAACCTGAAACCGTCCGGGTCGCGAATGCCGAAGATCGGGATGATCTCGGCATCGTATTTCAACGCCCATTCCCCCGCCGAAAGTGGCGTGTGTGCGGGTTTTCCGAAGTATTTGAGCAATGGCGCCTTGGTGGACGCCACATCGGCCACGATCCCGATAACGCCGCCGTTTTTCAAATGCTTCACCAGCGACGTGATGCCCCGGGCGTCGGTCGGGTAAACGGGCTGGGCAATGGTTGAAATCGCCTTGATGTAGTGAGCGTTGAAGGCCGTGTTCTTCATCGGGCGATAAAGCGCGGCCATGGGATACCCTTCACGGCTGAGTTTGCCGCGCACCGCGTCGTAATTTCCCAGATGTGCCGTCACCAGAACGATCGGTCGCGCGGCGGCGCGCGCAGCCTTCAAAGCTTCGAGCCCAGGGCCATCAATGGTCGAGGCCTTGGTGCGGGCGATGAATTCTGCGCCCGAATAGATCTCGATCAGGGAACGCCCCATGTTGTCGGCCACGCGGCGCGCGATTTTTCGACGCGCGCGCGCGTCAAGTTCGGGCAGCGCATAAATCAGGTTGTTGTCGATGCGCCGGTTCCACCCGGCCAGGGGTGCGACGACATAGGCATTCAACAAGCCAACCGTTGCAACGCGCATTCGGTAGGGCAGAAAAAGTGCCGCGCCCAATATCGCGCGCGCCAGTGCATTTTGCACCCGGTCCTTAAGACTTAAGTCGCCGCTTTCCATGGCCCGCCTGTCTGTCCGGTTGTCCGGTTTTGCGCCCGTTGCACGAAAGTTGGCCGAGATCGCGACAAGGGCCTGGATGCAACGTGGCGTTGATAAGCGGGCTTACCCTTCGTTTGCAACGAAGAAAATGTCGCCCTGCGCCTCAAGTTCCCGGATGGTGCCAACCACGCGGATCATCGCCGCCTCGACATCGTCGGCCGCGACATTCGCCAGTTCCTTGGCGTCGTCGCGGATGTTTTCGGCCATGCGTTTGGAAATATTCGCCAGAATAAAGTCTGCCGAAGCTTTGTCGCCACCTTCGGCCCCCGCGACGATCAGCGTCAGATCGTCCTGATCAAGATCGCGCTGCACCCGCGGCACATCGCGCGGTGCGATCCGTTCGGCAATATTGGCAAAGGTGAAGATGGCCGCGCGTACGTCATCGGCAAAGGCCTTGTCTTCGTCTTCAAGCCCGGTCAGCACATCGTCGCGCAGCCCCGATGGCGCATAGTTCAGGATCGCACCGACCCGTTTCACGGGACCTTCGCTGAAAGCGGTGACCGGGCGCGCGTCAAGCTGTTCTGCCAATGACATGCCGATCCGCAGAACCACCGCCGGTGACACAGCACTGGTGGTCGAAATGGCATAGGTGATGCGGCGGCTTTTTTCGCCCGGCAGCTTTCCCAAAACCTCGGCCGCGCGGGTCACATTCAGTTTCGACAGGACAACTGCAGCAACTTCGATGGATTCGTTTTCCAGCAGACCGACCAACCGGTCCAGTTCGGCGTTTTCAATTTCTTCCCACGGATTTCGGCGGAAATTGCCCGGCGCCATCTGTTTCAGTCGCGAAGTCGCCCCTTCGCTGATCATCCCGTCAAGAAGGCCAAGCGCCCCGTCCAGCCCGGTGGGAAAAGATATGCCGATCCGTTCGATTTCATCGGCAAATTCGTTGGCCACGGATGTGACCGTTTCCTGGGCGACCGGGGCCATCCGCGCCAGTTGCAGGGCGAGTTCGGTTTGCTTGGATTCCGGCAGCGATGACAGGGCAGGCAACGCACCGTGGGCCAGCAACAAGCGCACGACAATGGCGGCCTTTTCCTTTGACGAAAGGGCGGGCGCCGGCCGGTCGAGGGGGGGCAAGCTGACGGGAAAGTCGTTCATGAGCGGGCAGATATCTCGCCATTACCGAAAATGTTCATGAAATGTTCTAGCGCTGGCAGGTTAAGACTTAGCTACGAGATCTTCGTGATGTGCAATGAAAAAGAGCGGCCTCTGGCCGCCCTCAAAGCTTGGTCTGCCTGCAAATTCACCCGGTGGGCGTGATGCAGTTCTTGGATTCTGTATCAAAGGTCTGGCCTTCCGGGCAGGACATTGTGACCTGCTCGTGATAGTCGCCCGAGCACTGAGCCGCAGCCAGTGACGGAGCGGTAGCCAGAACAAGAGTAACCAGAAGAATTTTCGCCTTCATGGGGGCTCTCCTTATCCACTTGGGTATCTGCAAGTTAGCACGTCGGTCCGGACCCTCACCTCACGAATTCGTGATCGGCGTAATGTAGTAGCCATGAAACCCGTCGCGTCTCAAATGCGCGTTGCCATGACCACCGGGCCAGCACGCATTATTTCGGATTAACCAAGGGGTTGCTGGTCTTTCGCATGGCGTATGCGCACCTGGTCGTTTCCCGCCTAATTTTGGCTGATTTGGCGCTTCATCGGTTCGTCAGGTCAAGGCGGCCACAAGCAGATATGCCGCGCCAAGACCACCGGTTCCAAGGATCAGCGACCACGAGCTGAAGGTGTTGAACGCGTTGGCAGGATGGGTCCGGTAGAGCCAATGAAGACCCACATGCAGGATCGCAAAGCCGGCGAGTGCGACACGAACGGCGTTCACTCTTTCGCCATCACCGCCAATCAAAAGCAGCGCGATGACCGGTACATGGAGCCAGATGAACAGCTGTTCGCCAAGCCGCTCGGGCAATGCGCGAAACCCCGGCAGGATGCGCCACTCCCGCCGGTTCACTGCGTCCAATTCATGTGTCAGGAACAAACCAACCGTCAGGTAGTAAAGAATGTCCAGCGTCAACTTCCCAGCATCACGGCCATGGAAACCGCACCCCAAATTGAAATCAAGGGAAGCACCACCCAATACTGAGCCTCTTTCGGCAGGTCCCACCCGGTTGCGCCGTGCGCCGCCCAAACTGCCCAAAGGCAAACGATGGGCCAATAGATCGTGATCCCAAGTGCGCCGCCAAGGATCACGTCGCTCCACGCCGCATTGCGATAGTGCCCGACAAGCCCGATTGCCAAGAGCGGCACATAGAAAACCAGGTCCGCCCCTGCGAAGCCTTTGAAAAAGGCAACGCCAACATCGGTGATACGGTCTGCCGGTTCCTGCGTGCCCATCCTGACCCCGAGCGAATAGCTCAATGCCGATGTGCATTGTGCCACCACAAGGTAGAAGACGAGCAACCAACCGGGGAATTGCACGATCCAAAGTTCGGATGGCATGTCACACTCCTTTCGATGGCTATCCTCTGAGTTGCTTGAACACCTTGGCGTCAATACTTGCAGCCGAAAGCAATCCGCCCCAAAGCGCGCCGGGAATGCCCGGGCTGACGACGTCCTGACCAGTTAGATAGAGGCCGTCGATGGGTGTGGCGGCGCGAAGAGCATCGCTCATCACGCGTTCGGGCGTGACGTCCAGCCCATAAAATGCACCTTCGTGATGGCCGGTGATCGAG
Source organism: Silicimonas sp. (assembly GCA_013002465.1). Taxonomy (GTDB): domain Bacteria; phylum Pseudomonadota; class Alphaproteobacteria; order Rhodobacterales; family Rhodobacteraceae; genus JABDJO01. The sequence continues at coordinate 14,226 of JABDJO010000068.1, read as the reverse complement.
GCGGTCGCCAGGGGTGTCGAGAGTTCGCGGAATACGACGAGCCTGGCCAGTTCCGGGAAATATGTTTCGAACCGCGCGAACATCGCCGCTTCGATCTTGCGTTTGAATGCGCGATATTCCTCGCCACGTTCGCCCGATTGCGTGCCCGCCCACTTTTCCACGGTTGACCAATCGGTCCAGGCAACCAATTCGCCCGAGTGTTTTTGCCTAGGCCCCGGTTCGTGAGTCGGATCCTTCAGCGAGGCAAACGACACAAACAAGTGCGGTGGCGCGCCTTCGGGTGCATCCGACCAGACCACGTCGACCTCTCCGTCAGGATAGATCCAATGGTTTGACTTGCTGGCCCCGGCATCTTCGATATCGCCTTCGAACCCGAGGAACAGGCTGAAATGCGCAATCGACGGCGGCAGCGCCCGTATTTCGGCGATCCAATCGTCGTGACCGCAATCGGAGGGCAACAAGCGGTTCACTGTCTCGCGCGCGCCGATGTTCGAGACGACGATATCGGCACGGATGATGTCCCCATCCGCCGTTCGGACACCGACCGCCTTGTCGTCTTCGATTACCACCTCGTCGACCGTGACACCGGTGCGGGCGTCGCCTCCGTTGGCGCGGACCGTCGGTATGATGTGGTCGGCGAAGGCCGTACCGCCGCCGACCGGGTACCAGGACCCGCATTCAAGGTAGGAACCCGATATCAAGGCGTGCATCGCGAAACTTGCCTTGCCGGGTCGCCCGCCGTGGTCGCCCCATTGCGCGGCAAAGACCGCAGCCAACTCCTTGTTGTCGGTGATTTCGTCGATGACCTCCTGGGTTGTCCGATTGCACCAGCGGTCAAGTCTGCGGCTGTTCCACCACTGCAGTATTGTGCCGACAATCTCGGGCATCGCGCGGGTCGGCATGTTCTTGTAAACCGCCTCGCGGCCTTCCCTCAGGGCTGCGGTCCAGGCCTCGATTGCCTCTGCCTCGTCCGGGAAACGGTCTTTCAAATCACGTTCCTGCGCTTCATAGGGCCGCGAAAGTGCAAGTGGTGGTGCATCGCCAATATGCAGGTTGTCGTACACGGACCCCATCGACGTAAACTCCATCGGCTTGACAGACAGCCAATCGAGAAGCTTGCGCTCGGGTTCGTCCGGGGCAATGCCGCTTAGGTAATGGATCCCTGCGTCCCAGCTAAAGCCTTCCCGCGAAAAGCTGTGCGTCTGCCCGCCAAGGGTCTTGTATTGCTCCAGCAACAGCACCTTGTGACCGACCTTCGAAAGTGCTGCGGCGGCAGCCATGCCGCCGATACCCGAGCCGATGACAATCGCGTCCCAATGTTCACTGTCAGTCATTGCAAATCTCCTGAGAATGACCAGGGGACGATGCCCCAAAATTTAGGTGGTTTTCCCTTCAATCGGGCTTGGAAATTGTGCCGAAGCTGACCACACACGGACGCCGCGCAACTGAGCGAAATCAATTCGCGAGGCCGTATTGGTTTTGTTCCGGCGCCTGGTGCGATGATCGTCTTTTGGCGGTCGTCAGCGGTGTCGGCAACGACCTGAACAGGACACTGGCAACCGATGCGCGACTTTCCCGATCACTAGGCTACAGCCGGTTTTTGGCCTGTCGCGGCGATTGTCGCAAAGTCGAAACCGCGGAATATGAACCAAAGCGCCATGACCATTTCCTGCACGGCGATCGGGACCACAAGCAGTTGCGCCCACGGCGGCATGTCGACAAAGACTGCGGCCAGGACGACCGCCATCAGAATACCAATGGCGATCAATCCGAAAGCCGAGATCCAGCGTGGGATCAGCCTGGCGCGATAGAGCGTCACATACAGTATGAGAGCTCCGAGCCCGAAGATGATGTTGTAGAGCATGCCATCAGTGTTGCCCCAGGCGTTCTGCGCTTCGATCAACAAGCGGGCGCTTTCAAGCGCGGCTGCGTCGGTTCCCGCGGCGACCATCTCGCTTAGCGTGAGAAGCGCGAACTTGTTCGTCAGTGCCACATTGATCAGGATCACACCTTCAAGCCCGCGAAAGAAAAAATACGTCAGCGCCAACCCCGTGCAGACCCGACGAAGTACGGGGAAGATGAACGCGCCGATCAGTGGCATCGCGAGGATGCAGACCAGTTCGATCAGCAACCCAAATGCGATGACGGGCTTGTTGTTTGCCGCGACCATCAGCGCGTCGGGTTGGCCAAGATAGGGTTTGTAGAAAAACTCACCCAGAAACAGGAACGTTGTCGCGACGATGAAAAGCAACCCGACGATGATGCCCGCGCGGCGATAGTTTTTGTCTTCATGACCCATGGGATTCACCTTAATTCCCCGGGCTGGCATTGCCTTGGTTTTTTGTGTCATGTCCGGGCGGGGCTTTCGCCGCCTCGCCGGATTTCCAACGTTCGATCAGATCGACAACGGGTTGAATGCTTGCCTTGTCCATGAAGTCGAAACCCTTCAGTTCCTCGCGACCGGCTTTTCGGTCAGGGTTGAAAAGACCACCGACGATAAGCATCGTGCGGTCGAACAAGGTCAGCTCTTTCGGGTTTTGCCGCCCACCCAAAGCGAAATGGTGTGCGTGGTCGATCAGGTTTTGCGGCAGACTGTTGGCGATCCATCCGTCCAATTTCGCGTCGGCCATTGCGCCCGATACGGTGAACAGGATGACCGGTTTTCGAGAGATTTCGTCGAGGTGCCTTCGTATCCATTTGGAACCGAGAAGCTTGTGATAGATGACCGGGCACCCAAGAACGACAAAGTCGCACCGCTGCAAGGCCTGCGCGCCGTCATCCATGTCGAACGCCTCAAGCCCGGTCGCCTTGGCGATCCAGTGCGCATAGTCCCGCGTGCTGCCGTACCTGGTTGCGTAGAAAATCGCGCCGCTCATGGGGTTCCCCTTTTCAGCAGGGACGGTGGGTGTATGGATGGAAATCGGCCAAGATCAACGCGGTGAAGCTTAATCGGGCCCGCCGGTCGCGCGGGCTCTGTTCAGTTCTTTTTCGATCATTTTTTCCGTTACCGTCGGTCCGCGGAATATGAAGACGGCCACGGCGTGAAGCACTATGGCAACGCCCCAGCCCATCAACGGCCATTGAAACCAGAACGTTTGCGGCGATGTCATGAGATTTATGATGGCCAGAAGCAGAATGATCGCCACAAACACCGTAAGATGTATGGAAAATCCCAGCTTTGCCTCTGCGCGTTTCCTGGCTTTTTCGTAGGCTTCATCCTTTTCCATGGCGTTCTCCATCCGATCGCAAAGTGATGCGTGATCCTAACGGCGGTCGATTGCAGTTGATTGACGCACGTCAACTTCAACGGACTTGGCCGCGATACCGTTCAAAAAAACCGAGTCCAGCCGAACCGGAGATGCTGACATGCCTGGCACGCCAAACCCTTTAAGCGACATGGCCAACCTGAAAAGCACCGTCGTCACAAAGGACGAGCGTCCGAACCCGTCATTCCAGGACACTGCATTGCCTGGCTTCAAGAAAACGGTCCGGGGACGGCGCGCCATTCGGATTTTTGATGGCAATCCGATACCGGAAGACGTGATGCGCGATTGTCTGCGGGACGCCGTTCTTGCCCCTAGTGCATCCAACCTTCAATCCTATGAACTGATCTGGGTGCGCGACGACGATGTTAAAAAGCAAATTGCTGGGCTGTGCCTCGATCAACCATCTGTCACAACCGCCGGCGACCTTGTCGTCGTCGTTTCCCGCGTCGATCTTTGGCGGTCGCATCTGGAAAAACTCGTGGCCCTGATGACGGAGGATGGCAAAAAACCGCTAAAGGGCCCGATCCGCGATTACTATGAGAACATTGTGCCGATGCTGATGCGGACGGATCGTTTCGGTTTCAACAATTTCTTCCGCCGGGTGATGTTCTGGTACAAACGCCGAAGCGAACCGACGGTGAACGAACCGATCAGGCGCGCGGACCACCGAGTTTATGGACATATCCAGGCAAGCCTCGCGGCAGAGAACCTGATGTTGTCGCTTGCCGCGCACGGCTATGAATCCTGCCCGGTCGGGGGGATCGACAAGCGTGCGATAGGCACATTGTTGAACATTCCGTCTTCGGGCGAAGTCACGATGGTGATCGGCGCGGGAACCGGAAAACCCGAAGGTTTGTTCAGTGCCAGGCTAAGGCTGCCCTATGACGACCTTGTAAGAGAGGTTTAGGCGCTGTTTGCAGCGGCCTGCCAGGACGGCGGCGCGGGCCGGTTGAAACGGTGTACCCAATGGCTTGCCTTTGTGCTTCAAGCCTTGTGAACCGCCACCCCTCCTGCCGATTGACATCTATCAACTGACATTCTTGGCAATGCCCCATGATGGATGCGCAGTTCAGAACGCAGGAGGTCGCAATGGGCATTGTCGATGGAAAGGCCGTGATCGTCACGGGGTCGGGCGCGGGGATTGGGCGCGCAACGGCGCTGAAGTTTGCCGAGGAAGGAGCAAATGTCGCCGTATCGGACGTCAATCAGCCAGGCGGTGAAGAGACCGTCTCGATGATCAGGAATGCCGGTGGAGAGGCGATGTTCGTTGCGTGCGACGTTTCGAATGCCGAAGCGGTCAATGCACTGGTCGCAGAAACCGTCAAGACATTCGGTCGGCTTGACTGTGCGTGCAACAATGCGGGCATCGAGGGGAGAATCGCGCCCTTGACCGATCAGACCACCGAGGACTTCGATAAGGTCATTTCAGTAAACCTGCGTGGCGTTTTTCTTTGTCTGCAGGCAGAAATCCGTCAGATGCTGACCGGCGGAGGCGGAGCAATCGTCAATCTGGCGTCCGTGGCGGGTCTGATCGGGTTCCCGGGCCTATCGCCCTATGTGGCCACCAAGCACGGCGTGAACGGGCTGACCAAGAACGCGGCTTTGGAATACGGCAAGGCCGGCATACGGGTGAATTCGATCTGCCCTGGCGGGATTGACACGCGGATGCTCGACTCGCTTGCCGACCAGGCGACCTCCGGAACACAATCTTCGAAAGAGATGATGGATCCGCTCCATCCGATCGGTCGGATTGGAAAACCTGAGGAGGTGGCAGAGTTGATCGTCTGGCTATGTTCGCCCGCTGCAAGCTTTGTGACGGGTACGAACATTCCAGTCGATGGTGGTTTCGTCGCCCAATAGCGAAGGCGGCGTGTAACGGCCTTGGCTCCCATGGGTGATTGCCAAGGCCTTAGACCCCATTGACCCTGATCAGGAGTGGCTGGTTATCAGTGCTGTCGCATGGCTGCGCAGGGATTTCTGCTTCTGGTTCCTGCTGACGTCGATCAGAAGCATTCGAGACTCGGAAGCTTCTGAGGCCGCCAAGCAGTCGAGCAGTGACTTGGCTTGGGCCAGACGTCTGCCGTGCGCTGTGAGGTAGGCACCGATTTCATGGGCCAGCAGGGCACCTTGAGCATGGCGGGCGATGGCAAGGACACCCCGCGCGGGCTGGGCAGAAAAAAGGTATGGCTGCGTGTTCATCACGGCGTCGGTGCGTTTGGCGATGCGGTCGCGGGCAAAGCTTCGCCATTCAGTCTTGTCCATCAGCGATGTGCGCTGATATTCCGGGGCATTGTCGCCCAGATGGCCCCGTGCTTCCCACATCATTTCGTACATCTCATAGCTGAACTGAACTTCCCCTTCGTAAGCTTCGTCAATCTTTTCGTCCGGCCAGGGTTGCGTGTCATAGGCGATCCACTGCCGCAGCGTCCAGGCAGCCAACTCGGTCCGTGACGGGCCAGACAATGCGCTGAGGTGTGCGTCGATGCGCGGTGCGCCACCGGCGGCACCATGGCGTGAGGCGTCGGCCAGAAGCCAGTCGGCGAACTCGGCGGGTGCCAGGCGTCCGTCGGCAAGCTTCAAGTCAGGTGGGTCAAGATCGGCAATCCATGACATTTTCTGAGGTTGCGGCAACGTATCGTTGGACGCGATTGTCAGAAGGGCCTCGATATCCGGTGGTGATGCCGCAGTCAGCGCATGAATGGCGTTGTCCATGGCCGCTTTCGCGGATTTCGCGCGTTCCCGGTCGTGTTGGACTTTCAAAGCAGAAAGGGCGGCCGGATCTCCGATGGATTGAAGGGTTGCGGCAGCAGCGGCCCGAATGGCGGCTTTTCTGATGCTTAGGCAGAGCGTTGCCCGTGTCGCAAAGGTGGTAGCACCGGCAAGCAGGCGCTGTGCCGTTTCGCGCCCCCCGGCGTCGGCCCCGGTGGCAACCTCGAAAAGAATGTCACCATAGCGCTGAGGTGGCTTTGGTAAAAGTGCAACAAGTTCGATGGCCTTGCGGCGTTCGAAGCGCGGTTCGAAGTAGAACGGCTTGGCAAGACCCATGGCGCGGTCGAGAATATCGAGATGACTGGCGAGATAGGGCCAGACCATCTGACGCGGGTAGGTCGCAAGATTTAACGCAGCAAAGCCGTTGGGATGTTTCGACAGCATGTCGCGCAGGTAGAACCCTTCCGGTTTCCCGGGCATTGCCGACTGCATCGCCATGTTGAAGGCGGAAGCGACATGTAGATTGATCTCGGACTGGGTTTGTCCTTCTTCATAGGTACGGGCGGGCTGAATGTCGCGAAACAGCTCCTCCACCAGATCCAGCTTATCGTCCGAAAGGCGTTCCCGGCCCACCTTCCGTAGGATGTCGGCGACGCGTTTGGCCTGGGCCAGGTCTTCTTCGGGGTTCGAGATCGCATCGCCAGGACCGATGGCGCGTTTGAAGCCTGCAAATCCTGATAGCATCGAAAAGGCCGCCTGAAGCACGGCCTTGCGGATCTGCGGCGGAAGTTGCGATTCTGTTTCGGGTTTGGCTGCCCCGGTTTCAAGATGACGGAAATCGGCCGTCGATCCTGCAATGAACTGATCCATCAGTTCATGAAGATGATCGGACTTGCGGTGGTCCAGCATCGGCAAGCATTGCTGCGCCACGATTGGCAGCCAGACGCGCTCGGGAAAGCGGGCGAGCAGGTCGCGCAGGATGATCTGCTGATCCGGCGCATGGTACTGCATGACCGGAATGCGTTGGTACATCAATGTGTTGAAGGCGCGCCAGAAGTCCTTGATGGCCGAACCATCGTTCAAGGCATCGAGAAACCCACGACCATCCGCACCGTAAAGCGCATCGCTTTTTATTCTTGCCTTGTCAAATCTGGCGGATTGGACATCGGCCATTTTGCGTTGCTGTTCGAAGTGCAGTTCCATTTCCCGGCGAAGGTCCGGGTCCAGTCCTGAATGCGCCAATGTGTCATCGGGGATCGAGCCCTGGGATTTTTCGTCATTCCGAATTGCCCGATCACGAAAGGCAATCAAGTCGTTCAGCCAGCTTTCGTCGGAAGTGCCGAACGTTGGCATCGGACCGTCGGCCAGGGGCGGTGGCGGCGGGATCGCGACGACGGTGCCATCCAGCGCGCGATACGAGTCCGGTGGCTCAATGGGAAGTCCTGACATTTCATCGCACTAGCCCGGAAATTGGGCAGGATTTTGGCGTACCGGTTGGATAAGCAACCCTGCGCCGCAATCAAGAATGCCTGGCCTGTCGCTGTCAGTGACCGAATTCGAATCAGTCGCCGAACACCCGGGTGAAGATCGTGTCGACGTGCTTGGTGTGGTAAGCAAGGTCGAATTTTTCCTCGATCTCAGCTTCGGTGAGGGCGGCGGTCACCTCGGCATCGCCTTTCAGTTCAGTCATGAAGTCGGCGCCCTTTTCCCAGACCTTCATCGCGTTCCTTTGCACCAGACGATAGGCGTCTTCGCGTGAAACGCCCTTTTGGGTCAGGGCCAAAAGTACGCGCTGAGAATGAACAAGGCCACGGAACTGGTTGAGATTGTTCATCATGTTCTCGGGATAGACTACCAGCTTGTCGATCACGCCGGTCAGGCGGGCAAGCGCGAAGTCAAGGTGGATCGTCGCGTCGGGGCCGATGCCACGTTCAACGCTGGAATGGGAAATATCGCGTTCGTGCCAGAGGGTCACGTTTTCAAGCGCGGGCACCACACCCGAGCGCACGAGCCGCGCCAGACCGGTCAGGTTTTCAGTCAGAACCGGGTTCCGTTTGTGGGGCATGGCCGAGGACCCCTTTTGGCCCTTGGAGAAGAATTCTTCGGCCTCCAGCACCTCGGTCCGTTGCATGTGACGGATTTCGGTGGCGATGTTTTCGATGGACGAGGCGATGACGCCGAGGGTGGCAAAGAACATGGCGTGGCGGTCGCGCGGGATGACTTGCGTCGAGATCGGTTCGGGGCTGAGGCCAAGTTCCCTGCAAACGTGCGCTTCGACGGCGGGGTCGATATTGGCGAATGTCCCGACGGCGCCCGAAATGGCGCCCGTGGCGATTTCCGCGCGGGCCAGTTGAAGGCGCGCCCTGCCCCGATCCATCTCGGCATAGAACCGTGCAAAGGTCAGACCCATGGTCACGGGTTCGGCGTGGATGCCGTGGCTGCGGCCGATGCGGACGTCCATCTTGGTTTCTTGGGCACGTCGTTTCAGCGCAGCCAGAAGCGCATCCATGTCAGCCAGAAGGATGTCGGCGGCGCGCACCAATTGCACATTGAGCGTGGTGTCCAGCACGTCGGACGACGTCATGCCTTGATGGACAAAACGGGCTTCGTCGTTGCCGATAATCTCGGCCAGATGGGTCAGGAAGGCGATGACGTCGTGCTTGGTGACGGCTTCGATTTCGTCGATGCGAGCGACGTCGAATTCGACATCCCTGGCTTTCCACACGGCTTTGGCGTTCTCGCGCGGGATCACGCCCAAATTGGCCAAGGCGTCGCAGGCGTGCGCCTCGATTTCGTACCAGATGCGGAACTTGGTCTCGGGCGACCAGATCGCGGTCATCTCGGGGCGGGCGTATCGGGGAATCATCGGGCGGGCCTTCCATGTTGTTGCGTGACCCTCTAGCGCGGTTCGCACCGGGATGGAATGCGGTCGGATGAAGCGATCCGGCTCTGGCGTGTCAGAGTGCTTGGTGATTAGACTGGCTGCACCCAAGAGAGGTAATCCATGCGCCTTACTGCCATTGCCCTGACGTGCGCGGCTTCACTGGCCCATTCCGAAGACTGGCGACCCCTAAAAGGCGATGACATTGGCGCGGCTTTGACGGACCGGGTGCTGCAGTACGATGGCGCCTGGCAGGACTTTCGGGCGTCGGGGCGCACGCTTTACAACGCAGGTCGCGACAGTTGGGGCACCTGGACTGTGCGGGGCGATCAGTATTGCAGACAATGGCCGCCAAGCGCGGACTGGGCCTGTTATGATGTGGGCCTGAGTGCCGATGGCCATCGCATCCGGTTCCGGGGGGCGGGCAGTGACGTCACCATCGGGACTTTCAGGGACTGAGGTGGCGGGTCTGAGTTCCCTCTGGGCCCTGAACGGGGAATGGCATCTGTCGCGCCGTATAGTCCATGGCGACGGCAGCACGGCCACCTTGGAAGGCAAGGCGGTTTTTGCCCGGTCGGGACCACGGCTTATTCAGGACGAAACCGGCATACTGACGCTGGATGGGTCCGAACTGGAGGCAACGCAACGGTATGTCTGGGAACGTGCGGGACCCTTGCTGCAGGTCTATTTCTCGGACATGCGGCCATTTCACGCGATTCCTCTGAACGTGGTAGCCCCGGAAGCGGTGCATCTTTGTGCGCCCGACCGGTACGAAGTCGCCTATGACTTTGAAAACTGGCCGTTCTGGCGGTCGGTCTGGCGGGTCGAAGGGCCACGGAAGGACTATGTCATGACCACGACCTATGACCAATCGGGCAGAGAGCCCTAAGCCTCGATTATCTTGCATGCCGCACTTGCAGCGTGCATAACCCCGGGAAACAAGACAGGAAAAGGGGCTTTCGCCATGTCGACACTCGCCGCACGTCCAGTGCTGACGGAAACCTTCTGGAAGACCTCGGGCAGCCAGGTCTGGCTGAAGCGATTGGTGCTGGTTGTGGCAGGTGTTGCGGCCATGGCAATCGCCGCCAAGATCAGGGTGCCGATGTGGCCGGTTCCGATCACCATGGGGACTTTTGCCGTTCTCACGGTCGGCGCCGCCTACGGCCCGCGCCTTGGGCTTGGCACGGTGCTGGCCTATCTGGCGGTCGGGGCCCTTGGGTTTGACGTTTTTGCCGGCAGTTCGGCTGAAAAATTCGGGCTGGCCTACATGATGGGCGGCACCGGAGGCTATCTGGTGGGTTATGCGCTAGCCGCTTTGGCCCTTGGCTGGTTTGCGCGGCAGGGCTGGGACCGGAGTTTTGGCTGGATGGCGCTTGCGCTTTTTGTCGGCAACGTGATCATCTATGTGCCGGGCCTGTTGTGGTTGGGTCAGCTTTTCGGGTGGGATCAGCCGATCCTGGCCTGGGGCCTTTGGCCGTTTCTTGTGGGTGACGGTTTGAAACTGGTGCTGGCCGCCCTTGTGGTGCCGGGGCTTTGGAAGCTTGTGGGCAACGCCCGCGCCTGATCCCAGCACGGCGATTTTCGGAATGCGCGCGTCCAACTCGGGCGCGCGTTTTTTGTGGCGAAAGGGGCTCTAGCGCAGGTTCATGCGCAAGGCGGCTGCCCCGGCAAAGGGCAGGATGGCGAGGCTTCCAAGGGTGATCAGCGCCAAGAGCATAAGCGGTGTTGTGGCGCCCTGCCCTTCGGCGGCGCGGCGGACCGCGTCGGCGCCGAAGATCAGGGTCGGGATGTAAAGCGGCAGGACCAGAAGCGACAACAACAGCCCGCCGCGCTTCAGGCCCACCGTCAAGGCCGCTCCGAAGGCGCCGATCATGGAAAGCGCGGGCGTGCCGAGGGCAAGGCTTAGGATCAGCGTGCCATAGGCCGGCATCGGCAGGTTCAAAAGAAGGGCAAGGATCGGCGCCGCGAGGGTGAGCGGCAGCCCCGTGGTCAGCCAATGGGCGGCGGCCTTGGTCAGGGTCAGCGCTTCGAGCGGCAAGGGGGCGGTGGCCAGAAGTTCAAGCGAGCCGTCCTCGTGGTCGGTGGCAAAGATGCGATCCAGTGACAGAAGGCAGGCCAGAAGTGCGCCGACCCAAAGGACGCCCGGTGCGATCTGGCCAAGGATACCAGAGCTGGGTCCAACGCCGAAAGGGATGAGAACGCAGACGATCAGAAAGAAGGCGAGTGCCAGGCCAAAGCCGCCACCGGCACGCACCGCCAGCCTCAGATCACGGGCCAATAGGCGGATCACAGGAAGGCCTCGTCGAAAGCTTCGGTTTGGGCGCGGTCGGGTTTGAACCGGGTGACATCCAGTGTCTCGGCATCCAGCCCAAGGTCGATATGGGTGGCGATAAGCGCGGCTCCGCCCTGTTTCAGGTGCGCGCCGACGGCGGTTGCGAACATCTGGACGGCGGATTGATCGAGCGACACCGTCGGTTCGTCCAGTGCCCAGACGGGTCGGCCGGTGACCAACAGGCGCGCAAGGCCCAGGCGGCGTTTCTGGCCGGCAGAAAGGGCGCCTGCCCTGCGATCCTTCAGGTCGTTCAGTTCAAAGGCCGCCAGGGCGGCGTCAATGGAAGACGTGCCGAAGAGGCCGGCCCAGAAGGTAAGGTTCTCGGCCACGCTGAGCGTACCCTTGATGCCGTCGGCGTGGGCGGAATAGGCGATGGCATCGGGGTTGGTTGCCACCCTGCCCTGCGCCGGTGGCTGAAGCCCCGCGATGGTACGCAAAAGTGTTGTCTTGCCCGATCCGTTCGGTCCGCGCAGGATGAGCGCCTGACCAGGGCCGATGTTCAGCGAAACCCCTGCCAGAACGATCAGCCCGCCGCGACTGCAGGCGAGTGTGTCGAGTGACAGGAGAGGCGATTGGTTCATGGGTTCGGCTTAGCGCGGCACTGAACCGAGGGAAAGCTGTCGGATGCATTTTCCGAAGACTGTGGCAGGCACCGCCCGGATCAGACCGGCAGAAGTGCAAGTGCTACGCGGCGGCCTTCACCCAGAAGCACGTTGTAGGTGCGGCAGGCCTGGGGCGAGCCCATGGCGTCGATGCCGAAGCCCGCGGCTTCCAGGCGGTCGCGAAGTTCATTCGGGATGTGGCGGGTTTCCGGGCCGGTTCCGATCAACAGGACATCGACCTCGCCCGTCGCCTGTAACAGCGTTTCCACATCTTCCAACCCGGCCCAGGCGGTTATTCCCGACGGCAAGAGCGCCAGTGGGCCATCGTGGACCTTGCCTCCGATGCGGAAAAAGCCCGGTCCATAGCCATCGACGGGCAGGGCGTCGGGATAGGATATCTCGTTCAGTTCCATAAGCGTGGTCTTTCAATCCCAAAGTGGCAGTCCGAGTATGGCCGATCCAGCGATCACCGCATAGGCGATCCTGCGATAGATATGGCCGATCTCGGGGCGAAACAGCTTGCGGCCAAGATAGCCTCCGAGCCCGTAGGGGATCAACAACAGCATACCGAGCGCGATTGCGCCCTTGGGTAAAGCGCCCTGTGCCAGAAGGATGGGCATGAAACTAAGCCCCGAAAGCGTCAGCACGACGATGCTGTTGGCGCGCACCTGGGCCATGTTGTCCTTACCGGCAAGCTGAAACAGGATCAGGATCGGGCCATTGAGGCCGGTTGCCCCACCCATGAGGCCAACGCCAGAACCCACAGCGGTCCAGCTTTTTGGCCCCGGCGTCGTCTGATACCGCCAGCCCGAGATCAACAGAACCAGCGTCGCGACAACCAGGGTGCTAACCGTCCAGCGGATCACTTGAGGATCGACGATCTGCAACGCCCAAAGACCAAAAGGCGTACAGACCAGAGCCGCCGCCAACATGGTCAGGGCGGCGCGGTGGTTCGCCGCCGCCCAGGCCTGGGGCAGCACCGTGAAGATCGACCCGATTGCGGTCACCGACATGGTTGCCACGGCAAGCGGAGGTGAAAGAAATACGGTAGAGAGCGGCATATAGACCAGAGCGGCGCCAAACCCGGCAAAGCCATAGATCAGGCCAGCTCCGAGGCTGATCACCACAAGCCAGGGCAAGCCCGGGATGTGCATGGCGAGGGTCAGGGCGTCTGTCATTCGTCGCATTCCCGGGCATTGGGGGACACCAGGCTAGGACCAGACCGGCAGGCCAAGAATGGCAGACCCCGCAATAACCGCATAGGCGATCCAGCGATAGACATGTTCCGCTTCGGGCCGGAATAGCCAGGCTCCAAACCAGTTTCCGAAAAGATAAGGCAGGATCATGATCGCGCCGATGGCAAGGGCGGAAGACACCAAAAGGCCCTTCACGGCCAGCACACCCAAAAGGATGATATCAGCCAAGATGAGGTAAAGGGTCAGATTTGCACGCACCGCCGTAACAGGCAGTGTCGAGGCCATATAAAGCATGATGACGGGTGGACCCGGCAAGCCGACGCAGCCTCCGAAAAACCCGCCAAGCGCGCCGGTGCCCACGACAAGGCGTGGTGTCAATTGCCCCCGATACCGCAGCCCCGAGATCAGCAGGACAAGAAGACCAAGCGCCACCAGCGAGACCGCCCACCGAAAGACCACCGGGTCGACCAGAGACAGGATCCAGACCCCGATAGGAACCGCGAACAAGGCGCCGCCGCCAAGGCGCAGCACGTCCTTTGGCTGGCCGTCCTTCAAGGCACGCGGCACATGCATCAGTGGCGCGATCACGTCCTTGACCATCATGGCGGCAATGGCTTCGAACGGACCCAGAACCTGTGCGGCGAATGGCAAAAAGACCAATGCGGTGCCAAATCCGGTAAAGCCACGCACGATGCCTGCGAGGATTGCCCCGATAGCGACCAGCCAGATACCGTCGGTTGCCAGGGCACCCGACAGCGCCTCAGACATTCCCCTCTCCGGTTTCGATCCAGTGACGCAAGCCCGGGTCGGGCAGCAGGCTTTCGAAGGCCGCGTGATAGGCCGCGATCTGGTCGTCGGTGAAGGCCTCGCGCCAATGGCCCGAGCGCCCGCCGGCAAAGAACGCCTTGTCGTCGTGCCAGAGATCGTTGTTGGCTTCGGGCGCGAAATCGGCGGCGCGGGTTTTCATCGCGCCGAAATCGGTGGCTTGTGTGATTGCGGCCTGCAATTCGGGCGATGCTTCTGTGCCAAGGAAGGCGTCGAGCCGGGCGACAGTGCCCGCATGATCGCGCGACATCCGGGCGTAGTTCAGCACCAGTTTCGCAGGATTGCGCGTCGAGAGCGCCACCTGTTCGAAGTGCCATATGATGCTTGCCAGTGAATCGCTATCGACGTCGTTGCTGTCGAATTGGGTCTCCAGGAAATCGGGCAAGGCCTGATCGACAGGGCCCAGCATAGGATG
>JABDJO010000041.1 GCA_013002465.1 Silicimonas sp. | reverse complement strand
AGGTAATGCAGGCCTGTTCCGTGGACCTGGAAGAGCTTCGCAAGACCCTCAACGATTTCATCGACGACGAACTTTCGACCCTGGTGACCGAGATCGAAGGCTCTGAAGCCGTGCCGACCGCCGCATTCCAGCGGGTGATCCAGCGGGCGGCGATCCATGTCCAAAGTTCTGGACGCAGCGAAGTGTCGGGGGCCAATGTCCTAGTCGCGATCTTTGCCGAACGCGAATCGAATGCCGCCTATTTCCTGCAGGCCCAGGATATGACGCGGTATGACGCGGTGAACTTCATTGCGCATGGGGTCGCCAAGGATCCGACGTACGGGGAAACCCGATCAGTATCGGGGGCGGCGGATTTCGAAGAAGAAGCGGCCGAGGTGTCGGCGCCCGAGGATGAGGCGAAGGAAAGCGCGCTTGCCAAGTATTGCGTCGATCTGAATGCCAAGGCCATCAATGGTGACGTTGACCCCCTGATCGGGCGCGAGCACGAGGTTGAACGCTGCGTGCAGGTGCTGTGCCGTCGCCGCAAGAACAATCCGCTTTTGGTAGGTGACCCCGGCGTGGGAAAAACCGCGATTGCCGAAGGCCTGGCGAAAAAGATCGTCGAAAAGGCCACGCCCGAGGTGCTGCAGGGCGCGACGATCTATTCCCTGGACATGGGCGCGCTTTTGGCCGGGACCCGTTATCGCGGTGATTTCGAGGAACGGTTGAAGGCGGTTGTCAACGAACTGGAAGAACACCCGGACGCCATCCTGTTTATCGACGAGATTCACACCGTGATCGGGGCGGGTGCCACGTCTGGCGGTGCGATGGATGCTTCGAACCTGCTGAAGCCCGCACTTCAGGGTGGAAAACTGCGTTGCATGGGTTCGACGACGTATAAGGAGTTTCGCCAGCACTTTGAAAAGGATCGTGCCCTGTCGCGCCGGTTCCAGAAAATCGACGTGACCGAACCGACGGTGGATGACAGCGTGAAGATCCTTTTGGGTCTGAAGCCCTATTTCGAGGAACATCACTCGGTCAAATATACCGACGATGCGATCCGCACGGCGGTGGAGCTTTCGGCGCGCTATATCAACGACCGGAAATTGCCCGACAAGGCGATTGACGTGATCGACGAAGCCGGTGCCGCGCAACACCTGGTTGAAATCAAGAAACGCCGGAAGACCATTGACGTGCCGCAGATCGAAAATGTCGTGGCCAAGATCGCCCGGATTCCGCCAAAGAACGTTTCAAAGGACGACGCCGCGGTTCTGAAGGACCTCGATGCGGCCCTGAAGCGGGTCGTGTTCGGCCAGGACAAGGCGATCGAGGCTTTGGCGAGCGCCATCAAGCTTAGCCGCGCAGGGTTGCGCGAACCCGAAAAACCCATCGGCAACTATCTGTTTGCCGGACCGACAGGCGTCGGCAAGACCGAGGTTGCGCGCCAATTGTCCGATGTTCTGGGGGTTGAACTGTTGCGGTTCGACATGTCGGAATACATGGAAAAACATGCGGTCAGCCGGTTGATCGGCGCGCCTCCGGGGTATGTCGGGTTCGATCAGGGCGGGTTGTTGACCGACGGTGTCGACCAGCATCCCCATTGCGTGCTTTTGCTGGACGAGATCGAAAAAGCGCACCCGGATGTCTTCAATATCCTCTTGCAGGTGATGGACCACGGCAAGCTGACCGACCACAACGGGCGGTCCGTCGATTTCCGCAACGTGATCCTGATCATGACTTCGAACGCGGGCGCCGCCGACATGGCGAAGGCCGCCATCGGGTTCGGTCGCGACAAGCGCGAGGGTGAGGATACGGCGGCCATCGAGCGGACATTCACGCCGGAATTCCGCAACCGTCTGGATGCCGTGATTTCCTTCTCGGCCCTGCCGAAAGAGGTCATCCTGCAGATCGTCGAAAAGTTCGTGCTGCAGCTTGAGGCGCAGCTTCTGGATCGCGGCGTGCATATCGAACTGACGCGCCCGGCGGCCGAAGTTCTGGCTGACAAGGGCTATGACGACAAGATGGGCGCGCGTCCCCTGGCGCGGGTGATCCAGGAAGAGATCAAGAAACCCCTGGCCGAGGAGCTTTTGTTCGGCAAGCTGGCCAAGGGCGGTATCGTCAAGGTCGGGGTCAAGGACGGCAAGCTTGAACTCAGGATCGAGCAGAAGACCAAGCGGATTTCGTCGAAGAAAAAGCCCCCACTTCTGACCGCCGACTGATCGTTCCGAAACAACGGACGCCCCGCCAATTGGCGGGGCGATTTTCATTGTGGATTGGGGCTCTGCCCCAAACCCCGGCATATTTTCCAGCAGGTGAAAGGGTCAGAGGCCCTTGCGGACGGTCTCGATCATCAGGGACACGTTGTCGGGATCGGCATCCGGTGTGATGCCATGGCCGAGGTTGAATATGTGCGGGCCGTTTCGGAAGGCGCGCAGGATCGCCTGGGTTTCTTCAACAAGCGCGGAACCGCCGGTCACCATGTGGCTCGGCGCAAGGTTGCCTTGCACGCATCCATCGCACTGAACATGGGTGGCGGCCCATTTCGCATCGACCGAATTGTCGAGCGCGACGCAATCGGCACCGGTGGCCCGGGCGAAACCTTCATAGCGATCCTTGGCTTCGCGCGGGAAGGCGATGACGGGGGTGTCGGGGTGACGGGTCTTTAGAGCGGCGATGATCCTTTTCTGCGGCTTCAGCGAATAATCATCGAAATCCGCGCCCCTTAGCGATCCGGCCCAGCTGTCGAACAGTTTGACGACCTCGGCACCGGCGTCGATCTGGGCCGAGAGATAGGCGATCGTGGCGTCGGTGATCCGGTCGATGAGGGCTTTGAAAAGGACGGGGTTTTCGTCCTTCAGCGCGTGGGCTGGCCCCTGATCCGGGGTGCCGCGACCGGCGATCATGTAGGTCGCGACGGTCCATGGGGCACCGGCGAAACCGATCAGGGGTGTTTCGTCGGGAAGTTCGCGGGCCAGGATGCGGACGGTTTCATAGACCGGGGCGAGATGGTCGTGGATGGCATCGGCGGGCTTCAGGGCATCGAAATCGGCCTGGGATGCGATGGTCGAAAGGCGCGGACCTTCTCCGGTAACGAACCAGAGGTCGGCGCCAAGCGCCTGGGGCACCAGAAGAATATCGGCGAAGAGAATCGCGGCATCAAAGCCAAACCGGCGGATCGGCTGCAGCGTGACCTCGGCGGCAAGATCGGGGGTGTAACACAGCGAAAGGAAGTCGCCCGCCTTGGCACGGGTGGCGCGGTATTCCGGCAGATAGCGCCCGGCCTGCCGCATCATCCAGATCGGAGGGGTGGCCAGGGTTTCGCCCGCCAATGCGCGCAACAACAGTTTTTCGGACATCGGTGGCTCCTTCCCGGTTCAAGCCGTGGTCCCAAGCCACTGCCGCCTTGTCAATAGAGCGCATTGTCATTGCCGCCCGGCGTTCGTATCCATGGCCCATGACATTGCCCACGCCCTCCCGCCCCGTTCGTATTGGCACCCGTGGTTCTCCGCTGGCGCTGGCTCAGGCTCATGAGACCCGTGATCGCCTGTGCAAAGCCTTCGACCTGGTGCCCGAAGCCTTCGAGATCGTTGTCATAAAGACCACCGGCGACCGGGTTCTTGACCGTCCTTTGAGCGAGATCGGGGGCAAGGGGTTGTTCACCAAGGAGATCGAAGAGGCGCTGCTTGACAGGGGAATTGATCTGGCGGTTCATTCGATGAAGGACATGCCGGTGGATCAGCCCGCAGGATTGCTGCTGGATGTCTGTCTGCCGCGCGAGGATGTGCGCGATGCCTTTGTGACACTGGACGGGACGACGCTTGCCGATCTGCCAAAAGGCACAACCGTCGGCACGTCCAGCCTGCGGCGCCGGGCACAGCTTTTGCACCGGCGCCCCGATCTTCGGGTTGTCGAGTTTCGCGGCAACGTTCAGACCCGGCTTGGCAAGTTGGAGAACGGTGTCGCCAAGGGCACCTTCCTGGCTTTGGCCGGGTTGCGGCGGTTGGGGCTGGATCGGACGATTTCGGCGGCTCCGATCGGGCCGGACGATATGTTGCCGGCGGTGGCGCAGGGTGCCATCGGGATCGAGCGCCGCCTTGACGATGACGCGACGGCTACCCTGCTGGACGCCATTCGCGACCGGGACACCGAGACCCGGATAGGGGTCGAACGGGCGTTTCTTCGCCGCCTGGACGGATCGTGTCAGACGCCGATTGCCGGGCTGGCCGAAATCGACGGCG
This sequence comes from Silicimonas sp., assembly GCA_013002465.1. GTDB lineage: Bacteria > Pseudomonadota > Alphaproteobacteria > Rhodobacterales > Rhodobacteraceae > JABDJO01. The sequence continues at coordinate 10,615 of JABDJO010000041.1, read as the reverse complement.
AGCGGCTTCGGTTCCGGGGCGAGATCCTGAAGACCGATGGCTCTGCCGCCTTTTCCGGCGAACGAGAAGGTGCGGTCGCGGACGGCGGGAAGATGGGCGTCGAACTGGCCGAGGCGTTGCTGGACAAGGCAGGCACCGGCTTCTTTTCAGATCTTTAGCCTGCAGCATGGAACACCGCTGCTGCGCTGCGGAAAAATAATGCTGCGCAGAAAGACATTGATTTTGCAGAGTTTCCGCTTAAGCTGCAGTGCAGCACATTGCGGGGAGGACAGCGATGTCCGGAACACCACTTCTGATCAAGCGCTATGCCAGCAGACGGCTTTATAACACCGAAACCTCGGACTATGTGACGCTTGACGATATTGCGACCTTTATCCGTGAAGGCCGCGACGTACAGATTGTCGATCTGAAAAGCGGTGACGATCTGACCCGGCAATACCTGTTGCAGATCGTGGCGGACCACGAAAGCAAAGGCGAGAACGTGCTGCCGCTTGAAGTGCTGACCGACCTGGTGCGGTCCTATACCACGCAGGCGCAATCGGTGGTGCCGCAGTTCCTGGCCATGAGCTTTGACATGCTGCGCGATGGGCAGTCGAAGATGATGGAAAGCATGACGAGCCCGATGGCGGGAATGCCCGGTTTCGAAGCCATGAAGGCACAGCAGGAAGCGTTCATGAAGGCGATGACCGGGGGGTTTGCCGACAAGGGCGGTTCGGACGATGCCGAAGAGAAGGCCACCGGCGACGGCGACGATCTGGACGCGATTCGGGCGCAGTTGGCGGCGATGCAGGAGCAGCTGGCCAAGATGGGCAAGAAATAGCCGTAAAGGCCAGCCGCCAACGTTTTAACGGAAAATCTGACGCACCGAGTCAGCCAGAAGCTGCACGACCACGGCTTCGGACAAATACCCGGTTTCCCGCATGTTGCGCGCCGATTGATAACGGCGGATGGCGCGGCGCGTGTCGTCGTCAAAGACGCCGTCAACAGGGCCGGGCTTCAAGCCCAGTCCGTTCAGCCGGGCTTCGACGATCTGTCGTGTTCTGGGCGACAGGCTCAATGCCTGCTCGGCCCGGATCGCCTGCTGGTTTTCGGCCGAGTTTTCACGTTCTTCCTCAAGAGCTTCGATGCGGGCTACGGCTTCGGCGCGAAACGCGCCATCGGGCATGCGGCGCAGGTATTCATCGTAACCGGCAATCGAGTTCACCTCGCGGGCCGAGCGCCAGAGACGCCGGTCGAAGCGGGTGGCCTGATTGCGCTTGTTTTCTTCAATGCTGGCCAGACGATCTTCGGCGATCTCGGAAAACTCGCCGTCAGGGTATTTTTCCAGATAGGCGCGCAGCCCGGCTTCGTCGCCGTTGCGCCCGGTTTGGTCCCAGTAATCGAGGTCGGCGGCCAGTAGTTCCTGACGGCGGCGTTCGGCTTCGGCCTCAAGTTCGCGGGCGCGCGCCTCGGCCTGATCGTCAAGTTCCGTGATCTGGTCGCGGTCAAGGTACCCGGTTTCTGTCAGCCGTTGATCCCGTTGCCAGGCCCTTATCGCGCCCCGGGTTCCACGACCGAAGATCCCGTCGATGCCGCGGGTGTTATAGTTGAGAAGCGTAAGATCCCGCTGGATGTCACGGCGCGCGTTGCGTGAAAGGTCAAGCGCTTGCTCGGCCCGTTCGGCGCGCGCTTCGGGGGTGTCGTTCAGGGCCTGAATACGGTTCTCCGCCATCCGGACAAATTCGCCTTGGGGGTTGGATTCTATATAGGTTTCATAGGCTTCGACCGTGTTGGCGTTGCTGGCCGCGCGCCAATGGCGGATGTCGGCGTGACGCTGTTCGGCCGACCGGGGTCTTTGGGTTCTGGCGTCGGGCAACAGTACCGCCGTTGGGTCGTCGTTGCCGCGCACTGTCAGGCCGACTTGCCGGGAGGCCCCAACGAACGGGCGGCCACGCCTTGGCAACACATCCTCAAGAAACCGCACGGCAGAGCGCGGATTGCCAACCAGAACCGTAACGCCCTCGGGGACGGCGAATTCTCCGATTCCGTCGGTCAGGAATGCCCCCGGTTCGGATGTGCCGCGTTCCGTGGCCAGGACCAACACAGACTGGCCGGGTTTCGAGGCAAGCCAAGCCAGAACGGTCGACATAGGCAACGACCGGCCCGGCAGCGTGACCAGCGACCCCGGCTGGGCCTCGACAGGCAGGAAATAGGTTTCGGTTGCCGAATGCACAAAGCGCCCGGCCAGCACGATTGCCACGGTGTCGGATTGTTCGACCATCTGCCCGAATTCGGAGAGCGCCCACTGTATGTCCTCGAACGAGGCATCGCGGCGGGACACGGTTTCAAACCCGATCCGGCCCAGTCTGCGGGCCGGTCTGACGACATTATCGGCCCGGCGAACGTCGCGGATGGACTGATAATCCTCGTTCCCAATCAGAAGTCCGATGGACTGAGCCATTGCCGGTGTCGAAATCGCAAGAAAACCTGCGAGAATGATCCCCAACCGCATTTTGCGTCCTCCCCTGTTGGTCGCGCGCGTCTGGTCAAGCGTAAACCGCTCGGTTGATCGGGCGAAAGGGGAAATATCGCCTGTTGTGGTGCAAGTTTGGACGGGATGATCAGACCGGTCGGGTGTAACGGGTCCAGAATCGGGTTTGCATCAGGACGGCGGCGCAGGCCAGCCCCACGGTCAGGCCAAGCCAGATGCCGACACCTTCCATGGCAAGGGTGAACCCGAACAAATAGCTGACAGGCAGGCCGATCAGCCAATAGCTGACGACGGCGATCACCATGGGCACGCGCGTGTCCTGCACACCGCGCAACATGCCAAGGGCCATGACCTGACCGGCATCCACAAGCTGAAAGAGCGCCGCCATACCCAAAAGCGTGGCGCCAACCGCCAGGATCGCGGGACGCTGTGGGTCGCCGGGGTCAACGAAAAGGCCGACAAGGAAATTCGGCATGCTAAGGAACAACACGACGGTCGCGGCAGCCACGATCAGCGACAGGATCATGGCCGCCTGGCTTGCCGCTTTCAGCAGCTCGCGATCCTGGCGCCCCCAGGCACGACCGGCGCGCACGGTGATGGCCTGGCTAAGGCCGAGGTGCATCATGAAGGTCAGGCTGGCGATCTGCAGAGCAACGCCGTGGGCGGCAAGGGCAATCGTACCGACCCATCCCATCATGACGGTCGACGCGGCAAAAAGCCCGGTTTCGGCGAAAACGGTAAGCCCGATCGGCAGGCCCAGTTTGAAGACGCGGGCAAAGAACTCCCAGTCCGGCTTGTGGAGGTTGCGGAACAGTTCATGCTCGGGCCGGGCGCGGACCGCAAAAAAGACCAATAGAACGAAAGAGATGACGTTGCCGGTCAACGAGGCGATGCCGGCCCCCATGATGCCAAGTTCGGGTGCGCCCCAGTTGCCGAAGATCAGGGCATAGTTCAGGACGACATTCAGCCCGGTGCCGAAAAGGGTCACGTAAAGCACGATGTGAGGCAATTCGACGGCCGAAAGATAGCTGCGCATGACGTTGACCAGAAGGGCCGGAACCATGGCGGCGCCCAGCCAGACCAGATAAATGCCCGCAAGTCGCGCGACTTCGGGGTCCTGGCCCATCAAAAGGAAAATCGGCTCCATGTTGAGGAACAAGGGCGTCACCAGCAGCCCATAGAACACCGACAGCCAAAGCCCCATCCGGGTCGAGCGGCGTACTTCGCGTTCGTCGTCGCGCCCAAGGGCCGCGGCCACCAATGGCATCACGGCCCAGGCGAACCCGGCGCCGAGGACAAAGATTATGAACCAGACCGACCCCGAAAGCGACAGGGCCGCCAACGACGGAATATCGTACCAGCCGATCATCACCGTGTCGGTGGTTACGATTGCCATCTGCGCCAACTGGCTGCCCACAAGCGGCAAACCGAGCCCCAAAAGGACTCGGGCCTGACCACCGACGGTACGGTCGGATTGGGTGATCTGAGCCTCGGGCATAATTCGACCCATAGACCCAGACCGTGGATGCGGCAATTCTTTTTATCAGGCGTATTCGACAACCTCGACTTCGATCCCGTCGGCGTCATGGAAATAGAAACGACGGCCGGGTTCGTAATCGGCGTGGTTGATCGGCTCAAAGCCTTCGGCCTTGACCCTTTCTTCCGTGGCATCAAGGTCATCGACCACGACGGCCCAGTGGTTCAGCCCGCCCTTTGTGACATAGCTGTTGTTCTTGGGTTCGGGTGTTTCGGGATAGGTGAAAAGCGCGACATAGCTGTCGTCCGATCCGATATGAATCGTATAGCCGGTTTGCAAACCCGGGCCTTCCCACCGGACTTTCCAACCAAAGACGCGCTCGATCCAGCTGGCGGTTTTTTGGGGGTCGGATACGGTGATGTTGACGTGTTCAAGGCGGGCGGCGGTCATGGCGAAACTCCTGACTAATTGTGATTGCGCCCTGAGGGATAGTTCCTCAAGTCAACTTGAGGTCAAGTGCATTTATTTGCAAATTGGTCATTCGCGCAGTTCGTCCGGTTTCACGCCCCAGAGCACGGACTTTTCGACCCATCCCCGGCTTCGCCCGACATTGATCCGGCACCAGTCCAGCGAGCAGTTGCCAAGGCGGGCGACCACTCCGGCTTCTGCGTAGGCATTGACCGGGGCATCGGGCGAAGGCTTGACGCGCATCGGGGTCAGGTCGGTTTCGACAATGACATGGCGCGCGCCGGACAGCAGCGAATAGTGAACCCAGCCGCCTTGCCCGTCCCGGTCCAGGACCCGGCGCCAATGGCCGTGCTCTCCGGTGACCTCAAGGGGCATGTTGCGGCGCTTGAAGACCCAGTCGATCCGATGCGACAACGACGGACCACGGCGCACGTTGCCTTCATCGGCCTTCAGCGACACATAGCGCGGTATGGGCAGGTTCGTGACCTTGCCGCGTTCGCTGGCCGAGGCCCAGGAGGCCAGGGCGCAGAGGGTGAGGATTGCAAAAGCCTGTTGTCTCATGGTTTCACTGCCCGTTTTCGCGCGCCTTCGAGAATGGCGTCTTGTGCCGACTTCGGTTCCTTGCCACTTTGCCAGTAACACGCGCCTAAGAAAAGACGGGAGAAACAGGCACAATGCCGGAAAAGCGCCTGAATGTGGTGATAACGCGTCGTTTGCCCGAACCGGTCGAACGTCGTCTGGGCGAATTGTTCGATGTCACGCTGAATACCGACGACACCAAGATGTCGCGTAACGCCCTGGTAGCGGCGGTGAAATCCGCCGATGTGCTGGTGCCGACCCTGACCGATCAGATTGACGCGGGTCTGCTGGCGCAGGCCGGAGACCAGTTAAAGCTGATTGCCAACTTCGGGGCCGGTGTCGATCATATCGACGTGGCCACCGCCCGCCAGCGCGGCATCCTGGTGTCGAATACACCCGGTGTCGTGACCGAGGATACGGCCGACATGACCATGGCGCTGATTCTGGCTGTCACCCGGCGGATACCAGAGGGTCAGGCCATCATGCAAAAGGGCGATTGGACGGGCTGGGCACCGACGGCGAACCTGGGCGGGCGGCTTGGCGGGCGGCGCCTGGGGATCCTTGGCATGGGCCGGATCGGCCAGGCCGTCGCGCGCCGTGCCGCAGCCTTCGGAATGCCGGTCGAATACCACAACCGGCGCCGGCTGCGCCCGGAAACCGAGGAAGAACTGGGGGCGACCTATCGCGAAAGCCTGGACCGGATGGTCAGCCGGGTCGATATCGTGTCGATCAATTGCCCGCATACGCCGTCGACCTTTCATTTGATGAACGCGCGCCGTTTGAAACTGATGAAGCCGACTGCGGTGATCGTGAACACCTCGCGCGGGGAGGTGATCGACGAGAACGCGCTGACCCGGATGCTGCGCGCCGGCGAGATCGCGGGGGCCGGGCTTGACGTGTTCGAACATGGCTTTGAGGTCAATCCAAGGCTGCGCGAGTTGCCGAATGCCGTACTGCTGCCGCACATGGGATCGGCCACCGTCGAGGGGCGGGTCGAGATGGGCGAGCGCGTGATCATCAACATCAAGACCTTCGACGACGGCCACCGCCCGCCGGACCTGGTCGTGCCGTCGATGCTTTGATGCGAAGTCTGGGTCGGTGGCTCGGGGTCTTGGCAGGTCTTGTCGTACTTGGCGCCTGCAATCGCCCGCTGACGCCCGCCGAGGACAAGTTCGCAGCGGATCTGTTTGGTCCTTCGTTGGACAGATCAAAGGTGTCCGTCGCGCAGGGCATTGGCATTACACCGCTTTACAGGACGAAAGTGGCCAGGATCACGCGGGTGCAAGGCACCGGCCAGGCTTGCGTGCGCACACCGCAGCCGCGTGGCGCGCAACCGCCGCAGGCCTTTGCCTTTCGAAACCGGGTGCATTTCGAAAGCGGGCTTTATTCCAGCGACATGGTGATCAACTGGCCGGATCAGTTGCGGGTGCCACAAGCACTGGTTCTTGCCCACGAATTGACCCATGTCTGGCAGTGGCAGAACCGCGACCGCACCGGGTATTCGCCCTTTCGGGCAGTTGCCGAAAGCTGGCGCTTGGCCGATCCCTATTATTCCGGACCGGGAGAGGCGGCGTTTTTTTCGCTTGGCTATGAACAGCAGGCGGCGATAGTTGAAGACTATGTGTGCTTTACCTTTGCCAACCCGGGCCATCCCCGCCGACAGGAATTGCGGGCAATTCTAGCGCCCGTGTTCCCGGTCGATGCTTTTGATGCGGCGCTTGGCCGATGACACCGGCAGAGCGCAACATCGCGCTGTATCCCTGGTTCAAGTTTTTCCAGAACCTGCCGTTCTGGCAGGCGATCTGGTTTCTGTATTTCCAGGCCGAGTTGTCGGCGGCCGAAGCGATCCTGCTATACGCTGTCTATGACATTTCGACCACGGTGCTAGAGGTGCCTTCGGGTTATTTGTCGGATCGGCTGGGGCGGCGGTTCACGCTTCTTGCAAGCGCTTTCATTGGGTTGCTGGCCTGTGTGCTTTTCGTAATGGGCGGCAATTTCTGGGTGTTTGCCCTGGGCCAGGCGGCCCTTGGGGCACACATCGCCTTTGCCAGCGGGACCGACACGTCGTTCCTTTACGAGTCGCTTGCCGAAGAGGGGCGCGCGGGCGATGTCGAGGCGGAAGAATTGCGCGCCTGGCGGTTCAACTTTGCCGCGCTGGCGATTTCGGCCGTCACCGGAGGCGCGATGGCGCTTTTGGATATCCGGCTTCCTTTCGTGGTGACCGCACTGGCCTATCTGGCGCTTGTCGCGATCACGTTGCGGCTGACTGAGCCCACCCATGCCAAGCCGCTGGCCGCGGCCCTGGCCGGTCGCAAGGAAGTATTGCGCGCGGCCCTGGTGAAGCCGGAGTTGGTCTGGCTTTTTGGAATTTCGGTGTTGATGTATGGGTTCAGCCATTTGCCGTTCATCTTTGGCCAACCCTTCATTCTGGAGGCATTGAAAGGCGTCGGGTTCAATTCCGAGGCGCCCCTTGTCAGTGGCGCTGTGACAAGCGCGATGATGCTGTTGTCGATTGCAACGTCATGGATCGCTCCGGGTTTGCGAAGGCGGATCGGGTTGCGGGGCATCCTGTTTCTGGCGTTCGGTATCCAGATCGCATTGGTCGCGGGGCTGGCCCTGACCGGCAGTGCGCTTGCGATCGGGCTATTGCTGTTTCGGATGGTGCCTGACAGTTTCTCGCGCCCCTTCATCATCGCCCGTATCCAGCCCGAGTTGAGCGACGAAGTGCGCGCCACCTATCTGTCGCTGAAAAGTCTGGTGGGGCGGGTTTTGTTTGCGGTGTCGCTTTATCTGGCGTCGGTCACCGCGTCCGAAGTGGGTGAGATGCCGTATTCGGATATTCAGACCATTCTGGCGGCCTATGCCTTTGTCGGTGTGGCCTGTTTGATCGGGCTTTTTCTTTACGGTCGGCGATTGTCGATTTAGGGGCGCTGCCCCTCGCCCTGCGGGCTCACCCCGGGATACTTTTGCCAAGAAGAAAGGTGAGTTTCGTCGATTTCGAGTGGTGGCTCAGAACCACTGACCGGGTTCCATGAGGCCCAGTTCCAGAAGTTGCTGGGAGTGCCATTCGAAGGCGACCGAGTTGTGCCAGCGGAATGTGTTGATGTCAAAGCGGCTGGCCGGATTGATGCGCAGGGCCTTGGCGGTGCGGAATGACACGACAGCTGCCGTCAGATTGTGGTGCCAGGGACAGGAATAGGTGTTCAGTTCTTCTTCAGACCAGGTGTGGTCAGCGCGAAGTCGGATCCCTGGGCGCGACCGCACCAGGGAAATCCTGTCGATGCGGCGGCGGATTTCTTCGATGTGTTCTTCAAAGCGCCAGCGCAGACCGCCGAAAAAGTCCAGTTGTCTGTCCTTTGGTCCGAAGTCTCCGCTTCGGGCCAGTGCATAGTATCCCGATTTGTCGAGGTGGGCGTCTTTCAGCGACACGGCGTTGTCTGCGCGGTTGAGGTCGCCCGCATAGACATCGACAACGTAGGTCAGCATGGCAAAGCGGCGTTCTTCGGTGTGAAAGGCCAGAAGTTCGCCGATGCTGCGGGTTTCGCAGAACGGGTAGAACAGGAATTCGGCGTTGTAGCAGTAGTAGACCCAGGTCTTCTCGGGCAGGGCCGGAATCACGGCGTTCACGATTTCGACGGCTGCATTGAGTTTCATGGTCGGGAAATCGACGCGCAGGACCTGTGCCTCGCTGTCGCTGGCCAATGTGAGTTCTTCGGGGGCGAACAGAAGGATCTGGTTGAACCCGAGGCCCTTGTGGTGGCGGATCGTGGCATCGACTTCAACATCGTCTTCCGCGATGATGATTGCCACCGGTCCCTTCGCCCCGGTAATCGCCGGGTGACCCAGAAGTTCGTTCAATCCGGAAAATCGCATGGTTGGTTGTCTGGTCCCCTCGATCGGCATCTATTCCACGGCTGTGCGGCCCTTGGCAAGCGCGTGACGGGCGTGTAGGACGCGGGGCTTGAATTGAGGGTGTATCCATGTCCGCGCCAAAGAAGCTGTTTATCAAGACTTATGGCTGCCAGATGAACGTTTATGACAGCGAGCGCATGGGCGAGGCGCTTGCGTCCGAAGGCTATGTGGCGACGGACAGTGCTGATGACGCCGACATGATCCTGTTGAATACCTGTCATATCCGCGAGAAGGCCGCCGAGAAGGTTTATTCGGAACTGGGCCGGTTTCGCCCGCTGAAAGAGGCCAATCCGGATCTGAAGATCGGTGTTGCCGGTTGCGTGGCTCAGGCCGAGGGTGCCGAGATCATGGCGCGCCAGCCCATGGTCGATCTGGTGGTGGGTCCGCAAAGCTATCACCGGCTGCCCGAACTGGAGGCAAAGGCCAGGGCCGGGGAAAAGGCGCTGGATACCGAGTTTCCCGAAGAGGACAAGTTCGATCATCTTGCCAAGCGCCCGAAGGCGGCGCGCGGGCCGACGGCGTTTCTGACGGTGCAGGAAGGGTGCGACAAGTTCTGTGCGTTTTGCGTGGTGCCCTATACGCGGGGGGCCGAAGTATCGCGCCCGGCCGAGCGTATCATGGGCGAAGCGCGCGATCTGGTCGAACGCGGGGTGCGCGAGATCACCTTGTTGGGGCAAAACGTGAATGCCTATCACGGCCACGAGGGCGGTTTGGCCGGATTGATCCGCGAACTTGCCGCGGTCGACGGGTTGGAGCGTATCCGGTTCACCACAAGTCATCCCAATGACATGGACGACGCGCTGATCGCGGCACATGGCGAGGTTGAAAAGCTGATGCCCTATCTGCATCTTCCTGTTCAGTCGGGGTCGGACCGGGTGCTGAAGGCGATGAACCGCAAGCACACCGCCGAGGAGTACATCCGTCTGATTGAACGTATCCGGGTGGCGCGCCCCGATATTCTTCTGTCGGGCGATTTCATTGTCGGATTTCCCGGCGAAACCGATGCGGATTTCGAAGACACAATGGCATTGGTCCACGAGGTTGGTTATGGCCAGGCTTATAGCTTCAAGTATTCGCCACGCCCCGGCACCCCTGCCGCCGAGCGGTCCCATGTCGAGGAAGATGTCAAGGACGCACGGTTGCAACGTTTGCAGGGATTATTGAGCCAGCAGCAGCGGGCAGCGCAGGACGCGATGGTTGGGCGCGAGGTGAAGGTGCTGTTTGAAAAGCCGGGCCGGTTTGCCGGCCAGATGGTCGGAAAATCCGAATATCTTCATGCAGTTCATGTGCAGACCTCGCGAATCAGGATCGGCGAGATTCAGCCAGTGCGTATCCAGGGTTCGAACAGCAACTCGCTTTCCGGGGTGATTTAGAACGGAATTGGAAACATTGGGCCAAGACAAGACCCACCCGCGCCACATTCCGGGCACGGGCGTGCAGTAGCTGAGAGTTAGGACACAAACGGCACAGCACACCGTAATAGGTTTGGGAGAATTGACATGACCCGGCGTTTCTCAACAAAACTGGCAGAAAGCGCCAAGGACCTGATCGAAGACGAAGACGGCAACACCACTGTTGATTGGGTTGTGCTGTTGTCGGGGATACTGGGCATGACTTTTCTGGTCATGGCCTCGATCAGCGGCGGAATTCAGGTCTTTGGCGAAAAAGCGGAATCCGAACTTACGTCACGCGACGTCGGATTCTGAGGC